>DCHK01000008.1:0-71823 GCA_002315615.1 Bacteroidales bacterium UBA1754 | reverse complement strand
ATTTGAAAACGAAGCGATTTTGTTGAAAGGTGCCAGAAAATTTCAATTTGAAAACATTTCTCGTTCGCTGGAGTTTATCTTGCACCAAACAACGCTTGAGGTAAACTTGACTGCGCTCATCGAAAATTTCAATTATTTCAGGTCATACTTGAAGCCCGAAACCAAGATTGTAAGTATGGTAAAAGCCAATGCGTATGGTAGCGGTTCGAGCGAAGTTTCTATCGCTTTGCAACGAAACAAATGCGATTTTTTGGCAGTTGCCGTTGCCGACGAAGGTGCCGAACTAAGAAATGAAGGAATTACGATGCCTATTTTGGTGATGAATCCCGAAAAACATAGTTTTTCATTGCTTTTTGAGCACCATCTCGAACCCGAAATTTACTCTTTCGAGTTGCTCGAAAGTTTCATTGAAGAAGCAGAACGACAAGGTATTACAGACTATCCTATTCACATAAAAGTAGATACAGGAATGCACCGACTTGGCTTTATGCCCGACGAAGTTGACAAATTGATAACGCTCATAAAATCGCAAAACAGCGTAAAAATTCGTTCAATTTTTTCACATTTGGTTGGCGCAGATAATCCTCAATTTGATGATTTTACACGTCAGCAAATATCTGTGTTCAAGGCATATAGCGATAAATTGTCCGATGCTTTCGACCATAAAATTCTTCGTCATATACTTAATTCGCCAGGCATTGAGCGTTTCCCCGAATATCAGTTTGATATGGTACGACTTGGAATTGGTCATTATGGAATGAGTGCAAACGGACATAAATTGCGCAATGTTTGCAGTTTGAAAACTACTATTTTACAAATAAAAAATGTACCTGCCGACGAAACTGTAGGTTACAGCAGAAAGGGAAAACTAACAAGAAATTCGCAAACTGCTACAATTCCAGTTGGTTACGCCGACGGACTAAACCGAAAACTTGGCAATGGTATAGGAAAAGTAATGATAAACGGCAAAATTGCTCCAATCATTGGCAATGTTTGTATGGACTGTGCAATGATTGACATCACGGGCATTGATGCTAAAGTTGGAGATTCTGTAGAAATCTTTGGCGACAATATGTCTATTGAAAAAATGGCAGAAAGTATTGGTACAATTTCGTACGAAATTTTGACTGGAATTTCTAAACGAGTAAAACGAATTTATTACCAAGAGTAAAGAAATATGCAACTTACCGATTGGTTACCAACCACAAAAAAAGAACTCGAAATCAGAGGATGGGACGAAGTTGATGTCGTTCTATTTTCGGGCGATGCGTATGTAGATCACCCTTCTTTTGGTGGCGCTGTAGTAGGTAGAATTCTTGAAAACGAGGGACTTAGAGTGGCACTTGTACCACAACCAAATTGGCGTGACGACTTGCGAGATTTCAAAAAAATGGGCAAGCCACGTATGTTTTTTGCAATTTCGGCAGGTGCAATGGACTCGATGGTAAATCATTACACTGCCAACAAAAGACTTCGTTCAGACGATGCCTATTCGCCCGACGGAAAAATTGGTTTTCGACCCGACAGAACAACAATAACGTACGCGAATATATTGAAGAAATTATATCCTGATGTACCTATCGTGATAGGCGGAATTGAAGCCTCGTTGAGACGATTGACGCATTATGATTATTGGGACGACCGACTTATGCCGAGCATACTTATCGACAGCAATGCTGATTTGCTTATTTATGGTATGGGCGAATTGCCTCTGCGAGAATTGGCACAAAAATTCAAACAAACGAACAAAATTCCTACCGACATTCGTCAAACCGTGTACATTTCTTCGAAAGTTGAAAAAACCGAATGGGCAGACATCGTTTTGCATAGTCACGAAGATTGCTTGAAAAGCAAAAAACTATATGCCGAAAATTTTCGTAACATAGAAGAGCAATCTACACGTAGCAATTCTGCAAGACTTGTACAAAAGTATCTCGACAAAAATATCATCGTCAATCCACCGTTTGAAATGACGGGTGCCGACCTCGATGCAACTTACGAATTGCCTTTCACACGACTGCCCCACCCGAAATACAAAGGGAAAACTATTCCCGCATACGAAATGATAAAACATTCTGTCAATATTCATCGTGGTTGTATGGGCGGATGTGCATTTTGTACAATTTCTATTCATCAAGGACGAAAAATTATTTCGCGCTCGGAGGAATCTATTCTCAAAGAAATTGAAAAAATAAAAGATTTACCCGATTTCAAAGGTTATTTGAGCGATTTGGGCGGACCTTCGGCAAATATGTACAAAATGCAAGGCAAAAATACGGATTTGTGCAAAAAATGTCGTCGCATTACGTGTGTTCATCCAAATATTTGTAAAAATTTGAATATCAGTCATAAACCGCTGTTGGATTTGTACAAAAAAGTAGATAAACTGCCGTACATAAAGAAAACTTTCATTGGCAGTGGTGTGCGCTACGATATGTGTTTGCACCATACTGATGACGAAGAAGTGAACCGCATCAATCGCGAGTACATTCACGAACTGATAGCAAATCACGTTTCGGGAAAACTGAAAGTTGCGCCAGAGCACACTTCCGAAAATGTGTTGCAAACAATGCGCAAACCAAGTTTCGAATTGTTTTATCAGTTCAAAAAAATATTTGATGAAATAAACGAGAAAGAGCATAAAAATCAATTACTTATACCTTATTTTATGTCGAGTCACCCAGGTTGTACGGCACTCGATATGGCAGAATTGGCAGCCATTACGAAGAACTTGAATTTCAAATTAGAACAAATTCAAGATTTTACACCGACGCCTATGACATTAGCTACTGAAATGTATTACACAGGGCTTGACCCATACACGATGAAACCCATACGAACTGCCAAAACGAAAGAAGAAAAACTTGGGCAACGCAAATTTTTCTTTTGGTACCAAAAGGAATATCGCAATCAAATAATTGCCGACTTGCGCCGTATGGGACGCGAAGACCTTATTAAAAAAATAGGAGTGAGGAGTTAGGAATTGGAAAATTGAAATTGGAAATTTGGAGTTCGATGTTTTCGTTTCAAAACAAAATCAATTATCTTTGTGTAGAAATTTCAAAATCTTAAATAAAAATAATATGTTAAGAAGAATTTTAGCAATAACAGGACGTTCGGGGTTGTTTTCTTTGGTATCGCAAGGTAAAAATATGCTGATTGTAGAATCGCTTGTTGACAAGAAAAGAACGCCAGCCTACTCTCACGACAAAGTGATTTCGTTGCACGATATTTCAATTTACACCGAAGAAGGTGAACTTTCGTTGTACGAAGTTTTGGCTGCAATAGAAAAATTACAAGGTGGTAAGAAATTGGAAAAAGCCGATGAAAAAGATTTCTTGGCAAAAGCCGTTCCTACTTACGACAAAGAACGTGTACACGCATCAGACATCAAAAAACTTTTTTCTTGGTACAACATTTTGATTGAAAGTGGAATGAAAAATTTCAAGAAACAAGATGATGAAGTTGCCGAAAAAAGCGAAGAATAAATTTCTGTAATATCATTTATGAAAACGCTCTCATTTTTTGGGAGCGTTTTTTGTATATATGCAAAAAAGGCGAAATCGTTTTGATTCCGCCTTTTTCATCTTGTATTTCAGTATGTTATTTCACTACAATTTTCAATCCGAGTTCGTCAAGTTGCTCTTGTGCCAAATTTCCAGGAGCATCGAGCATAACATCACGACCAGAATTGTTTTTCGGGAACGCAATACAATCGCGAATGCTGTCTAAACCTGCGAAAAGACTTACCCAGCGATCAAGTCCGTATGCCAAACCTCCGTGAGGTGGCGCACCATATTGAAAAGCGTTCATCAAGAAACCGAATTGCTCTTCTGCTTTTTCTGGTGTAAAACCAAGAATTTTAAATATTTTTGCTTGTAACTCGCTATCGTGAATACGGATAGAACCACCACCAACTTCAACGCCATTGATAACCATATCGTAGGCATTGGCACGCACTGATGCAGGGTCGGTATCGAGCAAAGGTACATCTTCGGGTTTAGGACTTGTAAACGGATGGTGCATTGCCATCAAGCGACCTTCTTCTTCGCTCCACTCGTACATTGGAAAATCTACAACCCAAAGGCAAGCGAATTTATTTTTGTCACGCAAACCGAGTTGTTGAGCCATTTCCAAACGAAGTTCGCAAAGTTGTTTGCGAGTTTTCATTGTATCGTCGCCACAAAGTATAAGAATCAAATCGCCTGTTTCGGCAGCAAATGCTTCTTTCATTTTTTGCAATACTTCTTGCGAATAGAATTTATCTACGCTCGATTTTACTGTTCCGTCGGCTTCTACACGTGCATAAACCAAACCTTTTGCACCAATTTGCGGACGTTTTACGAAATCGGTCAATTGGTCGATTTGCTTACGCGTATAAGACGCAGCACCTTTGGCACAAATACCACCAATATACTCTGCTCCATCAAACACACTGAAACCATAACCTTTCAAAATGTCCATCAACTCCACGAATTTCATTTCGAAACGAAGGTCGGGTTTGTCGCTTCCGTAGTATTTCATAGCATCGTGCCACGTCATACGTGGAAATGCTTCTTTTATTTCGATATTGCGAATAGTTTTGAACAAATGTTTTGCCATACCTTCAAACAAAGTGATAATGTCTTCTTGCTCAACAAAACTCATTTCGCAGTCTATTTGCGTAAACTCAGGCTGACGGTCGGCACGAAGGTCTTCATCGCGGAAACATTTTACAATTTGAAAATAGCGATCGAAACCAGCCACCATCAACAATTGTTTAAGCGTTTGTGGACTTTGAGGCAAAGCATAAAATTGTCCTTGATTCATACGCGATGGCACAACAAAGTCGCGCGCACCTTCGGGTGTAGAACCGATAAGAACAGGCGTTTCAACTTCCAAAAATCCTTGTTTATCGAGGTAAGAACGTACTTCGAAAGCCATTTTATGGCGAAGTTCCAAATTTTGGCGTACGCACTGACGGCGCAAATCAAGGTAGCGATATTTCATACGAAGGTCGTCACCTCCATCGGTATTGTCTTCTATTGTGAAAGGTGGTACAAGCGAAGCGTTAAGAACTTTGAGTTCCGAAACAATAATTTCAATATCACCAGTTGGCATATTGGCATTTTTGCTATAACGCTCGTTTACAGTACCTTTTATTTGAATTACAAATTCGCGACCAAGTTTATTTGCTTGTTCACAAAGTTCGGCATTTGTGTTTTCGTCGAACACAAGTTGAGTAATTCCGTAACGGTCGCGCAAATCAACAAAAGTCATTCCGCCCATTTTGCGTGTACGTTGCACCCAACCAGCCAATGTCACATTTTTTCCTGCGTCGGTGAGTCTTAACTCGCCACAAGTATAACTTCTATACATTTCAATATTTTTTTAGCAAGTACAAAGATAACTAATTTACAAGCAACAAACTTAAAAAATCATCTAAAAATATATTCCCACTGAGGATTTTTTGAATAAAATTATTGGTTTATTATTGATGAAAAATCAACATTTGTTTTGCCGTTAAACCAAAGTTTATCTTCACGTATTTCCAAAGGAAAATCAACGTTGTCGGTAAACAGCAATCCAGTGCCAAGACCTTGTGGAATTTTTGGATTTTGAGTAGAGCAAAATTGAGCAATTGCATTTAATCCTACATTCGATTCTAATGCCGATGTAATCCACCAACCGATATTTCGTTTATTTGCCTCGTCAATCCACTCTTGTGTGCCTCGAATGCCACCGTGCAACGAAGGTTTCAGTACAATGTACTGCGGACGGAGCGAATTAAGTAATTTAATCTTTTCTTCTATACTATTCGCACCAATCAATTCTTCATCAAACGCAATAGGGAGCGGACTTTCAGCACACAATTGTTCCATATGTTCCCACTGCCCTGCTTTGATTGGTTGCTCAATAGAATGAAGCGAGAATTTGGAGAGTTTTTCCAATTTTTCGAGTGCATTTTCGGGCGAAAAAGCGCCATTTGCATCTACGCGAATTTCAATATCTGAAGGTGAAAATTCATCACGAATATATTTTATCAGTGCCAATTCGTCTTCAAAATTTATTGCACCGATTTTAAGTTTTATACATTTGAATCCTGCTGATATTTTAGACTTAATCTGACTTAGCATTTCGTCTTTTTCTCCCATCCAAATCAGTCCGTTGATTGGAATTCCGACATTTTGTTGGGTAAAATTATTATTGAAAAAGCAAACAGAACCAACATTGTAATGTAGAAATGCCGTTTCCAAACCGAACATTATTGACGGAAATTGTTGCAATGAAGCATCAAAAAATCTGCCACCATTGTTTATGCGTTCCGCTTGTTGTTGCAATACAGACTCGTATTCTGGCACATCGTCGCAACTAAGGTTTGGCAATGGTGCGCACTCCCCTACACCAATGTGTTCGGGGTTATCGTTATCAGTAAGCACAGCGTACCAAACTTTTCGGGTAGTATAAATGCCACGCGAAGTTCCCGCTGGTTTTTTGAAATGAAGTGTATATGGAACAAATTTTAGATTATACATTTAAAAAAGTTAAAATGTGTTAAGTCAATCGCAAAAATCATTAAATTTCTTTCTTACGGAAATTTCGGATATTTTTTAAAATCGGGTTTGCGTTTTTCGAGAAATGCTTTTCCACCTTCTTGTGCTTCATCTGTCATATAATAAAGCATTGTGGCATCACCTGCCAATTCTTGTATGCCCGCTTGTCCATCGAGTTCGGCATTAAGTCCCGCCTTTATCATTCGCATTGCCAACGGACTATGTTGCATCATTTGTTCAGCCCAAGCCACGCATTCATCTTCGAGTTGGTCGAACGGAACAACTTTGTTTACCAAACCCATTTCGAGCGCTTCTTGTGCAGAATATTGTCGGCAAAGAAACCAAATTTCACGTGCTTTTTTCTGTCCTACCACACGTGCCAAATATGACGAACCAAAACCAGCATCGAAACTGCCCACTTTAGGACCAGTTTGACCAAAAATTGCATTTTCAGATGCTATAGAAAGGTCGCAAACCACGTGCAGAACGTGTCCGCCACCAATGGCATAACCATTTACCATTGCTATAACAGGTTTCGGCAAAGAGCGAATTTGCTTTTGAACATCCAATATATTCAAACGTGGAACACCATCGTTGCCCACATATCCACCACGACCTTTCACGTGCATATCGCCACCACTGCAAAAGGCTTTGTCGCCAGCACCTGTAAGGATAACAACATTCACATCTTGGCACTCACGACAATACAAAAAAGCATCGCTGAGTTCCATTGTAGTTTGTGGCGTAAAGGCATTTCTATATCTCGGTCGGTTGATAGTTATTTTTGCTATTCCGTTGTAAAATTCAAACAAAATATCTTCGTATTGTTTTATTGTTTCCCAAGTTCGCATATAGTTAAAAGTTTAGAGTTTAGAGTTAAAAGTCATTGATTTTGGTTATTTTACAAAGTTTAATTCAAGTAATACATTTGATTTTAAATTGATGAATTCGTCTATTTTTTTATCAAAATCTGATTGGTTTTCTGCCGAAATATATGTTAATCCTATAGTTTCTGCCCATTTCTCGGCAGTAATATTTGCACCTTTGGCAGCCACATATTTTTGTGTGTCGTCATCCATAGGCAAAAGGTTTTCAAAAATCTTACCACCATTATTATTCAGTAATAAAATGTGCAGATTTGATTTCTCCGAGAGCGACATTAACGAGTTAATATCATAAAAGAAACTTAAATCGCCAATAACGAGAAATGTCTTTTCGCCACTTGCGTTTGCATAACCCACTGCTGCCGAAAGTGAGCCTTCTATGCCGTTTGTGCCACGATTGCAAAACACTTTCACATTTTGCGGCAATGCGTACTTCAGCGCTAAACGTACTGCACTACTGTTTGCCAACTGCAATGCACAGTCGCTCGGCATTTTCATTAGCAAACTTGCCACTGCATATTCTTCAGAATAATCTTTGGATACACTCACCACATTTTTCGATGCTTCTATCCATTTGTTTTGAAAATCAGCGGTTGCCTTTGTTCCTATTTCGCCTAACGAGATGAGCAACGAGGCAATGTCTGAACAACGAAGAACGTCAGTCAAACACTGATAAGTATCGGCTATTTCACCATTTTTTGATATGTGCCAATGTGTATTTGGTTTGTTTTTTCGCAAAAACTGCTTCAATTTTTTTGAAACAATGTGTCCGCCAATGGTAACAAGGAAATCTGGAACAAGTTCTGGCGTAAGGTCAATTTCGTTAAAATTGCTAATGCCAAGATTTACATTTGCTAAATGTTCGCATAAAACCACGCAATGTTTTTCTTCAACCAAAAAGCGTAAAGCATCGTCCAAATCGTTGTTTGGCAACATTTGACCAACTATAATCATTGGCTTTTGCGAAGATTCCCATTTGTATATTGAACGATTTATATTCGCATTGATTTTACGGACTTTTGGCAGTTCTTGTACAGAGAAGTCAAAAAGCGGTTCGCTGATGGGTATATTTATGTGTACACAACCACTCTCGCCCGTTAAACACAGCAGAGCCTCGTTTATAAGGCGGTTGCAAAACCACTCTTCTTCGTCGGAGTTTATTTCGGGCAACGCAATGCTTTTGGTGCAGAAATTTTTGAGTGCTTCAGGTTGAACAATCGTTTGTCCGTCCATTTGTCCAATCCAAGCCGCAGGTCTATCTGCCGAAATAACGAGCAAAGGCAACTTTTGATAATACGCTTCGGTTACTGACGGCGCAATATTGAGCAACGCACTGCCCGATGTGCAACAAATGGCTACGGGTCGGTTGGTTGCTTCTATCATCCCTATTGCTTGAAATCCAGCACTTCGCTCGTCGGTTACGGCGTGGCAATGAAAAAAATTGCACGCAGCAAAAGTTTTGCTCAAAGGTGCGTTTCGCGAACCAGGACAAAGCACCACGTCGCGAATTTCAAACTCACGCATCAGCGCTACAAGTTGCAATATGTTTTGTTTAGAGGAGTACATTGATGCGTTAATCGTTTAATGTTTAATGTTGATTTGGTTATTTGCTTTAATTAGCACATTTGCTAATCGTTTCCATTTTGGCTTCGGTTTCATTCCATTCGCTTTCCATTGTCGATTGTGGAAGTATGCCGCCTCCAGCAAAAAAACTTATTTCATTGTCAATAATTTTTGCGCAACGCAAATTAACAAATAAATTGCATTTTTTTGGTGAAATTTGTCCTAAAAATCCCGCATAATATTCACGACTATATCCTTCGTTTTCTATAATAAATTGTTGCGATTCTTGTTGTGGAATGCCACAAATAGCAGGCGTAGGATGAAGTGAATCAATTAAATGCAAAATATTATCATTTGTATTGAAAGAAAAATCTGTACGCAAATGAAGCAAATTTCCCGCTTGCGTGGTGTATGGTTTCGATTCGGTAAAAGCACAATTTTCTTTCAGTAAAACATCTCTTATAAAGTTGGAAACAAGCGCTTGCTCTCGAATGTTTTTAGCGTCCCAAACTGCATTTTCGTCATCTTTCTTTTTTTGCGTTCCTGCCACCGACATTGTGCTGTATCTGCCATTCTCTCCAGACAAAAGAACTTCCATCGTACTGCCACACCAAAAGCCTGTTGTTGGGGTGTAAAACAAATATACAAACGAGTTTTTGTACCTTTCCAATGCCTTACAAAAAAGATTCAATGGTGAAAAATCATTTGAAATTTTTGCTGTTTTTTTACGCGAAAGCACCAATTTTTGTTGATGTTTATCGTTCAGTTTTTCGTGAAATTTTTCAAAAACAGCAGCGTATTTATTTTTATCTGCTACAGTATTTCCAAAAGTCAGTTTGCCACAATTATTTACATTTTCAAGCGAAACAACTTCGCAAATATCTGATTTAATTGAAATTATAGGAAACTTATTTGAAATAGCAAACGGAGCAAAAACAAACATTTCCGATTGTGGCATTTCCGATATTTTTCTTATTTCTGAAAATCTGCCATCATTTTGCATACAAAGTCGCACTTCCGTTTCGTTTGGCAAACGGAAAAGTGCGAAGCACTTCTTTTGTGCAATAAGTATTTGTATATCGGTAATGGAAAACATTTTTTATGTTTAATCGTTCAGTGTTTTTTTGGTTATTTGATGATTGGTTTAAGATTAAATCGTCAAAAGTCAAAAGTCAAATGACATATATTCTATATGCTATATGCTATATGCTATATGCTTTAATCTCTCATCTCTTAACTCTTAACTCTTAACTATATGCTAATTCCTAATTCCTAACTTCTTTATAAAGTTTTGTACTCTCGATGTAGAAACGAGTTTACCCGTATTTTGAGAACGAATATCCACATTTACCAAATGTGTTGACTTACCTCTATGAATGAGCGTACTTGTAGCAACAACCACATCACCAACCATTGCTGCCGAAACGTGACTGCCACTCACCTGCATACCAACAGGCACTTCATCTTCGGCACAATATAAAGCCGAAGTACTACCAGCCAAACATTCTGCTAACGCCAACGAAGCACCACCATTCAGAATACCACTTACTTGGCGTGTATTGTTGTTTACTGGCATTGTAGCCACTACTCCATTTTCGGTAATATCTACAAATTTAATACCTAAATGATCAATTAAAGTATCTTTTCCACGCTCGGTTAAATATTTTATCGCTTCTTCTTTGGTCATAAATGTTTTTTTGAATGTTTAATTGTTGATTTATTTCCCTTTGGTCAATGATTGATAATTGCTTATTTGGTTATTCCTCATTCCTAACTCCTCATTTATTAAAACTCTACTACCGTAATTCCTGCGCCTCCAAACTGCACGTGTTCGTCGTGATAACGCTCTACGCCATTCACGGTGGCAAGGTACTGACGAATGACCTCACGCAACGCACCAGTGCCTGTTCCGTGCAAAATGCGCACTTCCGAAACGCCTACCGTCAGTGCATCGTCTATAAAATACATTACGGCTTGCAATGCCTCGTCGCCACGCATACCGCGCACATCAATTTCGTGCTTAAAGTTAAGTTTTTTCTGACGAATTTCCTCTCGTGTGGTTGCTCCTATTAGTGTTATTTGCCGTTGCTCTTTCTTCACTTGATTGTTGCTCAACTTCTCCAAGTTCTCAAGTTTAGCATTCATTTTTAGTTGCCCAAATGCCACAGTAGCATTTTTGCCTTGAATATCGAGAATTACGCCAATAGTATTTTGCCCTTTCAGTCGCACATTGTCGCCAACGGCGTAGTTCTTTGGATCAAACTGCTGTTTTTGTTTTGGTTTATCGTGTTTTTTAACGGCAATTTTTTCTATTTTCTTAGACAATGATGCCAACGATTCTTCTTTTTGTTGCAATTCGCTACTAAATTCTTTTAGGTCGTTGCGTGCCGATTTTGTTTGTTCCTTGTCGGCTTTCGATTCTTTTATTTTTCGTATAGTATTTTCAATCTGTGCGTTAGCATTTTCAATCATTGATTTTGCTTCAGATTTTGCATTGCGAAGCAACTCTTTTCGTTGCTTTTCTATGTTTTCCAATTCGGCACGATATTTTTCCGCCATTTCCTCAAAATACTTTTCTTTTTGGCGAATGGTTTTACGCTTCGTTTCCCAATAGTGCTTGTCGCGTATTGCATCTTGCAAGTATTTGTCGAGTTTTACATTTTCGTTGCCAGCCTTTTCGCTTGCTTCGGAAATAATATCTTCGGGAAGTCCAATTTTTCGAGCAATTTCTACAGCAAACGAACTGCCAGGAATGCCTATTTGCAACTCAAAAAGCGGTTGCATTTCGTGTCTATTATAAAGCATTGCACCGTTTGCAACACCATCGGTATTTTCGGCAAATAGTTTTAGATTGGTGTAGTGTGTCGTTACTACCCCGTATGTGCGTTTTTCGTTGAATTGCTTCAGCAGTACTTCGGCAATAGCGCCACCAATGCGAGGCTCTGTTCCCGAACCGAATTCATCTATCAGAATAATGCTTTTCTCGTTGCAGTTACGCAAAAAATATTTCATATTTTTAAGGTGCGAACTGTAAGTGCTCAAATCGTCTTCTATCGATTGTTCGTCGCCAATATCAATAAAAATGTCAGTAAATATGCCTGTTTTACTGCTTTCGCTCATTGGCACAAGCAGTCCGCACTGAAGCATATATTGCAAAAGTCCAACCGTTTTTAGGCACACCGATTTTCCTCCTGCATTTGGACCGGAAATGAGTAAAATTCTATTTTCATCATTCAGTTTAATGTTCAAAGGAACCACCTTTTTGCCTTGTTTTTTGTGAGAGAGATAGAGCAACGGATGACAAGCACCGTGCCATTCAAATTCGGTTTGACTTGTAATTTGTGGCAAAACGGCATTTATCTCTGTAGCAAATAACGCTTTGGCACGAATCATATCTATTTCTCCAAGAATTTCGAAAAGGTGCAAAATTTCTTCGGTATATGGTCTCAAAAAAGTAGAAAATTCAGTCAGTATTTTTATTATCTCACGGCGTTCTTCGCCATTGAGTTCACGAAGTCGGTTATTGGCTTCTACGGCTTCTGTTGGTTCAATAAATACAGTTTTCCCTGTGGCTGATTCGTCAAGTACAATTCCTTTTATATGCCTTTTGTACGAAGGATTTACGGGAATTACCAATCTGCCATCACGCATCACCGGCGAAAGGTCTTTTTCTACATAACCATCGGTTTGTGCTTTTCGCAATACCGACTGTAAAATGCGAGAAATACTGCCCTGCACCGACGTCATTTCGCGTCGAATAGCAAAAAGTTGTGCCGAAGCATTGTCTTTTATTTTTCCGTATTTATCAAGAATTCGGTTTATTTCGCGCAGAATATTATCAACATTTTCGGCATCAATAAAAAGTTGCCTTAAATGAAAATAACGAGTTTCGTCGGCATTGTTGAAAAATTTTAGTAACTGACTGAATGTTTCAAGTGAAGTCCGCAGTCCGTTCAATTCTTGTTCATCAAGAAAAAGACCTTCTACACGAATTTTCTTCAGTCCGTTGCGAATATCGACAATGTTTCCCATCGAAAAATCATTTTCTTCGGCAAGAATTTGGCAAAATTCGCTTGTTTGATTCAAAGACATAGAAACAGCATCGAAATTGTCGGAAAAAGATATTTCGTCCACAAATTCAATGCCAGGTTCGCTAATGCACTTCTCTTTCAGCAATTGCCGAACTGCATCAAAACCCACTTTATGTTCAAAATCTTCAGGATACAAGGTGAAAATTTATTGATATACAAAGTTAGCAAAATTTCAAAATTCACGTTAATCTAATAGCCATTTCCAAATTGGTAAAACTTGTATCTCTTTATTTCCAACGTAAATTGTACGTTCTTCGTCGTTGTATGTAATTATTTTAAGTTTATCATACGAAAATCTTTTGACAAGACTGATGAGTGCTTTAGTTTCACGCTCGTATGTTTCGCTGTCATTTTCATCAAGAGTGCGACAAACTTGTATTGCTAAACCTTTTTCAGGAACGACAAAGTCAACTTCTACATTGTAATTGTAAAAATAAACTTGGTCATCCAAGCCGTAACGCTTCAATAGTGATATTGCAACCAAATTTTCCAATTGTGCAGTTAACGCATCGGTAGTTTGCAGTTCTATTATTCCGTTATCTACAAAATAATATTTTTGATTGGTTTCCCGATTTGTAAAATTGTCAGCAAAATTTTTCATTGGCAATATCAAAAAGGCATTTATGGCAAAATTTGCGTAATTTAAGATGGTGTTTTTCGAAACATTTACGCCAACCGAATTGATAATATTCGCCAGTCGTGTTTGTGAAATTGGTTGCATAACACTTTCTGCCATTTTCAAAAACATCAGTCGCAAAGCATTAGGATTTTCTACCTTATTTCGTATAGCAATGTCGCCTAAATATATTTTTTGATACACAGAGAGTAAATACTCTCTCTTGCTTGAATAATTGGCACATTCAGGGAAACCTCCAAACTGTATATATTCTCTTTGCCAAGTTTGACGTTTTTCTTCATCAAAGTAAAGGTCATCTTTTTCAATGCCATTGGCACATAAAAATTCACCAAAATCGTAAGGAAAAACATTACAAACAATATAACGACCGCCAAGAGTTGTAGCAACATCGGAACTGAGCATTTTGGCATTCGAACCCGTGATATAAACCATATATTTATTGTCGGCAAGTCGTCGTGCAAACTTTTCCCATCCTCCAATGTTCTGAATTTCATCAAGAAAAAGAATAGGCTTACTTCCCCCCATTTCAGAGTGAACCTCTAAAATTTTTTCAAAATCGTGCACATCAAAATCGTACAAGCGGTCATCTTCAAAATTTAAGTAGAGCATATCGTTCCATGTAAGCCCCTTTGATAGCAATTCTTGTATGCGTTGGAACATCAAAAAAGACTTTCCCGCCCTACGTACACCCACAAGCACATAACGAAACTCATCGCGAAAACTGAAATTTCTTTTCGTGATTTTCATATCAGCAATCATCTTTTGATTATTGCTTAATACACTTCGAAGTACATTTTTGTCTATCATATATTTAATTCTTTTACGAGACAAAAATAATCAATTTTGGTCAATCAACTGACCAAAATTAAAAATATTTTCATTTTAGTCAGTCTATTAGCCGAAATTTGATTTTTCTATTGATTCAAAAAAAGCAGTCTCGTCATTCACGAAACTGCCTTTTCAAAATTATTTCAATAGTCAAGCAAAAACTCTTAACTTTTTACTAATCACTTTTCACTCTTAACTCTTAACTATTAACTCTTAGTATTCGTCCCAACCTTTAATTTTCAAATCTTCAATGTTGTTTTCGCAGAATGCTGTGATAAATGCACTTGCTAAACGAGCATTTGTCATCAAAGGTACGTTGTGGTCGATGGCTGCACGGCGGATTTTATATCCGTTTGTCAACTCGCGTTTCGATTGATTTTTAGGAATATTGATAACCAAATCAAATTCTTTGTTCGACATCATATCCATAATCTGCAATTCGCTCTTTTCATCAGGCCAGCCAACTGTAACTGCCTTAATTCCATTATCTTGCAAGAATTTTTGAGTTCCTGCGGTAGCATAAATATTGAATCCTTTGCTTTGAAGCACTTTGCAAGGTTCAAGCAAATCTACTTTCGATTTTGAATCGCCCGAAGAAACCATTACATTCTTTTTAGGAATATTGCTTCCAACCGAAATCAACGACTTAAGTAATGCTTCGCCAAGAGTATCGCCAATGCAACCAACCTCACCCGTAGATGACATATCTACACCCAAAATTGGGTCTGCTTTGTGCAAACGAGCAAATGAGAATTGCGATGCTTTCACGCCTACATAGTCAACATCAAACAAGGCTGAATCTGGTTTAACAACTGGCTCGTTCAACATTATTTTTGTTGCTGTTTCTATAAAGTTACGTTTCAAAACTTTACTTACAAATGGGAACGAACGAGATGCACGCAAGTTACATTCAATAACTTTCACATCATTGTTTTTAGCCAAATATTGAATATTGAACGGACCGCTAATGTTCAATTCTTGTGCAATTTTGCGACTGATTTGTTTAATGCGGCGAACTGTGGCAACATAAATATTTTGTGCAGGGAAAACCAATGTTGCGTCGCCCGAGTGAACGCCTGCAAACTCGATATGTTCTGAAATTGCGTATTCAATAATTTCGCCATTTTTAGCAACAGCATCAAACTCAATTTCTTTAGCATTCTGCAAGAATTTTGAAACTACTACTGGATATTCTTTCGAAACTTTAGCAGCAGCACCAAGGAATGCGTGCATTTGCTCTTTGTCGTAGCAAACATTCATTGCAGCACCCGAAAGTACGTACGAAGGACGTATCAACACAGGGAAACCAACTTCGTCGATGAATTTGTCAATATCGTCGTAACTTGTCAACTCTTTCCAACGTGGTTGGTCTATGCCAAGTTGGTCGAGCATTGCCGAGAATTTGTGACGGTTTTCTGCACGGTCAATCGAAATTGGCGAAGTACCCAAAACTGGCACATTTTGGCGATAAAGTTTCATTGCCAAATTGTTAGGAATTTGTCCACCTACCGAAACGATTACGCCTTTTGGCATTTCGAGGTCAATAACATCAAGCACGCGCTCAAAACTCAATTCGTCAAAATAAAGTTTGTCGCACATATCGTAGTCGGTCGAAACTGTTTCAGGGTTATAGTTAATCATAATTGATTTGTAACCCAATTTGCGAGCCACTTGTGTAGCA
Organism: Bacteroidales bacterium UBA1754; assembly: GCA_002315615.1. GTDB lineage: Bacteria > Bacteroidota > Bacteroidia > Bacteroidales > Paludibacteraceae > UBA1754. The sequence goes on along the minus strand of DCHK01000008.1, from coordinate 55,606 downwards.
TTTACCGAACACCAGTCGAACTCTACCGAAGAACCAATTCTGTATGCACCCGAACCAAGCACAACGATTGACTTATCGTTTTTGTATGCGTAACTGATGCTGTGTTCAGTTTCGCCGTAAGTCATATACAAGTAGTTGGTCAATTCAGGATGTTCTGAAGCGATTGTGTTGATACGGCGTACAGCAGGCAAAATATTGTTTGCTTTACGAACGGCACGCACACGCAATTGCTCTTTTTCCATATTCGATTGTGGATTCTCGACATAACGAGCAATTTGGAAATCGGAGAAACCAAGTCTTTTCGCTTCTTTCAAAACATCGGCTGGAAGGTCTTCAATTTTCTTGTACGACGAAAGAACTTTTGTGTAATCTACAATGTTTTTCAAGCAATTGATAAAGTAAATGTCAATTTTTGTTAATTCTTCAATTCGTTCTGAAGTGTAACCTTTTTCCAATGCTTTTGCTATCGCAAAAATACGCAAGTCGGTTGGGTTTGCCAATTCATAATCAAGGTCTTCAAATTCAATGTCATTGTTTCCAACAAATCCGTGCATTCCTTGTCCAATCATACGCAAACCTTTTTGCATAATTTCTTCAAAAGATTTACCAATTGACATAATTTCACCCACAGATTTCATTGAAGAACCGATTTTGCGGTCAACACCAGCAAATTTTGTCAAGTCCCAACGAGGAATTTTTGCAATGATATAATCTACTTTTGGCGCAACGTATGCAGAGTTTGGTGTTCCCATTTCGCCTATTTGGTCGAGTGTGTAACCCAATGCCAATTTTGTAGCAACAAATGCCAAAGGATAACCTGATGCCTTTGAAGCCAAAGCCGAAGAACGACTCAAACGAGCATTGATTTCAATAATGCGGTAGTCGTTAGTTTGTGCATTGAATGCGTATTGAATGTTGCACTCGCCTACTATACCAATGTGGCGAACAACTTTCTTTGCAATTTCTTGAAGCAATTCAATTTGCTCTTTCGACAATGTAATGATTGGAGAAATTACGATACTTTCGCCCGTGTGAATACCAAGTGGATCAACATTTTCCATTGGTACAACTGTAAAGCAATGGTCGTTGGCATCGCGAATAACTTCAAATTCAATTTCTTTCCAACCTTTAAGCGATTCTTCAACCAAAATTTGTTTAGAATATGCCAAAGCACTTTCGCAAAGTTCTATAAATTCTTGCTCGTTGGTAGAAATACCCGAACCAAGTCCGCCAAGTGCGTATGCCGAGCGAACCATAACAGGGTAACCCAATCTGCGAGCCACTTTCAAAGCGTCTTCTATAGACTCTACTGCTTGCGAAGATGGAGTTTTTGCTTCAATTTCGTTCAATTTTTTAACGAACAAGTCGCGGTCTTCTGTTACCATAATTGCATCGACCGAAGTACCAAGCACTTTCACATTGTATTTGTCCAATGTTCCCGAAGTGTAAAGTTCAGTTCCGCAGTTGAGCGCTGTTTGTCCACCGAAAGCCAACAAAATTCCGTCTGGTTGTTCTTTTTTGATAACTTGTTCTACAAAATAAGGAGTTACTGGTAAGAAATAAACCTTATCGGCAACACCAGCAGAGGTCTGAATCGTTGCTATGTTTGGGTTGATAAGCACCGTTTTGATGCCTTCTTCCTTCATTGCTTTCAACGCTTGCGAGCCTGAATAGTCAAATTCTCCAGCTTGTCCAATCTTCAACGCACCCGAACCTAAGAGGAGTACTTTTTTAATCGATTTGTCCATTTTATTTATAATTATAAGTATTATTTATTTCTCAAAAAAAAACGGAAAAAATCAATTTTAACAACTGATTTGTTTCCGATTAAAAATAGAAAAACCTTTACTTTGAAAAATCGTATGATTGGATTTTTCTGTTGTGACCTTGAGTTCACAAACCATATAGCAAAGTTTTTCTTTGTACATATATTAGTGTAAAATCAAATGTTTTGCAGTTTGTTTTGAACCAAAACTTGACCTTTCAGTTCGAGGTACAAAGGTAATACAAATCTGCAAATATTGTCAAATATTTTTATGTGTTTTTTTGCTTAATTTTCAACATCATTTTCTTTGCCAAGCAAAATATGGTCTTTCACCGAAAAAATAAGTTTTGTTCCGTTGTGCAATTCCAAATATTCTTTTTTCTTATCAGCAAACCAAGAAACTACTCTGCTTTCGCTATAATTTTCTCTCAAATAATCTTTTACAGGTTGTGCAAACTGTTGTTCGAGCGATTTTTCGTCATTATTCAAAGTAATTCCAACCACAATTTTCTTTGCATTGTACAGAAAAATGGAATTGTCTTCCATTGTAACTTGCTTTAATTTTGGATATTTTTCGCTCTGAGAAATCAGTCGAATGGACTGCCCTTCAAAATTCTCCAACACAAAAGATTTTAACTCATCTGGCAACATCGTTTGCTGAGCATTCACATTATAGGCAAAACATAAAAGCAGTATAAAAAAAGTCTTTTTCATATTCCAAAATTCAACTTTCAAATGTAAAAATATTTTCTCTATATCGCAACATTACATTACCCTTCTTTCATCATACTTAAAATGTCATAGACAGTTTCAATAGACGTTACATTATTTATTAAAAGCGAATATTTGCCTTGTCGTTGTCTCATTTGGCAATCATTGCTGAAATATTGGATGTAATGCAAAACTTTACCGAAGGTCTCGCTCTTGTAGTATGGCGAATCTGCATTCGAAACAAAGTGCGCTATCATTATTCCGTCTTTCAGTACCAATTTTTCAAATCCGAGCGAAATAGCTAAAAATCTTGCTCTTACCATCAAAATAAGGTCTTTTGCTTGTGGTGGTAATGCTCCAAATCGGTCAATCAACCGTTTTTCGTATTCTTGCAGTAACTGCTCATTTTCAATATTGTCAAGTTCGCGATACAAACTCATTCGTTCCGATACATTTTCTATATAATCGTGCGGAAACATCAATTCCAAATCAGACTCGATGGCACAATCGGTAACAAACTGCATTTGGTCGTCGGCATTTTCCTGTTCGGCATAAAGGTCCGCAAATTCTTCTTCTTTAAGTTCTGCTACGGCTTCTGTCAATATTTTTTGATAGGTTTCATAACCCAAATCGACAATAAATCCACTCTGCTCTGCTCCAAGCATATTTCCTGCGCCACGAATGTCTAAATCTTGCATTGAAAGGTTAAATCCACTCCCTAAATCAGAAAAATTCTCAATGGCTTGCAAGCGTTTTTTTGCGTCAGAAGTCAGCAATTTTTTCGATGGCGTGAGCAAATAACAATAAGCACGACGGTTGCTTCGTCCCACACGACCACGCAATTGGTGCAAGTCGCTCAATCCGAAATTTTGTGCATTGTTCACTATTATTGTATTCACGTTTGGAATATCCACACCCGATTCTATAATGCTTGTGGCTATCAAAACATCGTATTCGTAATTGACAAAATCGACAATAATATTTTCAAGCCGTTCGCTTTCCATTCTGCCGTGTGCAACAACAGTACGCGCTTCGGGCACAATTTTATTGACAATTGCCTCGATGTGTTCAATATTGTCAATCCTATTATTTATAAGAAAAATTTGTCCGTTTCGGTTAATTTCGGCACGAATTGCTTCTCTAATGACGTCTTCGTTAAACTCAAGCACTTCGGTTTGAACAGGATAACGATTTGGTGGCGGTGTTCGCATAACCGACAAATCTCTTGCTCCCATCAAAGAGAACTGCAATGTACGAGGTATTGGAGTTGCCGTAAGCGTAAGTGTATCGACATTTATTTTAACTTGTTTTAACTTTTCCTTTATCGCAACGCCAAATTTTTGTTCCTCATCTATTATCAATAAACCTAAATCGTGAAAAGCAATGTCTTTGCCAACCAAACGGTGCGTGCCTATAATGATGTCAATTTTACCTTCTTTCAGTTGCTTCAAAATTTCTTTTTGTTGCGAAGCAGATTTTGAGCGCGAAAGGTATTCTACTCTGCAAGGGAAGTCTTTCAGTCGTTCCGAAAAGGTTTTGTAATGTTGCAAAGCGAGCACCGTAGTAGGCACAAGCACTGCCACTTGTTTGCTTTCTGTAGCCGCTTTGAATGCCGCACGTACAGCAATTTCTGTTTTTCCAAAACCTACATCGCCACAAATCAAACGGTCCATTGGTCGCGTGTTTTCCATATCTTTTTTCACTGCGGCAGTGGCTTTTTCTTGATCTGGAGTATCTTCGTAAAAGAAAGAGGCCTCCAATTCTTGTTGCAAATACGAGTCTGGAGGAAAAGCAAAACCTTTCTCTTTCATTCTTCTGGCATAAAGTGCTATAAGGTCTCGCGCAATATCTTTTACTTTTTTCTTGGTGCGTTCTTTTAAGTTTTGCCAAGCATTTCCGCCAAGTTTTGTAATCTTTGGCGGTTCGCCATCTTTTCCTTTGTACTTTGATATTCGGTGCAGTGCGTGAATGCTTACCAAAACAATGTCGCCATCTTGGTAAATAAGTTTTATAACTTCTTGCTTCGTTCCGTTTTTCTCTTGTTCTATCAGTCCACCAAATCGACCTATACCGTGGTCGATATGCACAACGTAATCGCCTGGTTGAAATTGATTTAGTTCTTTCAAAGTAGAAACAACCTTTCCCATTCTCACACTTTCGGTGCGAAGCGAGAATTTATGAAAACGGTCGAAAATTTGGTGGTCGGTGTAGCAACATACTTTCAAGTCATTATCAACAAATCCTTCGTGCAGTGTTTTCAGTACAGGTTGAAAAGTAATTTTATCGCCTCTATCCTGAAAAATGGCTGAGATACGGTCTGTTTGCTTTTTACTATCGCTCAAAATATACACTTTGTAGCCTTGCACTAAGTATTGCAACAAGTTTTCAGAAATCAAATTGAAATTCTTCATAAAAACTGGTTGCGGTGCTGTACTGAAAAGTATGTAGTCTTCAGTTTTGAAGAAAGAATGTGTGCCAAATTCTATGGTTCTAAAATTCTCAATTTGTGCAACAAAATCTTTATCCGAAATCAAATTTTCCGAAACTTTTTCAATGTCGCCTTCGCCTTTGTCAATCACTTTCAGTTGTTGTTCATCGAAAATTGTTTCCAATTGTGATTTCACTTCGGTAAAGTCTTTGGCAAAAATAAAAACATTTTTAGGCAAGAAATCGAAGAACGAAATTAAGTCTTGTTTCTCTGTTTTTACGTTAGGTATAATGGCAATTTGCGACTGCCGTTCTTTCGATAATTGCGTCTCAATATCAAAACTGCGAATAGTATCAATTTCGTTTCCGAAAAAATCTATTCGATACGGATATTCCGAAGAAAACGAGAATACATCAACAATGCCACCTCTTACCGAAAACTGACCAGGTTCGTAAACAAAATCTACGCGTGAAAAATTATATTTCAAAAGATCTTCTACTAACTTTTGAATTTCAACAGTTTCGTTTTCTTTTAGCACCAAAGTTTTGTCTTGCAGTTGCTGTTTTGAAACTATTTTTTCGGCTATGGCATCAGCGCAAGTTACTATAATATGAAACTCATCGGTTAGTAAAGCATTTAGTGCTTCGGTTCGCAAAATGCCGTTCGACACGTCTTGCTTGTTGTATTTAATTGAATGTTTGTACGACGACGGAAAGAAATAAACAATATTGTTTCCTAAAATTTGCGTTAAATCGTTGTAGAAATACCCTGCCGATTCTTCATCATCAAGCAAAAACAAAAAGTTTCCCGTTTTTTGCTTGAAAACGGATGCTACAAACAACGCAGCCGACGAACCTTGCAGTCCTTTCAAATGCAAATGTTGCGCATTGGAACTGCAAAAATCAAGAAATTGATTTTGCAATGGCGATTTTGCGTATAACGATGTCAATTCCGATAATTCCATCAAAAATATCTTTTTATGATATTGTAAGCGGTATAAATGCCCAATTCTCCCGCTTTACCCAAATCTTTCAAACCTTTTTCTTTTTCGCCCGAAAGAATGTAAACCAATCCTCTGTTATAATATGCTTCAGCCAGTTCTGGTTCTATTTCTATGGCTTTAGAATAGTCTGCAATGGCTTCTTTCAAATTGTTGCTTCCAACTAAAAAATTAGCCCTATTTACATATGAATACGCAAAATTTGGCGAAATTTTTATTGCTTGGTCGTAATCTCTAACGATAAATTCTGAAGTAAGTTTATTTTGTGAATCAGACGCATTTTCGCTTTCTTCATTGTTAATAAAATTTAACATTCTACTGCGAATGTTTGCTCTTCCAAAATATGCCAACATAAAGTTTGGTCTATAATAAATTGCTTTATTATAGTCAATTATGGCATTTTCAAAATCTTGAATCAAACTATAATTTATAGCACGCAAAAAATATGCATCGGCATTATTAGGCTCTTCTTCAATCAATTTCGACAGTTCATTAATAAAACTTAAATGCATCACTATCAGTTCGTTCGATAGTTGCATATCTTTGTTCGATAGTTTCAACGGATTGTCTATTTTGATGCGTTTGTTGTAGTCAACCAATTCTTGCGAATAGTAGTTTGATTTTTCCGAAGCATAAAACGACAGTACAAAATTTTCGGCCAATTCAATGTCAACATTTTGATTTTGAATGGCACCTCGTAGTGTATTGTCTTTGTATTGTACTTTATGTTGTTCTTTTTCGGCATCTACTACCACCACTTTTTTGAAATCTACGTTTTCCTCTACTCTTGCAGTGTCTTTCAAATATTCATCTCGGTGTTTGTCTATATGCCAAGCGGTCATTTCGTCTTTTTCTGCCGACTGTTTTTGACCGATTTTTCGCTTTGCTTCGGCACGAGCATAATAGGCAAGAATGAACCAAGGATAACGCTCTATTATTTTGGAATACAGTTTAATAGAAGCATTGTAATCGCCTACTTCTGCTTTCAGCATTGCCAAATTGTATATGGCAGCATATTCATTTTCGTTGAATTTCAGCACCATTTCAAAATCTTCTATCGCACGATTGTTATCACCAACTTCTGCACGCAAAATTCCACGATTGAAATAGGCAACATATTCGTTAGCATTCAGTTCCAACGCCTTGTCGAAGTCTGCCATTGCACCTTTGTAATCGTTTAATTTGTGGCGGACAAGCGCACGGTTAATATAATCTAAAGGTCTGTTTTCCAACGAAATGGCTTCGTTTAAATCGGCAACAGATTTTTCGTATTCGCCTTGTTCTAAATATACCCTTCCACGAGCCGACCAGCCTAACGATGTGAATGGGTCTAATTTTATTACACCACAAAAATCATTCATTGCCGATATTGTGTCTTGCATTTGCAGATGCAGACAACCTCTTTCGTAAAGAGAGATTTTATCTTTGGGGAATTTTTTTACGATTTTATCGTAATCTTCAAGCGCCGATTGAAATTCTTTGAGTTCTACCTTTGCATACGCTTTTGCCGTCATCGAAGAACGGTCTTCTGGCGATAGTTCGAGTGCTTTGTCAAAATCTACTATTGCCTCGTCAAGTTTTCCTTCGTTCAGGCGTGCATAACCGCGACAAGAATATGCATCTGCCACAAAAGGATTGAGTTCTATTGATTTTGTACAATCAAATTCCGCACCCACAAATTCCTCCAAATAGAGTTTTGCGAAAGCGCGGAACATATATGGTTCTGCCAAATACGGCTTTACCTTTATTACTTGATTAAAGTATTGAATAGCAAGAAAATAGTCTTTGTAATAAAGCGCAACTTTTCCGTTGGCCATTATTTTATTGGTATTCAGTTGTGCAGAAATCGTGAACGTAAAAAATACCAAACATACCAAACAAAGGACTCTTTTCAATTTTGCTATACGAATTGCTTATTCTTAAAAACAATTAACAATAATTATTATTCATTGTTAATTGTTTATTGCTAATTAATGGTTAATCTCTTCTTCCCAAGAATATCAAAATATAGTAACACAAAGTCGCAAGAGAACTCAACGCTGCTACGACGTAGGTATAAGCAGCTGCTTTCAGTGCGTCTTTTGCTTGGTCGTGTCCTACATAATCTACCATTCCTGAATTTCTCAACCACGCCAACGCTCTCGAACTTGCATTGATTTCCACAGGCAAGGTAACAAAACTAAACAAAGTCGTTACTGCAAACAAAATAATGCCACCTAACAAAATTTGTGGAATGCTTTCAACTAAAACAATACCCGCCAAAAGCACCCAAGTCATCCATTTTGAGGCAAAAGATACCGCAGGCACCATTTTTGAGCGCAATGTCAAAAAAGAATACGCTTGTGCGTGCTGAACTGCGTGTCCACACTCGTGTGCCGCTACTGCTGCTGCCGCAACACTACAAGTTCCATATACAGGCTCGCTTAGGTTCAAAGTCTTGTCGGTAGGGTTGTAATGGTCGGTAAGTTGACCACGAACAGATTGCACTCTAACATCTGTTATTCCGTTGTCGCGCAACATTTTTTCTGCCACTTCTCTACCCGTCATTCCATTGGAAAGGCGAATTTTAGAGTATTTGTCGAATTTCGATTGTAAACTTTTTTGTACAATCCAACTCAATATTGCTATTCCTATAAATAATATCCAATACATTTTGATGTTGTTTAATGTTTAATGTTTAATTGTTAATTTGGTGATTTGTTTAAAGTCTTGTGTCTCGTGTCTATCGTACAATCGTTTGGTTACGGTCTGGACCGACAGAAACAATTTTAATTGGCACTTCCAATTCTTTTTCCAAAAATGCAATGTAGTCTTCAAATGCTTTCGGGAAGTCTTTTTCGCTCTTCACGTTTGTCATTGTAGTTTTCCAACCTGGCATTTCTACATAAACTGGTTCAACTTCTTTAGTAATATCGAATGGAAAATAGTCAATTTGCTCGCCATCCATTTTGTACGCCACGCACGCTTTTATAGTCTCAAAATCGTCAAGCACATCGCTTTTCATCATTATCAACTTGGTAACGCCATTTATCATAATAGCATATTTTAATGCTACAAGGTCAATCCAACCACAACGACGTTTACGACCAGTTACAGCACCAAATTCGTGACCGATTTTGCAAATTTTTTCGCCTGTTTCGTCAAACAATTCTGTAGGGAACGGTCCGCCACCTACACGCGTGCAATATGCTTTGAAAATTCCGTAAACATCACCAATCTTATTTGGAGCAATGCCCAAACCTGTACAAGCACCTGCACAAATTGTGTTTGATGATGTAACAAACGGATACGAACCAAAATCAATATCAAGCATTGTACCTTGTGCACCTTCTGCCAAAATAGATTTTCCCGCTTTCAGTTCGTTGTTTACAAAGTGTTCGCTATCAACAAATTTGAACTTTTTTAAGTATTCAATTCCTTCAAACCAATCTTTTTCCATTGATTTCAAATCGTATTGAAAATTCAAACTTTTCAAAATTTGTTCGTGACGTGCGATTGCCGCTTTGTATTTTGCTTCAAAATTATCAAGAATATCACCTACGCGCACACCATTACGACTAATTTTGTCGGTATATGTAGGACCGATTCCTTTACCCGTCGTACCTACTTTCGAGTCGCCTTTTGCTGCTTCGTATGCAGCATCGAGCAAACGATGTGTAGGAAGTATAAGGTGTGCTTTTTTCGAAATGTAAAGTCTTGAAACTATATCGTGACCAGATGCAGCCAACGACTCTGCTTCTGCTTTGAACAATGCAGGGTCAAGCACCACTCCGTTACCAATTACATTTATTTTATCGCCTTGAAAAATTCCCGAAGGAATTGAGCGCAACACATATTTTTCACCGTTGAATTCGAGCGTATGTCCTGCATTCGGACCGCCTTGAAAACGTGTTACAACATCATAGCTTGGTGTAAGTACATCTACTACTTTTCCTTTTCCTTCGTCGCCCCATTGTAGGCCAAGTAAAACATCAACTTTCATTATTTGTCAATTTTATTTATGTTTGTTTTTTCTTTTTTCTGACATTCCGAACATACACCATATATGCAAAGCGAAAAATTTGTCTGTTTGAATTTCGTCAAACGCTTTGTCTGTATGGCTGTTTTCAATACATCATCTGTAAATTCCTTTATTTTCCCACATTCTGTACACACATAGTGGCTGTGTTTTTTCTTTCCTGCCGACTCGTACAACGTGCGTCCGTCAACAATTTGATGTTGCATCACCAAACCAATTTGCCAAAACAAATTTACAGTGTTGTAAATGGTGGCACGACTTACTTTTATGCCTTTGTTTTTCAAAAAGGTATAAAACGAATCTACCGTGAAATGCCCTTCGTATGCACAAATTTCTTCGAGAATAACAAGGCGTTTCGGAATAGAGCGCATTCCTCTTTCGGCAATGTATTGTTCTAATTTGATTTTTGCTGCGCTAAATTCGTTCGATTTCATCAAAATGTCACCTTTTACTACAACTTACAAATGTAACAAATTATTACATCATTCGTAATAAAAATTCATCATATTTCCAAAATCTCGCAAAATTTCGTCAGCCACTTTGGCATTTTTCATTTCAGTTTGAACTCTTTGTGCAAAAGGTAAACTGCACATTCCCAATGTGTTTATTGCGTGTAAAAACTGATGATTCAATTCTTTGTTTTGGTTCGACACCAATTTACAAATCATTTTTTTGACAACTGCAAATTTCTCATCTTCAGCGGTTTGGTCGGCAATGTGCAACATTAAATTGCACGCCAAGTATTGCAGAATTTTGTTGTCAGCATCGAGCCAAGTGTTCACTTTCTTTATGGCAAATGGCTTTTTCGAAAGAATGTTCATCGAAAGAAATTCAGCCATTTCATTGGTAGCGAGGTCATTAACCCAATTTTCTGCCATTGTTTCGCCAAAATCTTCAAGTGGAAAAAGCATCGTAGCAAGAATCATCGTCTCGCGAATGTTCATTTTCCACAAACATTCTGCCAACTGCACATTTGGTGTGTAGTTTTTTGCAATTTTTCTAAGTTCAGGAATTTGTGTGCCATAAATCAGTTTGTACTTCAATCCAGAATTTTCCATACTTTCCGACACTTTTCCATTCATATTCAAATGTAGGTCGCGACGTATGTTTTTTATTTGTTCTTCTATTTGTGGATTGAAAAAAAATTGCTTCGTCATTTGCGAGTTTGGTTTCTTACAGCACATTAAGCACTTGCTCTTTTATTTGCTCGAGTTCGTCTTTCATTTTCACCACAAGTTTCTGCATTTCACTATGGTTCGATTTTGAGCCGAGCGTATTTATTTCGCGACCAATTTCTTGCGAAATAAAGCCAAGTTTCTTACCCGAAGAGGCGTCTTCCATTGTTTGCAAGAAATAATTTAAGTGTTGACGCAAACGGTTTTTCTCTTCGTTTACATCCAATTTTTCTATGTAGAAAATCAATTCTTGCTCAAAACGATTTTTGTCGTAATCTACACCCAAAGAATTTAGGTTTTCGCGTAGATGTTCTTTTATTTTTTCTACGCGTTCTTTTTCAAATGGGTCAATTTGCAAAAGAAAATTGCCAATATTTTCAATTTTTGCACGGAAAACTTTATCAAGCGAAACACCTTCTTTTTGGCGAAATTCAATAAGATGATCTACTGCAGAATGAACAGTTTTCTTTACCGCTTCCCATTCTTCGTCTTCCAATTCATCGCTATCGCCTTTTGTAGCATCTGGCAAACGCAAAAGCACATCGAACCAATTTTTTGGAAGTTCAATGTTCAAATTTTCCGAAATTTGCTTTATTTGGTTGTAGTAGTCTGTCACTACACCTTGATTGATGCGTGGTGCGATTTCGCTGCTCGAATTGTCTATATAAAGCGAAAAATCAACTTTTCCGCGTTCTATGCGTGATGCAATTTCATTGCGGATTTCAATTTCTTTCGTGCGATAATTGCTACAGATTTTTGTTGACAAATCAAGTTGTTTGCTGTTAAGCGAACGGATTTCAACTACTATTTGTTTGTTTTTATATTTGCAAGTGGCTTTACCAAAGCCTGTCATCGAAAGTATCATATTTCTAAAAGTTTTATGCAAAGATAAGAGTTTTTTTGTACCGTTGATTTGATTATTCGTTGATTTATTTCCCTACGGTCAATGATTAAGTGTTGATTCGTTGATTTGTTGATTTGATTAGGTTTATACCTTCACCTAATATATTTCGTGGTTTCAACAATTGTAACTCGTATCTCTTTTATCTATTTCACAGCAGTAACAAAAAAAAGAGGCAATCCTAACGAACTGCCTCTTGTAATTTTTTATTTGCTTTATATTAGAAAAATCTTGCGCGATTGTCTTCAATTTCAGCATTGTCTCTCAAAATATCATAGTATTTCTGCGATTGCGAAATAACGTATTGGTATTTTGATTCTTCTTGCATTTTTTCCGATTCAGCATCAAAAGTTTCTTGGTTTTCAGTTTTATTCAAAACTTGGAAAAGCATTACACCATTTGATGATTCTACAACGCCCTTGTCGCCAATGTTTTTGAATGGTGCTACACCAACCAATTTTGGTTCGTAACCAATTTGTGTACGCATTTGAGCGTAGTTCACATTGCGAAGTGTATCAACAGTAGCGTTCATTTCTGCTGCTGCAGTTTCCAAGTTTTTACCTTGCAATTCTGCTGTAAGTTTTTCTGCCTTTTTATCTTTAATGATAGAAGACTTCAAAATGTCTGCTACACTCTCTTGCGAGCGATAACCTGCTTTATTTACTTTGTCAACCATTGCAACTACGAAATCGTCTTCGCAAGTAAATACGTCAGAAACAGCGCCTTTTTTCGACTCAAATGTCCATTTTATAATTTGGCGTGAGTTTTGCAACTGACCTAAACGTGCAGAGTTTACATCCAAACCAGAAAACTCACGAACAGAGTAACCTGCTTCTTCGGCTGCGCTTACGAATGTTTCGGCAGTTTTGTTTTTCGAAATGAACGAGTTTGCTTCGTTATAGTAAGTTCCGAATGTGTTTGAAGACGCTTCTACTGCACGTTCAAGAATTGCTAATTGCACTTTTTCTACGTTAGCAGTTTTTTCTTCAACTTTCATTACGTATGTTCCACTCGATGTTTTTACAGAGAATAAATTTTCAGAACCATAAAAACAAGGTTGAATCATTTCTTTTTCAAGTCCTGTTTCTTTCACCCAACCAATTTCGCGACCATTGAATTTTTCAGAAAGCGTTTTGAAATCTTCACCACCTTTCAACACACCAAGCAAACTATCGGCAAGTGTTGCAGTAGCATCGTCGCTTGCTGCATACACAGGAATAATGCTAATGCGAACAGAATCTGGAGCCATTGTTTTAGCAGAAATCACACGAGCCATTTTGTAAACATTGCCCGAAGTGATAATATCTGTACAAGCACCTTTTTCTGATGCGAAAGCGAAATCTCGGAAATCTACATCTACATCATTTTTAGAAAGATGATAATTCATAAAAGGAACGTCTGACGAAGTGTTCAACAAATCTTCAACATTTTCAGATGTTGTAAATTCTTCTTTGTTTTTATTCATCCAATCGCTCACTTTTTCATAATCGGCTTCAGATGGTTTTACGCTGAAAACGATGTATTTAATGTCGCGAGTTTCATTTTTTTGTTTGTAGTTTTCTTTTTCTTTATTGTACAATTCGCTTATTTCTTTGTCAGAAACTGTGATTGTAGAATCTGCTATTGCAGAAAAAGGTTTTACTACGTATGCCAAATCGACAGACGACTTACGGTTATCGAAAGCCAATTGAGCCTGCAAATCATTTACTACAACTGCTTTTTGCAAAAGAGTAACATATTTCATTTCGAGTTGGCTATATTTGATTCTATTTTCCCAAAACATCCAGAACTTTTTAGCAGATTGAATTTGTTCTGCTTGTTGTGCGTTTTGTGGAGTTTGATTCAAACTATTCAAGAATTGTTTGAAATTTTCGCGATCGAAAGTTCCATCTTCTTTGAAGAACATACGCAAGTTTTGCATAACGATTGGGTGTGGATTTTCGCCAAGCACCAAATCAGTTAATTCTTTTGAAGTAACAGCCAAACCTAATTTTTCGGCTTGTTCGTCAAGAATTCTTTCGCGAACGATAGTTTCGAAAGTTGTTTGGCGAAGTTGTTCCATTACTTCTTCAGACACTTGTGAATTGCCTGTTTGTGATTTGTAAATTTCAGACAAATCATCAACCATTGATTGAAATTTGTCAATTTTTACCGATTCGTCGTCAACTGTTACGACGTTCATTTTCGACTGATTGAAAAAAGTCGAACCAGAATTAAGAAAGTCTCCAATAATGAAAGCGAGCAATGCGATACCGATTACTGCAACAAGAATGACACTTCTTTTTCTAATTTTTTCTAGTGTTGCCATTTATAAATAAATTATTTGTTTCCATTTTATGCGGCACGAAATTATAAAAAAAATCAATACAAACGACGATTTTGTACTGATTTTTATAAAAAAAGACTTCCAAGAGTATTTAATGTTGATTTGGCGATTTAGTGATTTACTTTCCCTTCGGTCAATAATTCAAAATTCAAAATTCTTAATTTTTAATTCATAATTATCTCATTTCTCATTTTCTAACGGAATAATTGCGCTGACATTTTTGAGCGAATATTTGTCGAATGTTTGGTTTGACTCGAAACCATAACCAACAAGAATTTTATCAATTTGCGTGATAGTTACCTTTTCATCGGTATAGATTTTCTCTTCGTTTTGGTCCCAATGCAACACGTTCGTTTCAAACTTTTCGTCTTTCAAATTGTTTGCCTTTACATTTCCTGACAAAAGCCAAATTTTTCTATTGGAAAAATACACTACAGAATCGGCTCTAATACTTGCATCTGTTTGATAATCATTGTCAAATCGTTCAAAAATTGCTCCTTTAGGGAAATCCCAAAACGGATCTTGGGCTTTGTCGTAAACAAGCCATTCGGGTGCAGAAATTCTGTAACGCGTAATGCCCGAATCTGAAATCATCGTTACCACATCGGTAACGCGCAAAACGGGAACCATACTCCTATCTGGAAACGATGGATATGAATTTTTCTTAGAATTGCACGAAAACAAAAACAATACAATGACAAAAATTGCCATTGTATTGTAATGAAGTATTTTGCTATTTTTCAACATTATCGACTTACGACATTTTCATTCACCCAACCACCGATATGGAATGTTTTTCCTTTTTCGAGTTCTGGTCTCATAAATGTTTCTTCTGCCTTTGGATAATATTGTTTATAGGTAGAAATCATTTTGTTTGCAGTAGCAGCACACGATGGGTCAACTGCTTTTGCACGTTCCAATTTATCTACTATAGCCCAATAGATTGTAGCATTGAATGTTTCATCGTTATCGAACATTCTTTTGCCGTTTGAAGCATACATTGTTGCAATCAAAATGTAAGGTTCGCCCCAAGTTTTGTTTTCCAAGGCTTTCAAGCAATATGATTTTGCAGTTGTGTAGTTTCCAAGTCCTGTGTAATAAATTTGCGCCATTGTGAAATAAATTTCACCTTTTTCGGTATTGTCTTTCGAAAGGTCGGCTGCTTGTCCTAACAATTCGATGGTTTTAGTATATTCTTTGTTTTTCAAAGCCAAATCGGCGCAAGAACGTGCAGACTCTACAGAAGGAGAAATTTTGTGCGAATATACTGCTGCTTTAAAATATGTATCAGAATCAATGCAATTCAATTTTTTGAAGAATTTCAAAGCATTGTTCAACCACGCTTGGTTTGCTTTGTTTGCCTCGAGATCTTTGCTGAAAATAGCATCGATGGCAGCACAATCGGCAGCACCAGAAGAAACAAATTTTTGTTCTACTTCTTGTTTGATGGCAGTTGCAGTTTCTATTTTTTTAGCATCTGCTGCATTTTTTGCAGAGATAGAATCGAGCAATGCGCACACTTTTACAAAATCAGTCAAATATTTTTCGCCGTGCGATTTGTCCTTTGCGTAAATATTAGTAGAAAGGTTGAAGTATTGTTGAACGAAAGGTAATTGCGAACGGTCGCCCAAACCATTGATAGCAGATTCGAGCCATCCGTAAGCATCGCGTTTCAATTCGTCTTTTGTGTAATAGTTCACATAGTCAAGCGCTTTCATACCAAGAATATATGGAGTTGGATATTTTGCACTACTACCGAAATATTTGATACGATTATCATACAATCCCATCAATTTATCTACATACGCCATTTTTTCTTCTACGGTTTTTGCTTGTGCAATTTGCCAAGCCAAAATTTTAACACCATAAATGTAAATGTATTGCGAAGAAGCAGGTTCGTTTTCGTAAACCCAAGTCCAAGGTTCAACTGCATCGGCGTAGTTGTTTACTTTGGCATACATATTAAAAAGTTGAATTTTCTCCTGGCATTCGGCAGAAGGAGTGGTTTGTGCAAACATTGACATTGACAAACCTAATGCCAAAACTGTTGCGATAAATCTACATTTTTTCATAGTTATAAAGTTTTTAATTTATATTCAATTTTGTTTCTTTGACTTGTAAAATCGTCAAAAAGTTTAACTTGCAAAATTATTTAATTTGGCGTTTCATAAACCAACGTTCAACAAGCACAATGCCCAACGAAAGTTTATAGTAGTTTTCTTTCAGCGCATCAACACTGGATGACAATGCACCAAAATGACCATATTCAAAACCAATGTTCAAATATGAAGTATTGTGGCGAACTGGCAAACCAACGCCTACCGTAGCGGTAATTTTTGCGTAATCGTCTATTTTACTTATATAAGAATCGGTATAAGTAGCACCAACTCTGTATCTCATTCTTTGGTAAAATTTCTTTCCGTATAAATCTGGCAGATATTCAGCGCCAAAAGTGAATTTACTTTCGTTTTTAAGCGAATCTCGAACGCCATAATAACGTGCACCACTCCACTTCGTAAGAGAATAGTCAAAAGCCAAAGTCAATTTTTTGTCGAAAATATAACATACGCCAAAACCTAACATTTCGGGAAATTCAAAACCGTAACTTGTATTGACAGTATCGGCAGAAACGAGCGAAAGGCACGAGATAAATTTATAATCGCCGTTTACTTTCGAGCGATTTTCATATACAGCACCTACAACAATTTCGTTTTTTTCGTTTATCGGTTGAAAATATTGAATACCATATCTAAAACGAAAATCTTTGATGTGCAAATTTGACGACTGAAAAGCCGTATGTCCAGTTTCTGATGTAAGAACACTCTCGCGATAATGGTCGATATTTCCAAAAAGATAGTAGAAATTAACACCTACCGAAAGGCATTTAATAGGTTTTGCCGCAGCACCTACAAAAATTTGATTGATACCACCCTCACCCTCGTACGATTGAGAAAACACATAATCTTTTGCCGTAGGATTTTGTGCAGTGTTTGCTGGAAGTTTTTTCTCTATAGAATAATCGTATCCAACTGCCGAATATGGCAACATTCCAAAACTCATTCCTGCCCATCGGCACAAAGGGAACTGCCCTACAACATAGTCAAAATTTCCTTTGAAATCGGACTGTGAAGCGCTATTACTTTTAAGTTTAGAATATCTACCCGAGGCACCTACTTCAAACGCAAAACTCAGAGTATCAATATTTGTAAAAGAAGCAGGATTGGTTGGATTTATCACACCTTTATTGCGAAAACCGATGCCCACACCACCCATTGACCTTGCTGCCGAAAGTGAAGTTGAGTTTAATTCGCCAAAACCAAAGCGTGAATATGGAGAGGATATTGCATTTTGAGCCGTCAACAACTCATTACCAATCAGTGTGATAAATAATATTGCGACTACAAATTTAACCTTGTACATTATAATCTAAAATTCGGTTCAAACCTATTAACGATAAATTTTCGTTTGCAAAGATGCGATTTTTTAGTCGTTTTTCAAAGAAAAAAGCATCACCACCTGTTAAAAAAACGCAAAGATTTTGATTTTGTTGTGTATATTTTGAAATATATCCGTCAATTTCGAACGTCATTCCTTCGATGACTCCTGCCAAAATTGCATTTTCAGTATCGTTGCCAATTTCGTTGAAATTTTCTTTTTTTTTGACAAGTGGTAATTTTTTTGTGAATTTATTCAAAGCCGTGAAACGCATAGACAAACCAGGTGCTATATTTCCACCCAAATACTCGCCGTTTGCCGACACAAATTCGTATGTAACTGCACTACCCGCATCTATCACAAGAGATGGTGCATTTTGCGACGAAAGAAAATTGGCTGCTACTGCCACTGCCAAACGGTCGGTTCCAAGCGTTTGAGGTGTGCTGTAACAATTTTTGATCGGCAATGGAGTTTGTGCCGACAATATTATCATTTTTTTTAGCAACGGAGTGATTTTTTGTGCCATTTCATCGAGCAAAACGGAAACTGACGACAAAATTGCATTTTGCACATCATAATTTTCAACGAGTGATTTAATTGCCTCAATATCACCATTTTCAAACACGAAAGTCTTAAAAATAGCATTTTGTTGAAACAATCCCACTTTTGTTTGTGTATTTCCGCAATCGACTACAAGATTCATTGTCATTTTTTCTGCAAAGATACAACTTTATTCCAACTGGATATTCATTATTTATATAATCGTTGTTTCTTGTCGTAAAAATTACTACTTTTGTAGATTAAAGCAGAAAATTTCAACGATAGTAATTATTCTGCTTATTATCAGTGTTTTATTGATTGTTTTACAAAGAGAAAATGCCAGAAAACATCATTGAAGATTTCACCAAAGGTGAGTATAAATACGGATTTACTTCGGATATTGAGACCGACATTATTCCAACGGGACTCAATGAAGACGTTGTTCGACTAATTTCTGCCAAAAAAGAAGAACCCGAATGGTTGCTAAATTTCCGTCTAAAAGCATTTGAACATTGGAAAAAACTTGAGCCACCAACTTGGGCGCATCTTGATATTCCTGAAATAGATTTTCAGAAAATTTCGTACTTCGCTGCTCCTAAAAAGAAAGTGAAAAGTATGGACGAAGTGGATCCCGAACTGATAAAGACATTCAACAAACTCGGCATTCCGCTCGAAGAACAAATGGCGCTCAGTGGTATGGCTGTAGATGCAGTAATGGATAGCGTTTCGGTGAAAACCACTTTTAAAGAAAATTTAATGGAAAAAGGCATCATTTTCTGTTCGTTCAGCGAGGCTGTTAAACATCATCCAGATTTGGTGCAAAAATATCTTGGTTCGGTTGTGCCATACGCCGACAACTATTATGCAGCGTTGAACAGTGCAGTTTTTAGCGATGGCTCTTTCGTTTACATCCCCAAAGGTGTACGTTGTCCAATGGAACTTTCGACATATTTCCGTATAAATGCCGAAAATACAGGACAATTTGAGCGAACACTCATCGTAGCAGACGAAGAAGCATACGTGTCGTACCTCGAGGGTTGTACTGCACCACAACGCGATGAAAATCAGTTGCACGCAGCCATTGTTGAAATCATTGTACACGACAATGCCGAAGTAAAATACTCTACTGTTCAGAATTGGTATCCTGGCGACAAAAACGGCAATGGTGGAATTTATAATTTCGTTACCAAACGTGGAATTTGCCACGAAAACGCAAAACTCTCGTGGACGCAAGTTGAAACAGGTTCTGCCATCACTTGGAAATATCCAAGTTGTATTCTAAAAGGCGACAATTCATCGGCAGAATTTTACTCTGTGGCTGTAACAAACAACTATCAGCAAGCCGACACAGGAACAAAAATGATTCATTTAGGAAAAAACACAAGGAGTCATATTGTTTCGAAAGGAATTTCCGCTGGCAAAAGTCAAAATTCGTACAGAGGATTGGTAAAAGTTGCAAAAAACGCCGAAAATTCGCGCAACTATTCGCAATGCGACAGTCTTTTGCTTGGCGATAAATGTGGTGCACATACTTTTCCGTATATGGACATTAACAACAAAAGTTCGGTTGTAGAACACGAAGCAACCACATCAAAAATCAGCGAAGAACAGATTTTTTACTGCAATCAACGAGGAATTTCTACCGAAGATGCGATAGGACTTATTGTAAACGGATATGCTAAAGAAGTAATAAACAAACTACCGATGGAATTTGCAGTTGAAGCACAAAAACTGTTGCAAGTTTCGCTCGAAGGAAGCGTGGGATGAGAGAGTTGAGAGATTAGAGTTGAGAGAAACAAGAAACAAGAAACAAGAAACAAGAAACAAGAAGCGAGAAACAAGAAGCGAGATAATTAACCAATAATCAAATAACCAAATCAACAATTAAACGATTAAACATTAAATATGCTTGAAATAAAAGATTTGCACGCCAATATTAACGGCAAAGAAATATTAAAAGGTATAAACCTCACTATAAAAGAAGGTGAAGTTCACGCAATAATGGGACCAAATGGTTCGGGAAAAAGTACGCTTTCGGCAGTTTTAGCAGGAAATCCAAATTACGAAGTAACCAAAGGTTCTGCCTCATTTTTAGGCAAAAACTTATTGGAACTTTCGCCTGAAGACCGTTCGAGAGAAGGTTTATTTCTCAGTTTTCAGTATCCCGTTGAGATTCAAGGCGTAAGTATGGTAAATTTTATGCGTGCTGCCGTTAACGAACACCGAAAATACAAAAAACTCCCTGCTCTTTCGGCTTCAGATTTCTTAAAATTGATGCGCGAGAGAAAAGAATTTGTTGAATTAGACAACAGTTTGGCAAATCGTTCGGTGAACGAAGGTTTTTCGGGTGGAGAAAAAAAACGTAACGAAATTTTCCAAATGGCTATGCTCGAGCCACGTTTGTCAATACTCGACGAAACCGATTCTGGACTTGATATTGATGCACTTCGCATTGTAGCAAACGGAGTGAACAAATTGAAAAATCCGCATTCTTCTACCATTGTCATCACACACTATCAGCGTTTGCTCGATTACATTAAGCCCGACATCGTACACGTGCTTTACAAAGGTCAGATTGTAAAAACTGGCACGCCCGATTTGGCACTCGAATTGGAAGAACGTGGTTACGACTGGATTAAAAAGGAACTTGGAGAATAGTTAGAAATGAGGAATTTGTATATAGTTAAGAGTTAAGAGATGAGAGATGAGAGATGAGAGATGAGAAGCAAGAAAGACTAACCTTAAACAAATCATCAAATCAGCAAATAATCAATCAATTAAACGATTAAACATCTTTACATAGTGAGTTAACAACAATATGGAAGAACAATCTTACATAGATTTATATAAAACACACGCCGAAACAATAAAATCGAAAAGCAGTGATATACTGAATGCGTTTCGTGACGAGGCTTTCGCCGACTTTGAAAAAAACGGACTGCCCTCGCCAACTTCCGAACGATACAGATATTCCGATTTGAAAAAATCTTACGGCATAAATTACGGATTAAACATAAATCGTTTGCCTATTCAAATAAATCCAAGCGACATTTTTCGTTGCGATGTTCCTGGCATAAAATCGCATTTATTTTATGTGGTAAATGATTCGTTTTTCCTCGATAAAAACGCTGAAAATTTACCTAAAGGCGTCATTATTTGTGGACTAAACGAGGCGGCTGAAAAATATCCAGAATTAGTGCGAAAATATTACGCAAAACAAGCACAAAAGCACAACGACCCGAACGTTTCGTTCAATATGACGTTTGCGCAAGACGGTTTTTTTATGTACGTTCCGAAAAACACCGAAATTGCAGAACCAATTCAACTGATAAACATAATGAGCGGGAATGCCGACATAATGGCTAACAGTCATAACCTCATTATATTGGAAGAAAACGCAAAAGCGAAACTGCTTGTTTGCGACCACAGTCTGAAAGACTTCAATTTCTTATCAAACAGAATTACAGAAGTTTTTGTTGGAGAAAATGCCACATACGAGCATTACAAACTCGAAAGTACGGGCGAAAAACATACTAATATCTGCAATTTGCTGATAGAACAACAAAAATCGTCGAATGTACTCACAAACATCATTACGTTGCACAACGGACTGACACGCAACAACATAGATATTTGTTTGATGGGTGAATATGCAGAAACAAAACTTTGTGGAATGGCAATTGGCAATGGCTGCCAAAAAATTGACAATGCAACGAATATAGACCACGCCGTACCAAACTGCACAAGCAACGAACTTTTTAAATACATTTTGGACGAAAAATCGAAAGGAACATTCTTTGGACGCGTATTGGTAAGAAAAGATGCACAAAAAACCGCTTCTTTTCAAACAAACAAAAATATGTGTCTTTCGGCTGATGCAACTATGTACACTAAACCACAGTTGGAAATTTATGCCGACGATGTAAAATGTAGTCACGGCGCCACAACGGGACAATTAGACGAAAACGCATTGTTTTATCTTCGTTCGCGTGGCATCAGCGAACGCGAAGCGCAACTATTACTTTTACAAGCATTTACTGCCGACATAACAGAGAATATCACTGTAGGTGCACTGAAAGATCGCGTAAAAATGTTGGTAGAAAGCAGATTGCGAAACGAACAACCCAAATGCACTGCTTGTGCTATATGTAAATAAAAAAATAAATGAATACTAATTTATTTCAATATACGCAATTGTCATTATTTGATGTTGATGAACCAAAAGTTAAATTGACATTTCAATGTAAATCGGCAGAATTGAATGTTAATGTTGAACACTTGACATTACAAGCATACTGTGATTTTGTTGAAAAATATGGACTTCAACAAATTTGGGAAAAAATATGTGATTTTATTTTGGAAAATGGAGAAACAAATTTTCTGCAAATTTCAAATCTTGGTGATTTGTATGAAACTGGCTTAGCAATTATTGACAAACAACAGAAAAAAGAACACGGACAATATTTTACACCATACGATGTGGCTTGCGTAATGTCAGAATGGCTTAAAAAACAAACATCACCAGTTGTTTGTGATGTTGCCTGTGGTACAGGACAGTTGATTCTTTCATACCTTGATATTATAGGGAAAGAAAAAGCAAGGGACTTGATATTTTTAGGAAATCTTTATCTTTATGATAATGATGAAATTGCATTAAATATTTGCAAAACAATCATTTTAGCAAAATATGGAATTGATTTAGAAGATAAAATAAATGTAATATGTTGTGATTTTTTAGATAAATCAGTACAACTTCCAAAAAATTGTAAAGTAATTTCAAATCCACCATACAGCAAATATAACACAATACCACACAACTGGGAAAATTCTGAAATTCAACAGAACGGAAAAGACTATTATTCTGCATTTATGGAAAAAATTCTTTTGCAAAGCAACGAATCTGTTATAATCACACCATATAGTTTTATTGGTGGTTCAAAATTTTATTCATTAAGACGACTAATGAATAATTTTTCTGGATTTATTGTTTCATTTGATAATGTTCCAGGAAATATTTTTTATGGGAGAAAACACGGAATTTTCAATTCCAACACAAGTAATTCTGTACGTGCTGCAATTACTGTTACTAACAAAGAAAAAGAATTTGGATATAAAGTAAGCCCATTGATTCGTTTCAAAAATGAAGAGCGAAAGTTGATGCTTGACAATAAGTTTTTGGAAAAACTTATCTATACCAAACGACAAATTATAGATAAGAATAATTCAATGTATGCAAAATGTGATGAACGACTTAGTCATATTTATGAAAAATGGTATTCTTACAGCAATAAAATCTTGGCACATTATATATGCGAAAGTGGGAAATACATTATTTCAATGCCAAACACATGTAGATACTATACTTCAGCATTGAACAAAAAAATGAATAGAAATGGACAAATTACAATTCATTTAGATAATAAAGATGTTTTTAATTTTATCTATTGCCTAATAAACTCATCATTTGTTTACTGGTTTTGGAGAATTTTTGATGGCGGAATCACATACCCAAAAGGGTTACTTTTAAAACTACCTATGTTTTATGATAAAATAAGTGATGAAGAGAATTTATTTTTTAAGGAAATAACAGAAGAAATGCTTTCTTTATCAAATACATATATTGTTACAAAAAACAATGTTGGAGTTCAAGAAAATATTAAATTCCCACGTATATATAGAGATAAGTTAAATAGAAAATTCCTTGATATTTTAGGAATTAAGGATAATGAAAAAATTTTTAATATTGTTCATTCTAACAACCTTACAGAAATATGCGAAAAATAGCACTCAGCAAATTACAAAAAGAAATTATGTTGGAATTTTATTCTAAAGTTCCAACAAGGGTTTTATTTACAAAAGACGAACGAAAAAAAATATGGGATAAAACAAGAAAGAAAGAGATTGTTGAACTAAAAACTATCGAAAAAAGTTGTCCTGCTCTTGCACATCAGATTAAAAAAAGTTACGAAACAAACCAAAATATCCAATCTGCAGTTTTTAGCGAATGTATCTATGCTCAAACTTTGGCTAATATATTTGAATTACCTATTTTTGCAAATTGTTTTACTAACAAAAGCTTTGTTCCACAAAAAGTTAGCGAATTACTTAAATCGTATAACCTTGTTCCTCGTTATGCTTATTCTACAAAAAACAAATCTCGAATGCTGATTCAAGCGGGCGGTTGCTGTGGTGTGGACAGTGCCTTAATCGTTGTAAGAGACCTAAATATTTACACAATAGAATTCAAAGAACCTTACGCAAAAGCATCAGAACCAGATTTACCGAAGTATAAAGAAGATGGAAATTTATTGATCACAAAAGATTTCTTAAAAAATTATCCACAATACGGACAAATGCTATCGGAACAAAAAAGTTTGAATTTCTTTATATTGATGGGAAATAACGAACATAACTTTTCTGTGGAAAGTATAAATATCGCCATATCTAAAAATTACGTAAAAAAATATGCTGATGTAATTTGTACCGAAGATATGGATGGTTATTTAGTTATGATTCCTGCAAATCAAATTTCGGTTTGGGCACAACTCGAAGGTGAAATAAGACCTGCTGGAAGAAATCATTATACAGTTTGGACTCCCGAAGCATTAAAGTCTCAGCTAAAACGATCAGGTGCAATTTTCAAAGAAAATCTTATTACAATTTCAAAAAAGAATTTCTATGATGTGAGAAAAGAACGAGGCAGTGGAAAAATTTCGGGTTTCAAAATCAGTCCGATATTCTTCGTTTATGCAAATGATTGCTACATTCAAAAAAGCAATGTAACTTTTAACATCAATAGTGTACGTCAATTGAATCCTACGATTACAGCAAAAATGAACTTCAAGAAATTGTCGATTGGAGAAGTAAAAGGATATTATTCTTTATAATCAGCAAAAAATATATATACTTTTAGATCTATGTTTAACCCTGATATCTATAGACACGATTTCCCTATTTTGTCGCAACAAATTTACGGCAAACCGTTAGTCTATTTCGACAATGCTGCCACTACGCAAAAACCGTTGTGTGTGGTAGAAAAAATTAAAAGTGGTTATTTGGAACAAAATGCCAACATACATCGTGGCGTGCATTTTTTGAGCGAACGTGCCACCGAAGCGCACGAAGCTGCACGGCAAAAAGTACAACAATTTATCAACGCTAACAGCAGTAATGAAATAGTTTTTACAAGAGGAACAACCGAGGCTATCAATTTGGTTGCATTCTCTTTTGGCGAAACATTCTGCAAAGCAGATGACGAAATTATCGTTACCGAAATGGAACACCACTCCAACATCGTGCCTTGGCAAATGATGTGCGAGCGCAAAGGTGCAATTCTAAAAGTTGTGCATTTTGACGACAATGGCGTACTTAATATTGAAGAACTTCGCAGTTTGCTAAACGAGAAAACAAAATTGGTTGCTATAGCGCAAGTTTCAAACACTTTAGGAACCATAAATCCCGTAAAAGAAATTGCCACTATTGCACATCAATATGGTGCGAAAGTTTTGATTGACGGTGCGCAATCAATTCCACATATTAAAGTGGATGTACAAAGTATCGACGCTGATTTTTTTGTTTTCTCGGCACATAAAATTTATGGTCCAACAGGAATTGGCGTTTTATACGGAAAAGAAACGTTGCTTGAAAAAATGCAACCATACCAAGGCGGTGGCGAAATGATACAAAAAGTAACTTTCGAAAAAACGACCTACAACGAACTTCCATTCAAATTTGAAGCAGGAACGCCAGATTTTATAGGCTCTACAGCATTAGCAGAAGCACTAAATTATGTGGAAAAAATTGGTATGGCAAATATTGCAGAACACGAACATCAACTGCTATGCTATGCGCAAGAGAAACTTTCTGCCATCGAAAAAATGAGATTTTTCGGCAATTCACCGAAGAAAAGCGGAGTTCTTTCATTCTTGGTCGGCAATATTCATCCTTACGATATGGGAAGCATTCTTGATAAATTAGGAATTGCTGTCCGCACGGGACATCACTGCGCTCAACCTGTTATGGATCATTTCGGTATTGAAGGAACTGTTCGTGCGTCATTTTCGTTCTATAATACAAAAGAAGAAATTGACATATTGTACAATGGAATTCTTCGTGCACAAAAAATGTTTAAAAATTAGTTAATCAACAGATTAAAAAAATAAAGGAATTAAGAGAATCAGCAAATAAGCAAATCAACAATAAACGATTATATACAAAAATATGACCTTAAACGAAAAGCAAGACGCAATAATCGCCGAATTTGAATTTCTTGATGATTGGCTTGATAAATATCAATTGATAATAGACAAAAGTCAGTCGTCGAAAGGAATAGAAGACAAGTACAAAGTAGAAGAAAATGTAATAGAAGGTTGCCAAAGCAAAGTGTGGGTGGCAGCCGAATTTCGTGACGAGAAAGTGTATTATCAAGGTGAGAGCAACACCGACATTGCTGGTGGTATAGTTTGTATGCTTGTAGAAATCCTTTCGGGCGAAACACCTGACGATATTTTGAACGCCGATCTTTACTTCATTGAACGAATTGGACTGAAAGAACACCTTTCTCCTACTCGCTCGAACGGAATGTTGGCAATGATAAAACAAATGCGCATCTATGCTCTTGCTTTTAAGAGCCAAAACAATTGATTTCATCGAATAAAATCGGTATTTTTTAGACAGAAAAAACGAAATGAGAATTCTTGTTGTTGGAACGGCTGGTTTTTTAGGTTCTGCACTTGCATTGCGTTTGATAATGCGTGGCGACAATGTGGTGGGAATCGACAATATCTCAAATGATTACGACACCAAACTTCGATTGAAGAGGTTGAATCGTTTAGGATATAATTTTGACGAAGCAAGCGAAATTCCTACTGACAAACCATTACAAAGCAATCTTTTCAAAAATTTTTCGTACTACCGAACCGATGCTACAAAAGTAAAATCATTACAAAAAATTTTTGATGCATATAAATTCGACAAAGTTGCATTTTTAGTCAATTCACCCGAAACATTTGCAGAATACTCTTCCACAGCCTATTTCAAAAACGACAATGCCGCTTTCTTGAATATTATTGAGCAATGCAATATCAAGAACATTCGACACTTTGTTTATGCATCTTGCGGAAGTGTTTATGGTAAGAATGACATTGTACCTACATCGGAATTTTGCCGTACCGAAAACCCTGTTTGTATGTTGGGCGTCAGTCGGAAAACTATGGAGATGACGGCAGTTTTGTATAGTACGAAATATGGAATTTCGACTATCGGTTTGCGCTATTTTTCAATTTACGGACCATACAGCAATCCCGACACTGCTCCAATGAAAATAATGCATCAATTTACTAATAATGAAATACTTGAAATTCAATCGCCCTATTGGGATTTTATTTATATTGATGATGCCATAATGGCTACTCTACTTGCGTTGGATAAAGTGCTGATAGAAAGCGAATGTGCCAATAATATTCCCGCAAAAATATTTAATGTAGCAAGTGGAAAACCTGTTTTTCCTACGGAAATATTGAGAACATTGAAAAACATCAACAAAAACATTGAATATACGCATAAAGAGGAACAAATAGGCAACCAAAACTTCTTATATGCCGACATTAGTAAAATTAAAGAAGAATTGAATTTCAATCCGACCACTTCTATCGAAGTTGGATTTCAAAAATTTTCAGAATGGTATTTTTCCGACAATAATCCTCTGAAATAAATATGAATGCTGTATCATCGAGAATGAAAAAAGCGTTTGCCAACGGCGAACTCCGCATCAGACTGAAGAATGTAGCAATGCCAATTTTCGTCGAAACGCTACTGATGATGATGCTTGGCGCAATGGACACATTTATGTTGAGCCGATATAGCGACAACAGCGTTGCGGCAGTCGGTTTTGTCAATCAAATTGTGAATCTTGCTTTTTTGGTATTTCAGGTGGTAGCACTTGGAACTTCTGTACTTTGCGCACAATATTTGGGTGCAAAAGAAGGGAAAAAAGAAGTACAAGTAGTCGGTATTTCTTTGGCACTTAACACCTTAATTGGCGTTTTGGTAAGCGCTTCGTTGTATTTTGGTGGTCGCTCGGCACTCGAGTTGATGGGACTTCGTTCCGATTTGATGCTCGATGCACTGCCATATATGAAAATTGTCGGCGCATTTGCCTTTTTACAAGCAATTTCGATGACGCTTTCGGCTGCTCTGCGTGCTGCAGACAAGGCTTACTACCCTATGATTGTTACACTTGTGGTGAATGTAATAAACTTTTTCGGTAATTATATGCTTATTTTCGGAGAATTCGGTATGCCAAGACTTGGAGCCGAAGGTGCCGCTATTTCTACATCTATCAGTCGAGGAGTTGCCGTACTACTTTTGTTCTATTTCTTAAAGAAAAAGCACATTCCACGTTTTCCAGTTCAATGGTTTATACCTTTCCCGAAAAACGAGTTAAAAAACTTGCTAAAAATAGGATTGCCATCGGCTGGCGAACAAATTTCGTATAGTCTTTCGCAAGTCGTCATTACTTATTTTATCAATATGCTTGGTAACGAGGCACTTACGGCACGTGCCTATTGTATGAATTTGGTAATGTTCTCATATTTGCTCGCTTTGGCTATCGGTCAAGGTGCAGCCATTGTTGTAGGACATCTTGTGGGCGAAAGGCACACCAATGCTGCATTTGTTTTTGGTAAATATGGCATTAAACTTTCTATATTTTGCACCATTGTAATATCTACTATCATTGCACTTTCTGGAGAGTTTGTTTTTCCATTGCTTACTCAAAACGAAGTAATTATCAAGATGGGCATTGTAATTTTGTGGATTGATGTAATACTTGAAAACGGACGTGCCATCAACATTTTCTTTGTCAACTCGTTGCGCTCTACGGGCGACATTTATTTCTGCACTATTGTTGGCATAATTGTGATGTGGACAGTTTCTGTAGGATTAAGTTATATATTCGGCATTTCGCTCGGTTGGGGATTAGCAGGAATGTGGTTTGCCTTTTTGCTCGACGAAAATATTCGTGGTGCAATTTTCGTAAAACGTTGGTGGAGCAAAAAATGGTTATCAAAAGGATTTGTGTAGTAAAAAGTTGAAAGTGATTAGTAATTAGAAAAGAGTTTGTTTTTGTGCTTTGCGACTTCAACATTATACTTTTTTATCTAACTTTGCAAAAAAAATAAAAATTATGTCAGCAGTTAAACAAGACGATATACGTAAAGTTACCGTTCATCGCCTCAAAGAAATGAAAGATAGAGGCGAGAAAATCAGTATGTTAACATCATACGACTACACTATGGCGTCTATAGTAGATGGTGCAGGTGTAGATATGATTTTGGTTGGCGATTCTGCCTCAAATGTAATGTGTGGAAACCAAACTACCCTTCCTATTTCGCTCGACCAAATGATTTATCACGGAAAAGCAGTAGCACACGCAGTGAAACGTGCTTTGGTTGTAGTTGATATGCCTTTCGGTTATTGCGTCGGGAATCCTTTGCAATCGCTCGATGCTGCTGTGCGCATTATGAAAGAAACGGGTGCAGATGCTATAAAAATTGAAGGTGGCGAAGAACTTTTGCCCGATATTAAAAAAATAATTGACGCAGGTATTCCCGTTGTCGGTCATCTTGGACTGATGCCACAATCCATTAACAAATACGGAACATACACTGTACGTGCAAAAGAAGAAAAAGAAGCCGAAAAGCTGAAACACGATGCTCAACTTTTACAAGAAATCGGTTGCAGTGCCATTGTACTCGAAAAAATTCCTGCAGTTTTGGCTACCGAAGTTACAAAATCTTTGGTCATACCTACTATTGGTATTGGTGCAGGTAGCGGAACCGACGGACAAGTACTTGTCATTCACGATATGCTTGGTATGAATCAAGGATTTTCGCCACGTTTCCTTCGTCGCTATGCCAATTTGCACGAAGTGATGACAAATGCCATCAAACAATACGTAACCGACGTGAAAGAAGTTACTTTCCCAAACAAAGAAGAAGAGTATTAGTCTTGATTAAACATAAAAAAAACTTGTCAGCGTTTTTCAACAATGACGAGTTTTTTTTATGCAAACGCACTACTCTATTTTTTCTTCCATTCTTTGTCGCGAACTTGATAGATGCGTTCAATAATATCAACGACTTTCAAGCCTTCGAGCAAATTAGTTGTAATGGTTGTTTTTCCTGTCAATTTCTCAACTACGTTTTGAATTACATAATGATGGTTTTGAGCAGAACCTTTGTAAGCACCATAGTCATTTGGTGGATTAGAAGGTGCTAACTCTGGCATTTCGTAATCTTTTACGTGACAATAAACTACATCGTTCATATACTGTCCAGCCACTTTTACCGTTCCTTTCGAACCAATAATGGTGATTGAACTTTCAAGATTTGTATCCCAAACAGATGTTGAGTAGTTGATACAACCCATTCCACCATTCACAAAGTCGAATGTTACTACACCGCTATCTTCAAATGCTGTAAGTTCTTGGTGATTGAAATCGTTGAAATTACCACGAATGTTGGTAATATCACCAAACAACCAATACATAATGTCGATAAAGTGAGAAAATTGAGTGAACAAAGTACCACCATCAAGATCAGCAGTTCCGTGCCAATTCCCTTTTTTGTAATAACGATCATCACGATTCCAATAGCAATCGAGTTTAACCATATAAATATCGCCAAGTACTTTGTTTGTAGTGATGTCTTTTAACCATTCCGAAGGTGGCGAATAACGATTTTGCATAACGCAAAATACGTGTTTCGAAACCTCCAACGATTTGAAAAGAATTTTTTCTGCATCACCTTTGCTCAAAGCAATCGGTTTTTCCAACACAACGTGTTTTCTTGCTTCCAAAGCCTTGCACGCATATTCTGCATGAAAACCATTTGGAGTACATACGTTAATTACATCAATATCAAGACCTGCACCAAGCAATTCATCAATGCTTGAAAAATAAGGTACTTCGATATTTTCACAACCTGTTTGTTCTTTGGGAAGAACATCACATACTGCCACCAATTCTGAATCAGGATTACGGCGAATCATTTCGGCGTGGCGCTTGCCGATATGTCCCTGTCCTATTACCGCAAATTTAATCATGATTAATAATTATTTAACTGTTACTTTACTTACTATACAATGAAACTTCTCCATCTTTTAGTTGATATTTTTCGCCTGTGGCCGGACAAACTGCAAAACCATCTTCATCGAAATGAAGTTTTTCTCCGTATGCACTTACCCAACCGATGCGATGGGCAGGATTTCCCACCATCAAAGCGTATGGTTTTACATCTTTTGTTACAACGCTTCCCGCTCCAATCAATGCAAACTGTCCTATTTCGTGTCCGCAAACGATTGTAGCATTTGCGCCTACACTCGCTCCTTTTCTAATAAGAGTTTGTTTGTATTCACTCTTACGAGAAACGTGGCTACGTGGATTTATCACGTTTGTAAAAACCATCGAAGGCCCCAAAAAAACATCATCTTCGCAAATTACACCCGTATAAACTGATACATTGTTTTGAATTTTTACATTATTTCCCAAAACAACATCTGGAGAAATTACTACATTCTGTCCGATATTGCAATCTTCACCTATTTTGCAATTTGCCATAATGTGCGAAAAATGCCAAATTTTCGTTCCTTTGCCTATTTCGCATCCATCATCAACGTACGACGATTCGTGTTTGAAATATTCCTTTTCCATAACTTTATAGCAAACTTTTTAAAGTTTCGGTAATGTAAACAAGTTGTTCTTCGTCCAATTCGGTATGCATAGGCAAACTCAAAACACAAGAGCAAAGTTTTTCAGATACCACAAAATCACCCGATTTATATCTCTCGTCTTTATATGCTTTTTGCAAGTGCAAAGGAACTGGATAATAAATCATTGCAGGAATATTTTTTTCTTTCAATGCTGCTTGTAATGCGTTTCTATCACCTTTCACTTGCAATGTATATTGATGGAAAACGTGAGTAGATTTGCCGTAACGAGCAGGAGTCTTAATCTTATCGCAACCGGCGAATGCTTTATCGTAAAAAGCAGCGGCTTTTTGACGGGCAGCAATATATTCATCAAGATATTTAAGTTTTTCGTTCAAAACTGCCGCTTGGATGCTATCCAAACGAGAATTAACACCAACCAAATCGTGATAATAACGAACTTTCATTCCGTGGTTTGCAATGATACGAATTTGTTCTGCCAATTCATCATCGTTTGTAAAAATAGCACCACCATCGCCATAGCAACCAAGGTTTTTTGAAGGGAAAAATGATGTACATCCGATATTACCCATACAACCTGCTTGTGCTTTGTGTCCGTCAGAAAATGTATAGACAGAACCAATTGCTTGACAAGCATCTTCAACAACTGCCAAATTATGTTTTTTTGCAATGTTCAAAATGCTTTCCATATCGGCACACTGACCGAAAAGATGTACTGGAATAATCGCTTTTGTTTTAGGTGTAATGGCTTTTTCTATTGCGTCAATTGATGCGTTGAATGTATCTTCATCAACATCTACCAAAACTGGTGTCAAACCAAGCAAAGCAATAACTTCTGCTGAAGCAATAAATGTGAAAGTCGGCACAATTACCTCGTCGCCAGGTTTCAAACCGAGTGCCATCAAAGAAATTTGCAACGCATCAGTTCCGTTTCCTACCGGAATTACGTGTTTCACGCCAAGGTACTTTTCCAAATTCTGTTGGAATTCTGTAGTAATAGGACCTTTTACAAATGCCGTAGTATCAATCACTTGTTGGATTGCGGCGTCAATTTGTGGTTTAATTTTTTCGTATTGACTCTTTAAGTCAACCATCTGTATTTTTTTCATATACGAATAAAATTATAAGTTTCTAATTTTGTTGGACTTTCTCTAAAATCCTATATTTACTCCAAAGATAGCAGAAAAATTCTCACCTTGGTAAAATTTTGGCGTATATTTATCCAAAAACTGTTGTTCGGTCAAGCAGTTTTCACTGACAATTGCTTTGCTTTTCTTCCACGACATATCGTAAGCACGTGCATTATTCCAAGCCAAATCCAAGTGAATGAATATATTATTACATATTTCATACAATACATTGAAACAAATTTCATCGTTTTTCCATACTTTTTCGTCGTATGGTTTTTGTGCTATGGCATTGCCAACATCACGTCGAATATATTCGTAGTCGTTGTATTTTGTTGCGTTTGTGTACGAAAGCGTAAAATCCAAACCTCTAATGGGTTTATATTGCAAAGCCAAATAAATGTCTTGCGAATTATCACCAAGATAACTTCCTAAATTATATGAATTTGATGCCCACGTAAGCGATTGAATTGAATGTTTGTAATTCATTATGTTAGAACGCGTAAACTCTGCCGTAAACGATAAGTTTTTCAAAGGAAAATCCGAAATTCGCGTACCGACCTTATACGAAAATAAATTATTCTCCGAATTGCCTTTTTTTAATCTATCTAATTTAAATTCATCAAGATACATCGAACAATATAAATGCACGTGTTTCAAATTTCGTGAACTGATATTGAAGAAAATTTGAGAATTCTGATTTTCAGTTCCTAAACCTTTTGTTTGCATATGGTCGATAGATTTGTAATATCCTATCGGCAAGAAAAATGCTGCGTGAACGGAATTTTCGGCATAAATAATAGAATTTCCTAACGACAGACTCAAATTCTTCACTGGTCTGAAAGTCATCATATTAGCAGCAATATATTTGTTGCGTGGACGATATTGTTTTGTAGTAATTACTTCTCCACCTTTTGTGCTCTCTTCTTGAACGTAGTAATTTGTAGAATCAATTACATTACTTACCAACCAACCATGAATGTAGTCCAACTGAAACCATTTGCAAGGAGTGAGTTTCAACGAAATCATCGGGAAAGAAGGCGCACGACCAGAAATCACATTGGAGCCATGGTAATTGTCGCCCCACTCCAAATTATCTTTCAAAACAGAAACACTTCCCCACCAAGTGTATGCTGATATTCCTGCACGCATATCGCTATAGTCGCCACCATAATCCGCCTCTTTATATTCACAACCCGGCAACAAATTCAAGTATGACGATTGAGAAATTCTTGCGCCATTTCGTTTGTCATTTCTTGTAGGAAAATATCCAGTTTTCAAATGATTGCCGTTGTATGAATGGTCGCGAAAACTACCCCACACAGCAACGTGTTGCATAATGTCAGCCGACAATTCGGCGCCATAGTAACGATGTATAATTGAACCTTTCTTGTTTATGTACACATCAGCACCAATAAATGGCACAATGCGCATTTTGAAATTATTATTTTCTTGTTTATAACAAAATGCTGGCTGAAACAACGAAAGTGTAAATTTCTTATTGTCAGTCCACTTTACATAACCAGTTGGAACGGTGTCGCACTCAAGTGCATAATCATTCAAGAAAAATTTTACTTCTTCGCGTTGTCTCACGTTCAGTAAAGAATCTTTCGATTGTGCTTCTTGCAGTTTTTCTGCTATCAACTGACGACTATATGGTTTCACGTGAGAATTGATTTCTATAACCTTATTATTCGCCAATTCATCGATGAAATCGTAGATTCTTTCGTATGAAATATTTTGCGGATTTTCTTGCGAAAAAACCGACAAACCACAAAAACAACAAAAAAGAAAGAGTATTTTTTTTCTCATAAAATAATTTTCGTTTTCAATAAATTTATTTGGATCTTGCTCTTTTAAATACAATATTCACAAAAATCTTCCACAAATAAATAATGTCCGTAATAAAAGAACCTTTTTTTTCGCACATACGCAAATATTTCATTTCCGATGCCTGAATATCATCCAATGTTTTTGGCATATCTGCATAAAATGGCGGAAATAATCCCGGCTTGAATTTCGTACGAAGTTCCTGCAATTCGTTGCAATACAGGCTAAAATACTGCTTAGACAACGGACGAACACCCACAAATTTCATATCGCCTTTTAAAAGATTTATAAACATAGGCAATTCGTCAATCCAATATCTGCGGAAAAGTTTTCCGGTCGAACTTACACGAATATCGTGATTGAATTTTCCACCCTCGCGCAAACTGCATTTTTTAAAAATATATTCCTGCAAAAACTCAGAATACGGATACATTGTACGCATTTTGTAAAATTGGAAACGTTTACCACCCTTTCCCACACGATTCAGCGAAATAATTGGACCATAACGGCGTTTCATTTGCATTGGTGGCTCTTTAATACGTCTTGCTACAAAGTAAGTATATTGATTACATTTTTTTTCGTTCAAAACTTCAAAACCACAATAATACAAACGTCCGTAAACTTCGGTTTTGGACAACACGCGTCTTTTTCCTTTTGTTATATCGTAATACAAACGCTTAGTAATAAACAATTTTGGAACAACACGTTTAACGAAATAATAAACAGAATAAACAATCCAATTGATAACTTTAGGATATTTGTCTAAAATTTCTTTTTTCTTGGTGCTTTTATCTTTGAAACAACCAATAATAATACCATTGTCAGGCAATTTATTATTGATGGTAGAAAACATTTTATTGATGCCTCGAACATTGTTCAAACGACGCACGTTCACTATTACGTCATAACGATACGGCAGTATATTTTCAAAATTAAAGATTTCATTTGTGCAAAGCATATAGGTGTTTGAACTGCGCAAATCAGCATTTTTCGATATAAAATCAAACGCACGCTCGCCAACCAAATCAAAAATTGGTTTCTTTTGCAATTCAAATGCTTCTTCAGAAATAGTCGTAGGTGGATTTAGAACTGTTTTTGCCTCTTTTCTCTCGACATAAATTGGCAAATCATCGGGGTCGGAAGCATAAATTATGGCAAAAAACAAACTTTCTGCAGCAAACAAAGTGCAGAAAAACGTAAGTACAATAGCCAACAAAACTAATGAAGAATACGTGTTATTTGTAAAAAAGATATACGCCCAAAATATCACGTAAGAAATTGCAGTTCCGTAAAAAAGTCGAAAAATCGCAACAAAATATTTCTCGTTACGAAGTTTTCGGAAATACCTACCAAAACAAACTGCTACAAGAATCCAAGTTATAGAAAAATAGATGTAAAGCGGACCGTATTTTTCTATCGGTTGCTGAGAAGTAATTGGAATCCAAAATAATGTTACAAAGAAAGCGATGACCAAATTCAGTACATCCCCAAACAATAAGCGAAAATTGATTTGATTCAACTTAATTTTCATACCTACCTCTCTTTCTATTTAATTGCAAAAGTAATTGATTAGCAATACTTTTGGATAAATTTCACAACAAAAGTACCTAAGTCGTAAAAAAACATGTTACAAATATACAAAAAACGTCCTTCTTGTACTAATTTTCCGCCAAAATGATTCTTAAAATCACGAACACCATATTTTTGATTTGGCATTCCTGCGCCAAGCATATCAAAAGTGCTAAATTTTTCGTAATGTGCATATTTTATACTTGCCAATGTAGCCACTGTAGATGGATAAATTTGATGTAAATCACGGTCTTGACCACACGCAAACCATTCGTACATCACGCGATTTTCCCAACAAAGGCAAAGTGTACCGCCAATAATTTCCCCTTTTTGTTTTACAAGAAAAAATTTTGAAAAATCTTCTTTCGCAATTTTTTCAAAAAATTCCAATGGAAACAATGGTTTCTTCACACGTTTTGAATACAGATTTTTCAACACGTCGTACCACTGACAAACTTCTTCAGCAGAAGGATTTCCAACAACTTGAACACCTTTATTGAAAGATATTTTTTCGTCGCGTATTCTGCTTTTGCCAATATGGTTCAAAACATCATCATTCGACGTGTCAATTTTGAAATTATAATGTTGCTGATATTTGAATCCTGATTTTTCAAATACTGACTTTAAATGCTCGTAAGATGAATTGTTACGAATTTCTATGTAGATGGCTTTTCGTTTTAATTTTTTCGCCATTTCATCGAGGAAAAACGACAACGTTTCATTCTCTATTTGCGAATTTATCAAAACTCCACCAAGTATTACAGCTCTTCGCGAAAAGTAACGCTTTAATCCTTTCTCCGAAACCAAGTAACCAACTGCAATCGCTTGAATTTTTTCTTCGGAAGAAACAGCATATACAAAAGGTTTCAAAAACGACAATTTCGACAAGAAACAATAAAACTCCTTTGTTTGAAAAAAAGAAGCAGTTGGCGACGATGTTACCAACTGTTCCCACTGTTTCTCATCAATTTCAGAAACTGATTTATGAATAGAATATTTCAAAATTATTGTCGTTTTACGATTATCTTTTTTACTTGGTTTTTTGCTGTTTGCAACAAAAATTCTTTCAACCAAGCAATTTTATTATCAGTCCATCGCTGAGGATGAGTGGTAATCATAATTTTCGAAGGCAATTTTCCTTCGTTTATTGCAAATAAAATGTCATTTGTAGAGTGATACGTCAATCTTTTGTTTATCCATTCGTCTTGATAAACTGGAATTTTATCACGAACACTCACATTGAAACCATCCCACATTCTGCCTGTATCAGTCAAATAAAACATTTTCGAAAAATCAACGTCAAAATATGGTTCTCCAATTATGCCAAATGTGTGATAATCATACTTTTTCCACAAATCTTTTCCATCAAATTTGCTTTGAGGTGCACCGTGCATACAAATCGTTTTTACGGGATAAAATGTACGGAAATAAGTTAATTGTTTTTCAAAATGCTCTTTTGCTTTATCTACATCGCCATTGCAAATGGACATATCTTCATAATGATAACCAATTTCATGTCCAAGTTGAGCAATTTCGCGAATTTTATCTGGTTGATTGCTTTGTGACACTACCCTAAAAAAATACGAAGCACAAATGCCAATTTCGTTTTCAATCTTCGCTGTGCAAACTGAATTCTGCACTTTCAAATCAACATCATGACGAAGAATGATAAATTTTTCATCGGCAATACACTTTCCGTTGCAATAATCTTCAAATGTATAAAATTTATAACCTGCATTTTTTAATGCAAGCAATAATTGACGATATTTTTTCAGTGTAAAATCCAAAGTTATTCCCACTTCCAATCAAAACGTTCAATATCTTCTTCAATTAGCAAATCGCCACTCTGCACTTCTATAAACGTTAGTTTTGTCAATGCTTTTACTGCGTGATAGTGTTCTTTTTGAATATGTACAACATCGCCACGACCAACTTTTTTAACCTCCCCGTCAAGCACAAAAAGTCCTTCGCCGTCAACAAACGTCCAAACCTCATCACGATGGTGGTGAATTTGATAGCTAATATTTTTGCCAGAATTCAATGTAATAGTCTTTGTAAGCGACTTGTAACCATCTGCAAAAGTAGCATCATCAAGCACTTGATATGTTCCCCATCGACGTTCCTCATACATTGGTCGCAACGACAATTTATCAACGTATGTCTTTATATTTTCAGACGCTGATTTTGCACATACCAAAATACCATCTGGA
The DNA here is from genome assembly GCA_002315615.1 of Bacteroidales bacterium UBA1754. Lineage (GTDB taxonomy): Bacteria > Bacteroidota > Bacteroidia > Bacteroidales > Paludibacteraceae > UBA1754. Next base: position 16,843 of record DCHK01000008.1, on the reverse strand, counting down.
CTGCTTGCCACAACAATATCCTTCAATCCATCGCAGAAAACTGGTATTCCCAACTCATTTATCACGTGAGAATTTTCATTTTTATCTCCTAAAATTACGTTTCCTATGCCGTTTTTCGACAATTCTTCGGTGAGCGTATTCCAAGTACCAAGGTCTTTCCATTTACCAGTATAAGGAATTACTGCAACCGAATTAGCCTTTTCAGCTACTTCGTAATCGAAACTAATTTTGGGTAATTCGGAATATCTTGAACGGAAATCTTCAAATGTTTCGGTTTGCAAATATTTATCGATTATTTCGATCATATATCCCAAACGAAAAGCAAAGACGCCACCATTCCACAATGCCCCCTCTGCCAATAATTTCTCGGCTGTAGGCACATCAGGTTTCTCGGTAAATCGCTTTACCATTTTTATGTCGCTACCATTTTTCTCGGGAACAACATAACCATATTTTGCTGAAGGATAAGTTGGCGTGATACCCATCAATACCAAATCTGCCACTTTTTTTGTAACCGTTTCAGACATTTGGGCAATGGCACGAAAATAATCGGTTTCTGTATATGGGTCGCACGGCATAACGATAACGACCTCGTCAGCACAACACTTCTTTTCTTTTGCAAGATAAGCAGTAGCCAAGGCAATAGCAGGAAACGTATCTCTACGTTCCGGTTCAGTAACAATGTTTACCGACTCACCTAACTGATTTACAATAATATCACGTTGCGAAGCATTCGTTGCAAGTGTGATATTTTCCGTCAAATTAGATTCTCGCACTTGACGAATTACACGTTGCACCATCGACTCCATTTTTCCATTTGGAGCTTCGAGCAATGGCAAAAACTGTTTAGACCTTGCATTATTAGAAAGTGGCCACAAGCGTTTGCCAGAGCCACCCGAAAGAAGTATTAACTGCATATTTTATTATAAATTGTTTTTCTCTTTATCCAAAAAGTAGTGGAATGTAGAAACTTTCAACTCATCGCAAGCAGCCTCGTCGCACACAATAATTGCGTGTGGGTGCATTTGAAGGATTGAAGATGTCCACATGTGGCTCACACTCTCATCTATCATATGTTGCAAAGCACGTGATTTATTGTGTCCATTACAGAACAAAATCACTTCTTTTGCATCCATTACTGTAGCAATACCAACAGTCAATGCTTGTTTTGGCACTTGATTCAAGTCGCCATCAAAGAAACGTGCATTTGCGATAATTGTATCTTTTGTCAATGTTTTGATACGTGTACGACTTGCTAAAGATGAACCTGGTTCATTAAATGCCAAGTGTCCATCAGGACCGATACCTGCCATAAACAAATCAATACCACCAGCAGCAGCAATCATTTCTTCATAGTGCGCACACTCTGCCAACAAATCAGGAGCATTTCCATTCAAAATATGAACATTTTCTGGTTTAATGTCGATATGAGAAAAGAAGTTTGTCCACATAAAGCTATGATAACTTTCTTGATGTTCTTCTGGCAAGTTGACATATTCATCCATATTGAATGTAATCACATTCTTGAAAGACAATTCGCCTGCCTTATATTTTTCCACTAATCTTTTGTACACACCTAATGGTGACGAACCTGTAGGACATCCTAACACAAATGGATTTTTAGGAGTTGGTTTTGCTGCAATAATGCGGTTAGCAACATAATCTGCCGCCCATCTTGACAGATTTTCGTAGTCTGGTTCAATAATTACTCTCATAACTTTTAAATATTATAGTTTTGTATTGCAAAAGTAATTCTTTTAGAAAAATTATTTTTTTTAGCAAAACTGTTTTTGAAACAAAATTGATTTTTCTTTCAAATTAAAAGCATTTTCAATTAAAAACGTATCATTTTTTTCAAAAACCTATATGAATTTTTACAAATCCTTAATAATATCGATTATTCTTTGTGCAGATTTCCCATCCCAAAGTGGTGGAATACTACCTTTTTTCCAATTGCCGTCAAACAACGTCTGTAAAGCTGGTTTAACATTATCAGGATTTGTACCAATCAATTCGTTTGTTCCGATGGTACAAGTTTCTGGTCGCTCGGTATTATCGCGAAGTGTAATGCAAGGAACGCCCATTACTGTAGTTTCTTCAGTAATACCACCACTATCCGTTACAACAGCCTTGGCATTTTTCACTAAATAATTGAATTCCAAGTAACCCATTGGCGGAACGATGTACAAATTTTCAGCTTCTATTCCTAAATCTTTGAAAATTTTTGCAGTACGAGGATGAATAGGAAATACCACAGGTTTTCCTTGTACATTGCCCACTATTTCTTGCATCAATCTTTTTAAATGACTTGCCTCATCTACATTTGCAGGACGATGCATTGTTAGAACAAAATACTCGCCTTTTTCAAGATTAAGTTCGCCATAAACTGCAGGTTTGTTAAAGCGAGACATATTCTTCAAAAGCGTATCAATCATTACGTTACCGACGAAGAAAATTTTATCTTCTGGCACACCTGCATTTCTCAAATTCGCATTAGCCACCTCACTGGTAGTGAAAAAATAATCGGCTAAGCTATCTGTAACCATTCGGTTTATTTCTTCGGGCATTGTTAAATCCCAAGAACGAATACCAGCTTCTACATGCGCTACCTTTGTACATAGTTTCTTAGCAACAATACTACAAGCCATTGTGCTTGTTACGTCTCCCACAACCACAACCAAATCTGTCGGATTCAGCAATAGTTCCTTCTCGAATTCAATCATAATATGAGCAGTCTGCTCTGCTTGCGAACCACCTCCACAACCCAAATTTACATCCGGTTGTGGAATATTGAGTTCTTCAAAGAAAGTATCAGACATATTTTTATCGTAATGTTGACCAGTGTGAACAAGACGATAATTTATATCTACTCCTTTTTGCTGTTCAGACTTAATTGCGTGAATTAACGGCGCAATTTTCATAAAATTCGGTCGAGCACCTGCTATTAACGTAATCCGCTTCATCTTCAGTATTTTCTAATTCTTCAATTATCTTTCGGCACGCATAGGATTTTCAAGAAAATCCTTGTATGCTAACGCAACGCCCTCTTCAAGTTCGGTTTTGTAAGTCCAACCCAATTTTGTAGCTTTGCTTACATCCAACAATTTACGTGGTGTACCATTAGGTTTTGTAGTATCCCATTCAATTTTTCCTTTATAATCTACCACTTTTGCTACAACTTCTGTCAGTTCTTTAATAGTCAATTCCTTGCCTGTTCCCGCATTCACAGTTTCGTTGCCACTGTAGTTATTCATCAAGAATACGCATAAATTAGCAAGGTCATCTACATACAAAAACTCACGCAAAGGACTACCATCGCCCCAACAAGTTACACTTTCCAGTCCCGCAACTTTTGCTTCGTGGAAACGGCGTATCAACGCTGGTAACACGTGACTATGCGTTGGATGATAATTATCATTCGGACCATAAAGGTTTGTTGGCATCACACTGATGTAATCAGTTCCGTACTGACGATTCAAGAACTCACAATATTTCAAACCAGAAATTTTAGCCAATGCATACGCCTCATTTGTTTTCTCCAATTCCGATGTCAACAAACAACTTTCAGGCATTGGTTGTGGCGCCATTCTCGGATAAATACAAGAAGAACCCAAAAATTCCAATTTCTTGCATCCGTTTTTCCAAGCCGAATGTATGACATTCATTTCCAAAATCATATTGTCATACATAAAATCTGCCAAAGCATTTTGGTTAGCAATAATGCCACCCACTTTTGCAGCAGCCAAAAATACATATTCTGGTTTTTCTTTTTCAAAAAACTCCTCTACTGCTACTTGATTTGTCAAATCAAGTTCTTTGTGCGTTCTCAGCACCAAATTATTGTATCCTTGTCGTTGCAACTCGCGCACTATGGCACTACCTACCATACCGCGATGCCCCGCAACGTAGATTTTTGAATTTTTGTCCATGGTCTAATATCTAATGTAAGTATAGGGTTTTATAACTTTATCTTTATGACATTTGTACATAGTGCAATTTGACTAAATGTCCAACCGTCCAATTGTCCAATAACAAGATAAAGTAATATTATTCCAATCTTCTCTTAATTGATCTACTGAGTGCATTTAATTTATTTGCTATTTCATCAACAATCAGTTTCGCCTTTTCAATATTTTCCTGTGAAATATATCCCAAATCCAATGCTAAAAACAATTGACAATACGTTTCCATTAAAGAACCATACGAAATTTCTAAAAAATGTATTTGTTCTTTATCCGACACACGTCCCATTCCCTCTGCTATATTCGAAGATACTGAAATTGCGGCTCTTCTCATTTGCAAACTCAACCCGTAATTTTCTTTACTTGGAAATTTTTCAGTATAACTATACACTAATTTAACAAGAGAACGACTATCTTGCCAAACTTCCAATTTCTCAAAATTGTACTTATGAGTCATAAAAATGGACAAATGTCAATTGGACAAATGGACAACTATTTTACGATTCCTTTTTCCAAGTATTCAGCCAAATTTGTTTTAACATACTCTGCAGCACTTTCGGCAGCAACTTTTTTCATATCTGCCTCAACCATCAATTTTACGAGTTGTTCGAATGATGTCTTTTTAGTTGGATCCCATCCTAATTCCTTCTTTGCTTTTGAGGGGTCGCCCCACAAGTTGACAACATCGGTTGGACGATAAAAATCTTTTGAAACTTCTATCAACACTTTTCCTGTTGCTTTGTCATATCCTTTCTCATCGGCATCTTCGCCTTTAAATTCAAGTTCGATGCCAACGTGTTTGAAAGCATAATAACAGAACTCACGCACAGAGTGTTGCTCGCCAGTAGCAATTACAAAATCTTCTGGAGTTTTATTTTGAAGAATCAACCACATACACTCCACATAATCCTTGGCATAACCCCAGTCGCGCAAAGAAGAAAGGTTTCCAAGGTACAATTTATCTTGTTTACCTTGTTTGATACGAGCGGCAGCAAGTGTAATTTTACGTGTTACGAATGTTTCGCCACGACGTTCACTCTCGTGATTAAAAAGGATACCCGAACAACAGAACATATTGTATGCCTCACGATATTCTTTTACAATCCAAAAACCATACAATTTTGCCACAGCATACGGACTATATGGGTGGAATGGAGTTTTTTCGCTTTGTGGCACTTCTTCCACTTTTCCATAAAGTTCTGAAGTTGACGCTTGGTAAATACGACAAGTGTCAGCCAAACTACATTGACGGACAGCCTCCAAAATACGTAACACACCCGTAGCATCTACATCTGCTGTAAACTCAGGTGAATCGAAACTAACCTGTACGTGACTTTGCGCTGCAAGGTTATATATTTCATTCGGTTTTACCTTCCCTATTACTTGAATGATACTCATAGAATCACCCAAGTCGGCATAATGTAAATGGAAATGGGGTTTACCCTCAAGATGAGCGATACGCTCTCTGTAATCTACTGATGAACGACGAATCGTACCATGTACATCATACCCTTTTTCCAACAAAAACTCAGCCAAGAAACTTCCATCTTGACCTGTAATACCCGTAATAAGTGCTGTCTTCATAAAATTTTATTTTCTAAATCTTTGCAAAAATAGTTAATTATTCACTATTTTTCCATTTTTCATTCGTCAATTAACACCTTTTATCATTTTTATTTTTTTTTGGACCATCCCAAACCAATATGAAAGCAATGGAAATTTACTGCCTCTAAAGTTTATTTTCAACCATTCCATCGAAGGAAATATCGTTTTGTAAAACAACAAGAACACTTCTGTCTTTGTATCACACTTTTTTACTGCATCAGTAATAAATCGCTTAAAACCAATTGTTCTGTCTGCAATTTTATCTGATGCCAAAAAATCAAGCGACACTTCCACGCCTTCAAACTCGTTTGTTACGTACTTTGTAGGAATTTTAGTACCAAACATCCACGCAACACAATTCAGTGCCGTCAGCAATCTGCTATGTAATGGTTCTTCTTTACAAATTCTATCGAGCAATGACCAATCCAACTCTTTTTGCAGCAAAAACTCGTTGACATCACACAATGTACGAAGAGTTTCACCCAAATCGTAACCATCTGTAAAATTGGAACATAAATGTGCAAACATCATTTCATTCGACATTAAATATACATTTTCCTCCCATTTCACCGAAGTTTTTACTGCCTCAGCAGAAATTTCATCATCATTCGTTCCTGCAAAAAATTTCCAATGTAATTCTACGTACTTACCATTTTCTGTACGATTTGTTTTGGGCAGATGTTTGTGTTCAACATCGCTAATTTTGCTATGAATTTCTGATTTTTCCGTGGTATTTCCAACATTCCAACCTTGTTCGCCAAGAATCTTGTAAATCTCATACCGTCTATTTTTCTCCACCAACACATCAATATCTGACATTGGTCTTATTCCTAAATCGGGATACAACATCAAATTAAGTGCAGCACCTTTCAATAGTACAACTTTTTCACCTTTTACGGTTTGCGCCAATTGGCGAATTTCACTAAACGCAGATTCATTCTGCAAATAATTTGACAAATAGACTGCGTGCCATTTTTTTGCAATTTCGGTTGGAATTGTATTTAGTAAATCTGCTTTTTTGAGTGAATAATACAAAAATGACGCCACCCGATGGTTTTGTGCCATTAAATTAACTGTATCCCAATCTTTTATATCATTTGCTAAGGCACGCAACAAATCCACCTTGTCGTCAGACAACGACAAAGAGCACGCACTAATTATGAATTTTTCTTCAGGAGACATTATCAAAATAAATGGTAAAAATGGAGATTATTTTCAGTATAATGAAAATAATTGATGAAAATAGGAAATATTTTCATTATAATGAAAATTGTAAGAAAGTAACTTTTTGCTACAAAAAAGGAGGGTAACCCTCAAATAATTCATACATTTGTATTCGGAAGACGATTACAAAGCTTCAAACATTCACACCAAAAATGAGACTCATTTAATGTCTGCATTTTATTTTCCGACTAATAGATTGAAGATATTATGAATTTTTCTTATAGTATCACAAAATCACTTAAATTGTTTCCACCACTCTGCATTATCTTGTATTTTATTTTTGCTTTCAGGATAGTTTTCAATAAACCAAGTCAAAAATTTAGCAAAATCAATCTTTTCTGATAGCATTTTTGCACGGCGTTGTTGGAAAGTAGTTTTGCGTTCTTCCGCATTCATTGCCATTAAATCCTCCACAACTTTATACATTGCTTCTGCACCACAAGCTTGTTGTTTGGGTTCTTCTTCAATCCAATCAACCTTAGCTGGAGTAAATGGTTCTGTGTTTGCTCTTATGCCATAACCTAAGTGGTATACATCTTCTAACTCACGCAAATAACCAATTCTGCCAACAAAGTCATTAAATCTAACAAAAGGAACACCTAAAACACCAGCCTCAGCTGCCATTGTCTGACTATCACCAATATATAGCGATGCAAATGCCATCACGTGGTGCATATCAAGTGGATTGATTTTAATTCGATATTGCTCAAATTGAGGTTCTAACGGGCGTTCAGATGTGATATAAATATCACCATGCGGTTTTAATATATCAATCAAACGTTGTGCAATCTCTGTAGAAATACCTTTAATCCCTCCATCGTGATGTGCATGCAATGATGCAAATCGAAAGATAAAATATGTTTTTTTGATATCTATACCATAACCATTCACTATTTTTTCATCAGGTGTAAAATGATTTGGATGTAGATAAGCTAGTTCTTGATATGATTGATATTTATTTGCCTTTGCATCCCACTTCCCTGAATTACAAACGATAGGATTTAAAATAACAGATGCACCAGGATAACTTAACTTAGCATATAGAGGAACAACACTTGCGTCATCCTCATTGCAATTAATGACAGGAATATTCAGCAGAGGACCAACATAAGAGTTTTCCACACTTGTACCAGTAAGAATGTCTGGTTTGTACTTCAAGCAAAATCTTAATTCCCTAAATATTCTTTTCAAGGTTCCAATAGCAATAGCCAACTTACTGTTTTTTCGACCCTCTTTTAGAATATTATGATATTCCCAGCCCTGATTATCCAACAACTGCTGTAATATATCCTTCTTTTTAATTAATATCTCTACATTATGTCCATCTTTACGCAGATTGGCAATGACATTTTTGTACAAATAAAAATGTGCTGGATGTCCTAAATATACTAGTATTTTCATAGTTGTAAATATATATTAATAATTTTTTCCGCCACTTGCTCATTTGATAGACCGAGTTCAACAATTCTCTTTCTGCCTTCAGTTCTACTATTAAATGTTAATGCCTTTTGCACTTGCTCCATTACATTCTGAGGCTCAAATGAACAAATATAATGACCAGGAATTTCGCCCAATAAATACTTCACATCAGCAATATCAGTAGCGAAAATAGGACAATTACAAACCATAGCCTCTTTTAATGCTTGTGGTGAACCTTCGCTTTTTGATGGCAAAGAAAAAGCATCACAACCACACATAATCAACACACATTGTTTTCTGCTTAATTTCTTCATTTCTATAGCTTCTACATTGCCATAATCAAATGAAGATATGTGAACCGTCTGACCATCATATTGAACGTCAACATCCTTTTTAACTCCTTGTTTCCCCGTATATAACACAAGTGCGTCATTCAACAAGGCAAAATTTTTCCTTAAATTATCGAATCCTCCTCCAAACAAAATATATTTTTTATTTTTGTCAAAGTTAAGAATTTCTCTTGCTTTTCCAAAAGGTGTAATGGTACATTCTTCAAGATTAACACCACAAGGGATTATACTAAAATTGTTTTTCTTCTTTAAAAAAGCCTTGTTATATATATGTTGAGCAACGTATATTACATATTTTGCACGCAAAGAGAATATTGAAGATAGAAAATTTGCAACAAAAGATAATGTTTCGCCATTATGAAATGTCGTAACTACGGGTACTTTATTTTGAAGTACTGCAGTTATCCCACTTAATCCATAATGAGCGTGAATAATATCAGGCTTGAACTCATCAATTTTCTTTTTCAAACCTTTTACCGCTTTGAAATATGACAAAAATCCATTACCCTTTATTACATAGTAATCAACATCATTACCCAAAGCAGCAATTGATGTACCTTGCTCTGTAACAAAGGGCATTAAATTATCATATTGTTTTTTGTATCTACCTACAATTAAAACTCTCATATCAAAGTTTTTTATTCACAACTACCCCATCTTGCTTAAGAATATACGCAGGATTACCAACAACAACACAATTTTCGGGAATACTCTTAAACACTACTGCACCAGGACCTACCATTGTATTATCTCCAATCGTTATATCTCCTGTAATTACTGCATTGGGATATACATATACATTGTTACCTATTATTGGTTTTTTATCCTTCCATTCTCCAATCGTAACATTCTGTAGTATTCTACAATTATTACCAACGTGTTGTGCATTAACAATTGTAGAATATGCGTGAAAGAACAAAATGCCAATTCCAAGTTTTGTATCTTTTGATATTATTAGATTTTCAATTCCTGGTGCCAACCAAGAAAATATCTTTGAAATTTCGCCAATTCTGTAATAGAAATATGTTCTGTACGAACGATGATAAAACAAAAAATGTAACAACAAAAACAACGAACCACCTTTTACCTTGTAAAAATCGCCATACGCTTTCAAATCGGCATTTATCAGTTGCCTTTTTCTCCTAAAAAGAAAGTAGCAAATAAAATGCGGCCAAAAGCGCAATAAATTGAGGTACATTATTACAAGTTTTAACGATTTCATTATTTTGTTTCTTGATATAATTGTAGATATCGTTTTGCAGTTATTGAAATATCATATTTTTCGGCAAATGTAGCCTTGTTTATTTCAGACATTTTTTTCGTATCTACTTGAGTTAATGATAAATACTTTTTAATCATTGTTACATAATCAGATATTTCTTGCGTTTTACACAACAAACCATTTACACCATCTTCCACAATATCAGGAATACCGCCAACATTTGTTGAAAGCACAGGAAGTCCTGCACTCATTGCCTCTATAATGGATATTGGCATACCCTCGTAACTTGATGACATACAAAACGCATCGGCACACAACAAGTAATCGCAAACATTATTTTTTGCACCCAAGAAATGAACATTTGTGGGCGTAATATCTTTGAATTGGTTCTTATCTCCAAATCCTAAAATTAGCAACACTATATTTTCAGAAGTCAATTCTGCAAAAGATTTCAGCATTAACGGATAATTCTTTGGTTCAAATAATCTTCCTACCGCTATGAAAACTTTTGTATTCGAATCTGTTTTGTACTGATCAATCTCAGTTTTTACATCATCAAAAATTAATGTTTTTCCTAAAGATTTTCTACCATTATAAATTACTTCCAACTTACCATTTACACCATACAATTCTTCAAAATCATTTTTGTTCTTGTCGGTGATACCTACAAATTTCAGTTTGTTGGTACTTATAAAAAACTTTCTAATAATTCTAACCCATAATCTCGGTTCTTCTTGTATTGGATTCGAATGAATAGTATAAAAAAATTTGCATTTACAACGCAACAAGGAAGGAATCATATACAAAAAAAGTGCAGGCAAATGACAATTTACCACATCTGGATTTTCATCGTTTATGTATTTCTTAATAGCAAAGGGAAGTTTTACATTAACACCCTTTGTCTTGCCAAAACTATGCACTTTTACGACTGACGGGACTTGCAAACTTCGCTCGTTTGTTGGATACAAACAAGCAATAGTTACACTATGCCCAAGTTGTGCTTGTGCCTCTGCTAAATCGACAACAAGACGTTCTGCACCACCTTGTCCCAAATATCCCGATATAATATGAATAATCTTCATTCCTTAATCATCTCTAATCTCTATATGCTATATGCTATATGCTATATGCTATATGCCTTATATCATTCCCCGCCCCTTAAGTTTAAACCACTGCCAAGCGATACAAGCAACAAACATAAACACCATCCACATATTAAAAAACTTACGTTGTTTTTTTGTAATAATACAAACTCCGTAGGCTGATAGCATCATTTCAAAGGGCATAACTGGCACGTGGAACCTCCCTGATTGTGCAAAGTTACTTAATGCTATTACCAACAAATAACCGCATGTGACTGATAGTATAAGTACGTATTTACGCCAATCTCCACTTACAATCATCATTATTATTGCAAATATAGAAAAAAAAGACATAATATTTTTTACGTAGTTAGCACCATTTGTCAATCGCATATTTTCCTGGTCTTCGGTATATACCATACTTGGAAATGGAATCGTAAATATCAAGGGTGCAAACACTGCAGCACCTGCGTATTTCGCTAATTCATTTCCACCTTTACGTTTACTTCTCCATTCCATATTCTTTTGCTGGTTATCTGTACCTGCTGATTCCAAAACCATATTCACTTCGTTTATTATTTTATCACTTGCGGCATAAAAACTGACACCAAGTGCTGCAACAATAATCATGATACGCTTCCCCCAACTCATCTGCTTTCCACTACTAAACAATAATGTTGCAAAAAAAGACAAAAAAGCAACAGTACCCAATACCGTACGAAACGCGAACAAAGAAATTCCACACAGTACCAATGGTATCCACTTTTGCCATTTTTTATTTTCAAATAACAATACATCGGCACTATTAACAAAAAGCACCAACAAAAACGTCATTACTACTTCTTTTAGATGCAGTCCACAATAAAATATAAAATACGGGCAAAACAAGCAAAAAATAGCTGCAAGACGAGATACATTCTCGCTAAAGTGACGCTTAGCAAGTCTATATATAACTACACACATGAATGCACATACAGCTCCATTTATAATGCGTGAAATAAGTATGGAATTTCCAGTCAAAAAATAAATCACCATCAAATACACATAATATCCAGAATCTGAATAATCTAAACCAAACACATAGTTTATTATATATGACAAGCCAAGTTCTGATACGTTTTCCGTCATAAATCTTGCTCCATTATCATAACAGAAAGAGTCTGCACTACTAAACTCAAAAGGTTCTCCGTTCATTTCCACATAGAACCAATAGCTCAAAATCACATATACTGCTCGAATAAGAAAACCTGTCCAAAATATTTTTTTTTCAAACTTTTTTACATCCAGTTTTTGCCAAGACAAATTACAATTATTACATCCAATGAAAAACAACAACACAAATACAATTCCCCATACATAACCGAACCATTCCATTGGATAACCAAATACAATAGGCGCAAGCGCTAGCAATGCAAAATACATTACTATCGCTTTATTTGTGTAATATTTAAGAGGGTTGTACTGAATCACGATTTTCTATTCTGTTTTTTGGCAAATAACAAATGGCAAATCCCAATAACCCATCAAACATTCATTCGTAAAACTATCATCAGACCCTTTTTGAAATGTGTGCCACAAACCATTGCCATAATACAATATAGGTCGCTTAGGATTGTTTGAAACAAATCCCATAACTACACTTTTACAATCAAAAGATTTAAGTGATGGCAATTTATCCAAATATAAAGTTTCAGTTCTTCCTTTTGCTTTTTCCAAGAGAATAAAATTATTTCTCGCCACCTCTCTTTCTCTATAAAACTTTACAGTTTTCGTATCTATACAAATATTAGCTATTTGAGCTACACAAGCTAACATCAAGGCAACATTTGCACAAAGAAACAACTTATCTGATTTTTCCCCTTGAAGATTTTGTCCCAAAACAAATGACCATATACAACAAAACATCAAAACCCACGATATTGTAGGCGTATATATTCTTTGAAAACCAAACTCGCCCATTCCGTATGCCGCAGGAAATGTACAAATCCAAATTAAAAACAACATACATAGAAAAGAATACACAAATATCTTTTTGTCAAAATCCACCACTTTGGGCGATAATATTCCTACACAAGCACACACTAACATTATCAGTGCAAAATACGGTAACTTAAACAATAGCAGATAGAGAAACACTGCCACTGATTTAAAAGAAATAAGAAGCATAGAAAAAAGAGATGGTTGTTCTACGTACCAACTTATTCTGTTGCTATTTCCCGGAGACATAAAAACTATAACTGTGGCAAGAGTAATAAACACAAATGCCACTATCAATTTTTTATTTACATCACTTATTTTAAGTTTTCTTTGTCTCCATACATCATACGATAATATGGCAAAAAGAACAAACATCATTAATGGCGAAAATGCCTCGTTACTTCCCCCAATAATAATAGAAAAAACTACAATTCCTATATATGACGCCCACTTATTTTTACATACATAACAAAAATAGAACAACCATATTGGATATAATATTGCTGATGAATAAAAGTCTATGGCTGCAAGCCAAAAAAATGCAGTTCTTTCGAAACTTACACTAATAGCAATATTCACGAACAAAAAAGACAGCAAAGTCAAAAGAACTTTGTCTATTTTTATTTGTTTAATTTTTGAAAATACGAAACAAATAGAACCTACGTATATAAAATATGCAATTAACGGGTAAAAAATTGGAGCAAAATTCCAAACATTGAATAATCTATATTTCCAATAATAAAAAAAGTATCTAACAAATCGACCACTGAAATTTGCATAAACCCCACTTACCCATGCGAAAGCATCAGTATTTTTTACACTTGCTAAAAACCCATAGTCATCTGCAGCGAATCCATTATATAGCATCAAAATAAAGTAGTAAACAAAAAACAGAATGTTTAATGCCAATAATACATATTTTGTAAACAAAGAATTTTTTAACATACTAAATACTTTTTTCTATTAAATATCGAGGGCGTCGTTTTACTTCCTTGTATATCTTGCCTATATACTCACCAATAACACCTATACATAAAAACAACATTCCACCAATAAACCACAATGATACTAACAATGACGTCCAACCTGGGATAGTTACACCTTTGCAATATGCCACAATAGCATATACAACCTCGCAGAAAGCAATAAAAATTGAAACTATGCCAATAATAGTAATCCAACGTAAAGGCTGAACACTAAAAGATGTGATACCATCAATGGCAAAATTTAACATTTTGCTCAAAGAATACTTTGATTCACCTGCAAAACGTTCATTACAATCAAAATACACCTCTGTCGTCTTAAATCCCATCAATCTAACTATGCCTCTCAAGAATAAATTTCTCTCGGGATAAGACATTAATGATTTCAAAACTCTTTGACTTAGCAATCTAAAATCAGCATGATTTCGAACTACATCAACGCCCATTTTTTGCATTAAATTATAGAAAAAGAGAGCAGTGTTCTTTTTAAACCAAGAATCGGTTTGCCTATCATTTCTAATACCAAGTACAACCTCGTAACCATTCTTAAATTTTTCAACCATCAACTCAATTGTATTTATATCGTGCTGAAGATCTGCATCAATTGAAACAGCAGCATCACACTTATCCGAAGCCCATTCCAAACCTGCCCATAAAGCATTTTGATGACCTACATTATGTGCCAATTTCAATCCATGAACATACTTATTTGTTTGTCCTAATTCTTCTATTAAAGACCAAGTTGTATCTTTACTTCCATCATCAACATACAAAATTGAGCACTCATTAACTTTATTACAATCAATCATTCTATCAATTACAACACTAAGTTGTTTTGTTGTTTCACGAAGAACTTCCTCTTCATTATAACAAGGAATAACAATCATCAAATTCATAATTATTGCATTTTTTTAGTTTTAAAAACAAATCTAACCAGTATAAAATTAACTGGAATAACTATACAATACACTGGGATAGGTGCCAATTGTTTCGACACGCCAATCCAAATAAAAAAGTTTAAAAGTATTATGTGCAAACAATAGTTTATAGCATGACTTATGGCAAATCCCACTCCTTTTTTTGCATTTGCAGCACTCTTAAAGGTAAATTTTGCTGTTAAATAAAAGTTACAAACAAAACTTATCAAATAACCTATTGTATAGGCAACATTTACATTCATTATTCGCATTAACAATAAATATATGCCATAATGAAGCGCTGTAGCAAATACACCTACTATGCAAAAACGAACAAACTCTAAAAGTTTTTTTCCTTTTTCTGTGGTATTTAGCTCAAAATATTTATCTTTTATCCACATTTCAATAACATCTAATAAAAAGAGACATTGGCATTAAAAATGACAATCTCCACTTAATACTGGTTTTAAATTTCTCCCATTTAGATATCTTGCACACCTTATCAAGATCCTTTTGAGCCAAATTAGGTAAAACTTGGTTTATCAAGTCTTGTTTGGTTTTCAAATCGTACTGCACTTTAGGATTTTGTAATGAATATGTCTGACTTGAACCAGAAGCATCACAAACAGAAGTTACTATATTCAAATATTTAGTGGATACGTTATTTTGAACAATTGTCTTAAAAAAGAAATGCCAATCTGCATTCAAATATGTATCTTCCCTATATTTTCCATATTGTTCAAAAAGAGTACGTTTTATAAATGCTGATTGGTGGTTAATCGCAGCCGACACTCTATAAAAATCAGCAAAAGTCAATTCTTTCGAGTAATGAATAATCATTTTTCTTCTGCCTCTAACCCTTATAACATCTCCATATAAAATATCTTCATCAAAACCTTTGGAGAATACTTTTTGCAATACGCTATTATTCGCCAACCAATCGCCAGAATTAAGGAATAAACAATACTCGCCACTTGCGTGGGCAATTCCCTTATTCATTCCTTGATATATACCGCCATCGGGTTCGGAACACCAATAAGAAAACAAATCCTTGTTGGCTTCTATTATTTCTTTGGAACCATCTTTTGAACCGCCATCAATAACAATAAATTCATAATCCTTATACGTTTGATTACGAACGCTATCAATAGTCTTAATGAGACCATCTTTATTATTAAAGCAAACTGTTATTATGGATAGTTTCATTTTACAAAAATACGTTTTTGCTTATTGGCAGCCTCAATCATTTTATCTCTTTGTACTTGACCAAATTCCGGATTTCTCAGTGTAAACTCCTCTCCAAAAGTGTTGTCAGCGGTCATTTCGACTTTTATTTTTGCCATATACTCCTCTACAGTACAAATTACCTTAGCAGGATTACCTACGGCAAGCATTCCATTGGATATATCTTTAGTAACTACACTGCTAGCACCCACAATCACATCATCGCCAATTGTAACTCCTGGAAGAATAATAGTTCCAGCACCAATAAAACAACGGTTGCCTATTGTCGTATTAGCAACCTTTGTATAACCTAAATGTGTCTTTGTACTTGCATCGTGTGCAAGAATATGGACACGTGGAGCAAGAGTAACATCGTCTCCTATTGTAATATGCCAACAATGAGCAGGATCCAAAATGCATCCACCCATCATTTTAAAATTCTTTCCAATTTTTAAACCTCTACTAATGAGATTTGGAAGATAAACTTCTCTCTTTATGGCACACTTTAATTTTTCAAACATTTACGATATTATATAAGGTTAACTACTTTGTACTCTAATTTATATACACCTACTAAATGCTTCAAAGTTTCAATCAAATAACTCCCAACTAAACATATAACCAAAGATACTATCATTATAATTGAAGATGACCCCAATTGAAATAACACTTCTTTCAACCACCACAAAATTACAAAATAATGGAATAAATATATGTTGGCTGAATGTTTTCCGCAAAATTTTAATGCAATAGATGAATATTTTAATTTTGCTGATAAATGTGTAATCATTAAAGAGAGAAACAATAAAATGAAAGCCTCAACTCTCCATCCGTGAAAGAATGGGACAAACGAGGTTTCGTGCAAAACACATAACAAA
>DCHK01000071.1 GCA_002315615.1 Bacteroidales bacterium UBA1754 | reverse complement strand
CTGACGGGTGTCAGTGCACTTAGGTTTACGAGTGTTTCCATTTCTTTTTTGCCCAAAAGTACCGCTGCACCAAATACAGCCGTAAGATTTGAAGCGTTGAATTTTCCAATAAACGGCACGTCAATTTCTTTGCAGTTCATTTCTAGCGACATTCCATCGAACGTATTGTCCATTATTTTTGTTTTGAAATCTGCTGAATTTCTAATGGAGTAGGTGTATTTCTTTGCCTTAGTATTTTGCAACATCACTTCACCATTTTTGTCGTCAATATTGGTCAGTGCAAAGGCAGTTTCGGGCAGATTGTCGAAGAAACTTTTTTTCGCTTTCAAATAATTCTCAAAAGTTTTATGATAGTCGATGTGGTCGCGGGTGAGGTTTGTAAAAACACCGCCGTCGAATTGTAATCCTGCAATGCGTTTTTGGTCGGCAGCGTGCGAACTTACTTCCATAAAGGCGTAGGTGCAACCTTCTTCCACCATTTCGTGCAGAAGATTGTTCAGTTCAAGTGGGTCTGGCGTAGTGTGTGTTGCCGCTACCTTTCGGTCGTTCACATAGTTGCAAACTGTAGAGAGCAGACCTACTTTGTTGCCAAATCGACTGAAAAGTTGGTATAGCAAACTTGCTATAGTTGTCTTGCCGTTTGTACCAGTTACACCCACAAGTTTCATTTTGCTCGAGGGGTAGTCATAGTACGCCGAAGCGATGAAGCCTAACGCTTGTGCGCTATCTGCCACTTTTACGTATGTAATGTTTTTTTTCTTGTTTTTGGGCAATTCTTCGCAAACTATACATACAGCACCTTGTTCTTCGGCGCAATTTATAAAGTCGTGTCCGTCGGTCTGTGTGCCTCTGGTGGCTACAAACAAACTGCCAGCAGTTACTTTGCGCGAATCAAATTGAATATTTTCAATTTCAATTTCTTTTTTGCCGATAATTTCTTCGGTTGTAATGTCTTTTATTAGTTTCGAAAGTTTCATATAATCATTAAAAATTATTTCAAAGTAAGTGTAATATATTGTCCGTTGAGGTTGGTTCCTGGCATAATAGACTGTTGTGTAACCTTTCCTCTTCCAATTATTTGTACGTGTAGTCCGCGTTGCTCAAGCAAGTATATGGCATCTCGTGCGCCCAATCCTACTACGTTCGGCACATATTTATCGTTGATGTTTTTTTGCTCTATGTATATTTGTGTACTATCGGTTTTCGTGTGTACATATCCTGTTTCGCCTTTGTTGCCATTGGTGTCGATATCTAAATCGGAAAGAACTGCGTGCATTTTTTTGTAGTTTCCGTCTTTTGCGTAAGGCAATTCAGTACAATTCTTTATGGTGTCGGTATTTGTTCTTGTGAAATTTACATATAATTTTTCGGCAATGGCTTTAAATACTGGTCCGCAAAATGGTCCACCACCCATTTGGTCTTTGCCAAGTTTTGGGTTAATAATGCTCACAATGCAAGTGTATTTTGGATTTTCGGCGGGAAAATAGCCACAAAATGAGAGATGGTGTCCTCCGTTTTGTATTTGGGCTGTGCCAGTTTTTCCTGCTATGTTCACTATTTTAGAGCGTACGTGGCGGTTTCCTGTTCCTATAGAGTCGTTTACCACTGCTTCGAGCATAGGACGTAATTTGTTGAGTGTTGATTTTGAACAAATGGCAGAATTCAAAGTCTCGGTTTCAAATTCTTTTTCAACGTGTCCGTTTTTTATAATTTTTTTTACAAGAAAAGGTTTTACCATTTTGCCGTCGTTGGCAATGGCATTGTAGAACATCAGCGTGTAGATGGGTGGTATTTTTGAATTGTATCCAAATGAAAGCCAAGCGAGCGAAGTGTTGTCCCACGTTCCGTTCTTTTTGTTTTCATCTGTAGGGGTTTTGATGTATGGTGTTACATCAGAAGCAATGTCAAAATCGCGTTTGGTCAAAAAACCGAGGTCGTAAATAGCATCGGTAAATTCTTTTGGATTTTTATAATAAAAACTATCGATGATTTTGGCAGTGCCGATGTTCGACGATTTTGCAATGATTTGCGACACCGTTAGGTTGCCGTATCCGTAACCACTTCCGTTTTCTTTGTAATGACTATCTTTAACGCCCGCTTTTGTGTTTCGGTATCGCCATATACCTGATGTTGTGGTGTTGAATACGTCGTCTGGTTGAACAAGTCCGTTTTCCAATGCCACCATTATAGAGGCAGTTTTGAATGTAGAACCAGGGTTGATTGCCTTGGTGTATGCCACGTTTTCCCATTCGTAATATTTGCCGTCACTTTTGTTGCGCGAGAGGTTTGCAATTGCTTTTATTTCGCCTGTTTCTACTTCCATCACTACGGCACACCCCATATCCGCTTTTGTATGTTCGAGCATTTTCATCAGTTCCGTTTCTGCCACATCTTGCGCATTGATGTCAATGGTCGTTACAATGTCCATTCCGTCTATTGGTTCAATATCGTTGACGGAAACTACACCATTTTTTCTTGCCTTTCTGTACCTTCTGTTATGGCAAATTCCATTCGTGCCTTTTAAGTCATCTTCAAAAGTGTATTCAAGTCCGTAGAATCCAGTAAATTGTTTGAATTTTCGTCCTCTCGTGTCGGTAGTATCTACCGTTGTGATGTCGCCTATTGTTTTTGCTGCCAAAATGCCAAAAGGTTTCGCTCGTACTATTGTTTTGTCATCGAGCAATAGTCCAGAGTTGTTGCTTCTAAAAAATGGAGTTTTTAAGATTTCGTTCAATTGCAATTCCGAAATTTTCTTGCTCGATACGAGGTAGTAGGAGTTGTGCGATCCGTTTTTCTTCTTTTTCTCGAAATTTTTTTTCAGTTCGCTCTTGTATTGCTCTTTGGTTTTATCGCCTATCACTTGCGAAAGTGTGAGTGCAAGCGAGTCTAAATTGTCGTAAAAAGACTTTTCGTATTTTGCTCTATTCGTTGTCCAGTTTTTGTTTTTTTTGTCAGAAGGTCTTTCGAACATACAAAAATCAAGGTGCAAACGATAATAAGGAATTGAAGTTGCAAGCAGTTCGCCATTGCAAGCATATATATTTCCACGATTGGCAAGTACGGTTATACTGTCCAAACTTTGCCTTCTTCGTAATTCTTCATAATATTCGTGTTGAGAAGAAAGGTGAAAAACCCTGACTACAAATACAAGTGCCACTACGACAAATAATACAAAAAGGGCAACGAATTTTATTGATATGCTATCTCTTTTTTCGCTCATTATTTTTCCAAGATATAGGGTATGTCATTGTCGGGTTTTATGGTTAAATTGGCATTTTTCACCATTTTTGCAACTTCCGATTCGCGTAGCAAATTCATTTCTTCTTTCGAAATAGTAAGGTACACCACGCGAATAGAATCAATAGACTTTTGCAGTTTTCCCATTTCTGTGTGTTGCCTTAGGCAGTAATACTCATTGGCAATGCGCAACAGAAAAATGGCAACAATGATAAGAACCACCGTTAGATGATTTTTCAAAAAATCGGAAATAAATTTACCGCTGAAAATATGTTGCAAGTTGAGTTTTTTCTTTTGCCCGTTTTTCTTATTCTCTGCCATAGTTATTTCTTTCTTGCTATGCGTAATTTTGCACTGCGCGAGCGAGGATTACGTTCCACCTCGTCGTCGGTTGGCACTATTACTTTGTTGTTCACTGTATCTAATGGGCAAATTACGTTGCCGTAAAAGTCTTGTTCTATTTTTCCCTCGAAATTTCCACTACGGAAAAAGTTTTTCACCAATCGGTCTTCGAGCGAGTGGTACGTGATAACAGACAAACGTCCGTCTTGTGCCAAAATGTCGTTGGCTTGGGTGAGCATACTTTTTAGCGCACGCATTTCGTCGTTCACCTCTATGCGCAATGCCTGAAATACCTTTGCCCAGTATTTTTTCTCTTGCTCTTTGCCTAACTTGGGTTTAGCAATTTCTTGCAACTGACCTGTGGTTTGGAGCGGTGCGTTTTCACGAGCTTTTACTATCTTTCTTGCCAATTGTCGTGCGTCGTTCAGTTCGCCGTACAGGTAGAAAACATCTGCAAGTTTCTTTTCGTCGTAAGTGTTGAGTATATCGGCTGCCGTAAGGGTAGCGCGTTGGTTCATACGCATATCCAGTGGGCTGTCGAAGCGAAACGAAAAACCACGTGTAGCATCGTCGAAATGATGAAAAGATACGCCGAGGTCTGCCAATATGCCGTCAACTTTCTCTACGCCATAGTAGTGCATAAAATTGCGTAAAAACCTAAAATTACTCAGTACAAAAGTGAAGCGTTTGTCATCGAAAGAATTTTTCTTGGCATCAATATCTTGGTCGAAAGAGTAAAGATGTCCGTTTTTGCCGAGTCTGTTCAAAATTTCGCGCGAATGTCCTCCACCACCAAAAGTAACGTCAATATACGTTCCGTTTTGCTTAATGTTCAGTCCGTCAATGCTTTCGTTTAGCAATGCGGGTGTATGATAAACAATTTCAGACATTCAATTCTTCGATTTTTACAAAATGTAAAATAACGCAAAATATTGCCCATTTCAAAATATTTTAACTGCTGATTAGTAAAAAGTTATCAACAAATTTTTCAAAGCATTGCTCAATCCAAAGTGGCGGAATCGTTTGTATGCCATATTGTATTTCATCTGACCAAAGACAGCCTCAGGGCTGCCTTGTGCCTACTGCGGAGGAAGAAAGAAAATGCGCCAGGAATTGGAGACATAGACGAAAAAAAAGACCGCCAGAAAACCAGCGGCCTGTGTAGTGAAATCATTATCACAATTGAGAGATTCCCGACCCGCACACAATCGGTGTACAAGCCACAAGGGGATGATGCGCCCTACATTAAATGCCAGCGGTTAGGCAACGCGCCCACAGCGCTGGGGATGATCTCAGCCGACAAAGATATAAAGAAAAACATTTCGGCACTAAAAAAACTGATAAAAAATTGGAGTATCGAAACTCCTGAAGAGTTTCTGCTCGTAATCTCAAATGCAATTGGAGCTGTCGGGAACTTTTCGTATCTATCAAGAAAGGATTTGAAAAATGACTTCATCGTGGTTGGATCACCGGAAAAAGACGCAATTGGTCTGGATTGTAATCTTTAAAGTGCATTCTATACTTGTTAGTGTTTGATATTCATAAAGTTAATGAATGTTTACAACATAACAAAGCCTCAACTTAAGAAAGTCGGGGCTTTTTTACATTTTTTTATAGTTTTGAAAAACAACAAAAAAGAGGTCGTATCATACATTTTGATACAACCTCGGATTTCTCATTTCTCACTCTTCATTGTTATTCGCTATTCCCAAAAGAATCCCATTCCATCGAGCGCTTCTATTACTTTTTCCAAATAACTATCATCTACAAAAGGCCACGCAAAACCAAGTCGGTACAATATGTTTGCTGTGAAACGGTTGTCGGTATTCACCATGTGCACACCAGGACGGTCGTTTGTCAGTAGAGCAGAGACGCGTTCGTTAGTTTTCGGGTCGCCCATCATACGATAGAAATCGGCGTAATATTCTTCGTCTTTCACAGGCGTGATAGTAATGCCACAACGGTTGCAAGTGTCTATCAGTTTCATTTCGTCGAATATGAAGCGAGAGTCGGCATTGAAGGCGGTGAATTTATCGTTTGTACCTGATAGCAAAACTACAGCGTGTGCAGTGCTATCTATAGCCGAGAAACTCATCGGGTCGGTAGAGTGACTAATCGGACATTTGCCAATGGCTGCAAATCCTCGCAGTCCGTTTAGGAATGCGTTGGCGTGCAGATTTGTTTGGAATTCACCATCTGTAGAGCGTCCCATCAAGTTGCCTACACGAATAATTTTTCCACGCATTCCGTCTTTTATGGCTTCCAACATCAGCAGTTCTGCTTTATATTTCGACTGTCCGTATTGGTTGTTCATATCATCTACTACAAAGAGTTTATCTTCTGTCATTCGCAAATTTATCTTGTAGGTTTCTTCGGTGTGTACGCCAGGCACAGATGTGGTAGAAATCTGAATCATCTTGGCGTTTTTCTCTTTGGCTATAGCAATCAGATTTTGCACTCCGTGTACATTCACGAACTCTATTGAATTGTCGTTGGCAAAGTGTTTCACGCACGCTGCGCAGTTGATGATAGTGTCGAACGAGATATTGGTAATTTTCGTTGCAAGTCCGTCGTCGGTTATATCGCCTTCTATGAGTGTTATTCTGCTCTTGAAAGCCTCATCGAAGTTGTCTTCAAAATAGTAGAAAAGGGTAGATTTCAAACGTGCAAGAATGTCGTCGAAACCACCTTTGCGCAAAAGGCAATAAATGTGTCCGCTTTCGTTTTCTATAAGGTCTTTCAATATGTGGTTGCCAAGGAAACCTGTAGCGCCCGTTAGCAATACATCGCCAAGTGGTTTGCGTTCCACTTCGGCAGCATATTCAAGCGTGTTGTATTTCAGTTCTTCTATTGTTTCGCCATATTGATTTTGAGCAGTATCGGTTTGTGCAGTAGGAGCAGTTTTTGTTTGCTGACTTTCTATGTATTCGGCTAAATTTTCGGCAGTTTGGTGGTCGAAAATGTCTTGATATTCAACTTTGTAACCTTCTGATTTTAATTGCATTACTACGTTCGATGCCGAAAGTGATGTTCCGCCTATTTCAAAGAAATTGTCGTCCACATAGCACTCGTCTTGTTTCAGTACCGAGCGGAAAATGTCGAGTATTTTTTCTTCCAACGATTTTTTCGGTACGCGTTTCACTTTTTCTTTCTTTACGGGACGAATTTCGGGCAATGCTTTTTTGTCGAGTTTTCCGTTGGCGGTCATCGGCATTTTGTCTAATTGCATCATTGCTGCAGGCACCATATAGTACGTCAGTTTTTTACGCATAAAGGTACTGAGTTCTTCTACGCTTGTTTCTTTGTCGGCAGTGAAGAATCCTGCCAAGAAATCTTCTGTTCCGTTGTTGCGTACAATGACTTTTGCTTGCGAAACGCCTTTAAATTCCATCATCACATTTTCTACTTCATCGAGTTCTATACGGAATCCACGCAGTTTCACTTGGTTGTCGGCACGTCCACCAAATTCGGCTTCATTATTTCGATTGATGCGCACCAAGTCGCCACTATGATATGCTCTTACGCCTTCTACTTCTATAAACGAAGCAGCATTTTTTTCGGGCAGTTTCACGTATCCACGACCTACGCCTTCGCCACAAATAATAAGTTCGCCCACGGCATATCGTGGCAAAAGGTTGCCGTAGTTGTCCATCGTATAGTATTTGCTATTGGTGAGCGGTCCGCCTATGGTAATGTTCTTGCCGTCGGTGATGGTTTTGAACGAGCAGGCTTGTGTACATTCCGTAGGTCCATATCCGTTCATAATGAGCATATCAGGATTCAGCGATTTCAGTTTATCAAATAGCACGGGTTGAAATGCTTCTGCACCTAAAATGATACTTTGCAGTTGCGACAACGCTTTGCCGAATGCAGGCAACGATAGCAATGTCCACGCAAAAGATGGCGTCATTGTCATCATATCTATTTTGTGCTCGGTAAATGCTGCCAACATCATATCGAGGTTGTGAATTTCTTCTTCGGAAGCAATGTAGATAGTTTTACCGTGGCAGAGTGGGTCGAATATCTCGGTTATTGACATATCGAACGAGATAGATGCCATACAAAGTTCGGTTGTTCCTTTGCTTATAAATTCGACAAATTCCGATGATTGAATGATATTGGCTAAATTATGGTGTTCTATCATTACGCCTTTTGGTGTTCCTGTAGAACCTGATGTGTATATGCAGTATGCCAATTGACTTTGACTGAATTTAACGTCTGGTGTGTTTTTTTCGCTTTCAGCAACCAGTGTTTCAATGTCCAAAGCGCGATAGTTTTTGTCGGCAGAAAACAATTCTTTTCGGGTGTCGATAATGTCTTTGGTAGTAATTACAAAACGGCAGTCGGCATTCTGCATACAGAAGTCCAAACGCTCGTCGGGGTAGGTTGGCAACATTGGCAAAAATGCGCCTCCAGCCTTCAAAATTCCCAATTCGCCCATAGGTACAAAAGCCGAACGGTCTAATAAAAGTCCTACAATTTCGTCGCTTTTCACGCCTAATTTTACGAGTGAATTTGCCACGCTATTTGCTTTTTCATCGAGTTCTTTGAAAGTTAAACTTTCGTTGCGTGTTTTCACAGCGGTGCGTTCGGGTGTCGCTTTTGCGCATCTTTCGAAGAATTTTTGCGGAGCAATGTTTTCAAATGGTCTGTCGGTGGTATTCATCTCGTCGAAATGCTGATGTTCTTCGTCAGAAAGCAACGATACTTGTTTGATTTTTTCGCATTTTACAAAATCTGCTGCTGCGGTTGCCAATGCGCCCACGAATGACGAAATGAACTCGCGACAAAGGCAGTCGGTGCGATAGGTGGTTTTTACCGAAAAGTTATCTTTCTCCAAAAACAATTCTACCGAAAGTGGTGCTTTGGCTGCAGCAAAATCTAACGGAACGATTTCTGCTTTTTCTCCACCGATATTGTCAAATTCAAAGTTATCGCCTTGATAATTGAAGAAAATATTCGGCTTCACGCCGTATTTGTTGCTTATTTCGGCAAACGAAACCACGTCGTTCGACATTGTTTCAATAAGTTGTTGCTGTACAGACTGAATGTAGTCCAAAACCGACGATTCTGGCATCAGCAAACCGTGTACGGGCAAAGTCTTTACAAGCATTGAAAAACTATTTGCCAAACGAGAGTCGTTTCTGCCGTTGTAAACGGTGCAGTATGTTACATCATCGGCGTGCAAGAATGTGGCAAGCACGTGCGAGAAAACTGCGTTGAAAAACGCATTCATCGTGATGTTGTTCTTTTGGCAATAAGCGATAATTTCTGCCGATTTTTTGCCCAAAGAGTAGTCGTATATGGTGCAGTCGCCTTCTTTGGCATTTGGCTCGGCACATTTGGCGGGCATACATTCGGTGTTGCAACCATTCAAAAGGGTGTCGAAATAATTTTTTGAAGTTTCGTATTTCTCGGAACTACGCAATTGTTCTTCTTCTAATGCTGCTTCGAAACCTGTAAATATTTCTGTATCAATTTTTTCGCCCTTGTAGGCAAGATTGATGTCGTTCAAAAGTATGGCGAGCGAAGTTCCGTCCGAAACAATGTGATGAACATCGATAAACAGATAATTTCCGTTGTTTGTTTCGTAAATTTCTACACGATAAAGTTTGCCACCCATCAAGTTGAAAGGCCGTACTAAATCTGTTGTTTTTGGCAAAGTGTCTGTTTTAATAATGTCCACTTCGCACTTGCAGTCGTCCTGTCTAATGGCACGTGCATTACCACTTTTGTCGGCTTTCAGTGTGGTTTTAATGTATGGGTGTGCATCTATGGCTGTGCAAACTGCCTTTTGCAATTTTGCAGTATCAATTTTGTCAGAGAGTTTCATCATCAACGGAATGTTGTAGTCCAACGACGATGAGTCGATGCCCATTTCTACAAACACGCCCATTTGATTTTGCATCAAAGGATAGTCGGCTTGTTTTTGGTATGTTTTTTGTGCTTCGCTTGTGGTAAGGAAGGCTTCAAGTTTTTCTATCGTGTTATGTTCTTTGATGTCTGATAGTTTAATGGCTTTGTCGAAAGTTTTTCCAAGTTGCACATTGAAACGGATAGTGCCGATTGACGTCATTCCCACCTCAAACAAATTTGATGTTACGCCAAATTCTTCGTGTCCGAGAATGTCTTTGGCAATGTTGAATATTTTTTGTTGTGTTTCGTTTTTTGGTTTTTCCAAAAGGGTAGTGTCAATTTCTCTTTTTGGAACAGGCAAGGCGCGTTTGTTCACTTTTTGGTTTTGCGTGTACGGAATGGCGTCTATTTGCATTATCACGGCAGGAACCATATAGGGTGGTTTCTCGTCGGCAATAAATTTCTTCAAATTGCTGATGTCAATTTTTGTATCTGCGGCAATATATGCTGCAATGTATTTTCCACCATTTTTCTCATCAAAAGCCACCACTGTAGCGTCTTTCACGTTCTCGAACCGACGAATGACTTCTTCTATTTCTGTTAGTTCTACACGGAAACCACGAATTTTCACTTGTCCGTCTCGGCGACCTACAAAATCAATTTCGCCACTTGGCAACAAGCGTACCACATCACCTGTTTTGTAAATTCTATTGTAATATTTGTCGTTGCAAAATGGATTTTCTACGAACGATTCTGCTGTTTTTTCAGGACGATTCAAATATTCGCGTCCCACTTGTCCACCTGCTACGCATAACTCGCCACACGCACCAGCGGGCAACATACGCATTTGGCTGTCGGCTACATAAAGTTTGGTATTGTCGCTTGGTTTTCCTATTGGCTGAACGGGCGAATTGTCAGTAACTCGGTGATGACAAACGTATGCTATTGTTTCGCTTGGTCCGTATCCGTTGACGAACGCAAAGTTTGTGGGTGGATTGAATGGTACAAGTTTCTCGCCACCTACGAGCATTGTTTTCAACGTTTGGCAGTCGGTAGTTTCGGCAAACATTCGTCCTACTTGCGTGGTGATGAATCCGTGCGTTATTTTGTTTTTCTTGTAAAAATCGTTTATTTGCGTGATGTCCAATCTTATTTCGTCGGGCAAGACGTGCAACGTTGCGCCAACCATCAGGGTGGTGAAAATGTCCATAATGCCAGCGTCGAAACCAAAACTTGCGTAGGTTGCTACGCACGACGATTGTTCCAAACCAACGTTTTTTACGTGGTTATGATGAAAACAAACGATGTTTCTGTTTTCGAGTACGCATCCTTTCGGTGTGCCTGTTGTACCCGATGTATAGATGATTACCAAAGCAGATTTTGGTGAGTCTTTCGGTTGAAAATCTTCGTCGAAAGGTAAATTTTCTATTTCGTCGGTGTATAGAACTTCGCCTTCGTATTCGTTTAGCAAGTGTCGTAAATCGCGGTCGGCAATGAGCAATTTTGCACCCGAATCTTTCACCATAAAGTTCAGTCGCTCTTGCGGATAGGTAGGGTCGAGCGGTTGGTAGGCAGCGCCCGAACGCACTACGCCGAACGCCGTAACTGCAATAAACTCGTTGCGTGGAATAAGTATCGAAACAAAGTCCTCTTTGCCAATGCCTTTGTTCGTTAGGTACGAAGCAATTTTTGATGTAAGTTTGTCAAAATCGGCGTATGTAATAGTTTTGTCTTTGAAACTTATTGCCGTTTTTTCGGGGCTTGCTTTTATTTGTTTGCTTACAATATCCCAAACCGTTTCGTCTTGGTTGTATGGCTTTTCGGTGGCATTGAATTTTTCGATGAAAGATTGTGTTTCGTCGCTTACAAATTGAATGTCTTTTAGGTGTTTTTCTTTTAGAAAACTTTTTACTACGCAACTGTACATTTTTGCGAAACACATAATGTTTTCTTCGCTGTACAAACCACGTCGATAGTCGAGTTTTAGGTGATATTTGTCATCTACGCGCGTAATCATTACGTCCAAATTTGACATTGCATCGTCGCAGTCGAAAAACGTTTTTTTCAGTGTTGTGCCGTCAAACTTGACATCGTTGATGAGGTCGCCTTGGTACACATATTTTATGTCCGAACGAATGCCGTATTTACTTGCCAATTCTGCAAAAGGCACATCGTCGTGGCTCATCGTGTCGAAATAATTTTTCTTGGTGTACTGTATGTAGTCGCTTATGGTGCTATCTTCGTCAAATTTGAAATACAGTGGGAATGTGCGTACAAAAAAACCGATAGTGTTTTCGAGTGGTCGTCCACGTCGTCCGCTATTGATACTGGTGAACAACGATTCTTTTTGTCCCGAAAATTTTGCCAAGGTGTACGAAAATGCAGCCAATAGCAATACGTTTTCAGTTACACCATTTGCTTTTGCCATTTCTTTCACGCATTGTGCCGATACGCCCATTTCGCAGTGTGCAGAGTGGCAATGTCTTGTGTCGCTTCCATCGAGGTCGGGCAAAATGTTCGAATCTGTTTCTACGCCTTCTAAAAGTTTCTCGAAGTAGTTGTACGATTCTTTCATTTTGTCGCTTTCGGCAAGTTTTTGGTCATCTTGCGTAGCCTCGTAAACCGAATAGTTTTCTGTGGGAATTTCTTCGCCTTTGTATGCCAATTCCAATGCGTGTTCAAATACCAATGTAGAAAGTCCGTCATATACAAGGTGATGAATTTCGAACAACATATAGGTTGCATTTTCCGTCTTGTAGATGTTTACACGACAAAGTGGTTGCCCATCAAGCACAAAAGGCGATACGAAATGACTTTTTATTTGTTGATATTCGCTTTCTGTAATGGTATGGAGCGATGCCGTAGGTGCTTCGGGCAATGTAATGAGTCTTGGTTCGCCGTTTCGTTGTATTACTGCCGAGCGAAATGCTGCGTAGTTTGCCAAAACTTTGTCCGTTGCGTTTTTTAGTCTTTGTGGGTCGATTTTGCTTTCAAAAATATATTCAAAACCGATATTGTATTGAAGAGTTTCTTCGTTGTTGATGCACTCAAGATAAATGCCCATTTGATTGCTGCTGAGCGGACATTCTTTCACGACTTTTTCCATTGTATTGCGATTTTTTATTACAGTAATCACAAATATAAAAAAATCTTTGCGAAAAATGGTTTTGTCTTTTCGATTTTCTGCTTGCGAAAAAGATTTTTGTTTGAAAATGACGATGAAATACAAAAACATTTATCTTTGTGTATCAACAAAAACAAAATTTTTTACGGTATGAAATTGAAAAACTTTTTTTTGATGTGTGCTTTTGCTGCACCATTGACATTTGTCGCTTGCCACGAAGATGATGAAAAATACGATGTAGTATGCGAATCAGCAGTGGTTGAGTACTCGAATTTAATTACAGGTGATTTTGATGGGAAAGGTAAAGCTTTGTATGATTCGTTTAATGAAGCAAAAGTAAAATTTGCCGAAGACCATACACACAAATATCGTGTTGAAGCCGATTCTTATGAAATTGCTTGCATACAAGCAGGTGCAAAATATCTGAAAGAGTCGTATCAAAATGATTTAAAAGCAGCACAATTGTTTGTTGACGAATGGCAAGCAAAATTAGACACTTTTAGTACAAAAGGCATTACAATGGATATTTCGTTGTACTTTCAAGGAAGAGGTTTGTATGTAATTGGAGAATATGACGCAAATGGAACAATTTTGAAAATTGATGATTTAGATGATTTGAAATTGGACACAAGAGAACCTGAATAAAAAAGTTCAAGAAATGACATAAAAAAAGCGAATTTCCGTTCGAGGAGATTCGCTTTTTTGTTTTAAGCAAGTGAAATTATATTGCCGTCTTTGTATTGCAAAGCCAAAATGGTAATGTCGTCAAATTGTTCTTCGCCATTGGCAAAATCTAATATGGCAGTTTTGATATTTGTACAAATTTCTTTCGGCTTAGTGCCAGATGTAGCAATAGATTTTTCTAAATTTTTAAGTTCAAAACGCTCATCGTTTTTGTTGATGGCATCGGTTACACCGTCTGTAAACAAACATAGCGTGTCGCCGTTATGCAGTTGAAATTCGTGTTCTTCGTAGGCAATGTTTTCAAACATTCCAAGAAATGGTTGAGGTTTATTTTCAAGATACTGTAATGTTCCGTCTGCTTTTTTCAGTATAGGTGGCAAATGTCCTGCATTTACAAACTTTCCTTTTCCCGTGTTCTTGTTGATGAATGCCATCCATAGTGTTACGAACATTCCTTCGGGGTTTTCTTCGCAAATCAAGTTGTTTGCCATCGTAAAAACCGACGATATTTCGTTTACGGTCAGTCCTACGCCTCTGAACGCATTTCTTACCGACATCATAAACATTGCCGAAGGTAAACCTTTGTCCGAAACGTCTGCTACGCACACCACGAAAGTGTCTTTGTTGAGCCAATAAAAGTCGTAAAAGTCGCCTGCTGTTTCGCGCGCAGGAATCATCAGTGTGTTTATGTCGAAATTTTTGCTTGTGAATTTATCGCTGTCGGGCAATGAGTTTTTCTGAATTTCTGCCGCAAGTCTCATCTGCGTGTGCATTGTGGTAGAATCTGTAATGGTGCGACTTTGTTCGCGAAACAATTTTTTACCACTATACACAAATTCAAAAGCAATCATTGCGGGCAAAATGTAGCATATTATTTTGCACAAAAAATGGTCGTACATAAAGTGCGAATAATGATGGTGCTTGTACAATCCTAAGTAATAATGGTGGTATTTGTCAATCAGTTCGCTATGATTTTCGAGGTAGAACGATAGCGACGAGGTGAAGAATAGCATTATTACCGTAATCACAATAATGCCCATAGTCATTTTTGGTGTGTAATATTTCGCACTCAACAAAAGTGGACAAAGTATGAACGGTGCAGTGTAAAAACTTGAAACGATGTCGTCCATACCTGCGAAGAACAGTAGCGAACCCAACAATACATACTTCATCCAATGGTTGTACGATTTCGACTTTATCGCCCAAATGCCTATAACCAAGTAATAGGTAAATTTGAAATGGTTGAAATATACAATTTTTCCTAAATCAAAAATATGAAGATAATGGAGTGAGTTGGTAACAACTACTATAGCAGCAAGCCACAAAAAAACGCGAGCCATTATTTTATTGGTCTCGTACTCGTTTCGCTCAAACAAGCTGTGCGATATTTTTTTGTAGTTTACAGACATTTAGTTATTCGTTTCCCTGACTTAAATTGACAAGGTCGAGCAACCCTGAAAGTCGGAAAATTTCTTTTATAGACGAATTGGCATTGATAATTTTGAAATTTCCACGTTGTTTCACTTCTTTGTATGCTGCCAATACTACACGTATGCCTTTGGACGATATAAAGTCCAAATCTTTGAAATCAAAAGTCAAATTGTTGATTTCCTTTAGTTCGTGTCGCAATGTGTCGGTCAGTTCATCGGCATTCGAAGAGTCGAGTTTTCCGCTGAATTTCAAAATGAATTCTTCGTCTTTCTTTTCTTTTTGGATATTCATTTGCCTTTCATTTTTCTGCAAAGATACATTTATTCTTCAATTATTCAAATAGAGAAAATATGCACTTTTTTTTGTTTTTCAGTGTAAGGTTTCTTTTTTCTGCTTTTTAAACATAAAAATGTAAAAAGTGTTTTTTTTTATAATAGAATAATCAATATATTTGGGGTTGGAAAAATTTCGTTATGAATGTAAATTAAGAAATAAATTTTATATGACATTGGCGCATATCATTTTGGTTTTCAGTGATGTAACTGTGAGGGAAAAGGGTGGCAATATCTGCCTCCTCAAGAGCATCTGCATATGCAGTTTGCGCCAAAGGGTATTCCAAAGTCCGTCATAGTGTTTTCGTATGCCCTATAGTGGACTTTGTTATTATCTTGTGTTTGGTGAAAGATTAAAAAACAATTATATCATAAAAACGATGAATAAACTTAAATTTGCTTTGCTGGCGACTGCGCTTTGCGCTTCTGTAGCATCTTATGCCGACGGACATTTGTTTGTTGGTGATGTTGAATACACCCAAAGTGGTGCTTTGACTAGTGATGACATTACCAATTATGTCTATTATAATGCCGAAACCAAAACCCTCTCGCTTGATAATGCTTCTATTAACGTAGGTGTGGGATTTTCTGGTTCGGACACATTAAGAATTGATATTAAAGGAAATTGCAATATTCTGGGTATCTATGGAATGGATCATGCAAAACTGCATATCTTTGGTACGGGTTCGGATTCCGACACACTCATTACGCAGAATACAATCAAAGCTAAAGACAATTTGAAAATTGAAAACCTGAGGTATGTGTCCATATCCACCAGTGATGTAAAGTATGATAACGGAATATATGCCGAGGGAAGTGTTCAGATAGAGAATGTAAAAACCATGTTCGTCAATGCTTATTACGGACATCACAATTCGTTTGGCAAGGCACTATATTGCAATGGCGGTTTGCTTCTCAAAAATTCAAATATCATTATGTCGGGAGGTTATGGTATTTGTGCAAATAACCACGATATAACAATTGCCGATTGTTACCTTTCGGTTGCTTCGGATTATGGACCTGCTATCACGGCGTGTGGCCTTACCGAAAAAACGGCTGGCAATATAACTATATATGGTGAAAGTAGTGTGGATGCCGCATCAAACGAAGTAGCACTCGAGGCGTACGACTCAATATCTTTTGGAGGAAACGATTTCCCAACGAGAACACGTATGGAACTTTTTGGTAAAATGGGTGTAAAAATTGTTTCAGAAAACAATACTCGCTTTATTGTCAAAAAAATGTCAAGGATAGAAATAAAGTCGGGTGTTGAAATTACACCCATAAGCGGTGGTAGTTGGAGTTATGGTCCGGGTATTGCTTTTCCCGATGGCATATTGAGCAATGTAATGCCACAGTTGGACTGTGGAATAACACCATTTATTGCATCAGGAGTTTCTGAAGAAATATGCAAACAAATTGATACGCTGACTGTCGCCGTCTTGTCAACAGACAAATACCTATTGATAAATGCTCTTGAGGTGAAGATGGAAAATTCTTTTCTTGATTCGTTGTCAATAAAAGGAAGTATAGGCAAAGAGATGCACATAAAGACCTTCTGGGGGCTTCCTGGCGAAGTTACAAGTGCTGTTAGCACAAAAGATTCAACGGATATTTCGGCTTGGTTTACCAATTTGCCTGACGGACTTTCTGCTTCGTTGAAATTGTCTTATGCAGAAGTAACGCAAGATATTGTAGACAAACTGGAAAAATATTACAACGAGACTGGCGTTATGTTGTATCCATTTACGCTTACTATTTACGGAACTCCTAGCTCGCAAGTTTTTGAGGAAATGGAGTGCGTTATACCTAATGGTGCGTACTATTTGAATAAATCAAAAGGTTGGATATATTCAAACGAAATACAAGTAAATCTTAAAAGAGGTGATGTTTCGCCAAAGTGGAACATTACGATTCCTGGCGCAATAAAAAAATGCGAAGGAAATAGTACCATAAAAGTATATGCGCAGAAAGGTACAATTTTTGTAGAAAACGCCCAAAAATCGTTGATTTACAATGCGCTAGGGGTTTGTGTTGCAAGCGGTTGCAATACGTATGCTGTGAAAAAAGGCACGTACATTGTAGTGGCAGACGGCAATGTATTTAAGGTTGCAGTCTATTAACGTGCTTTATAAATTCGCGTTGATCAATCGTTTCGCACGAAAGAAATGATAAGTTTCTTGCATTTCTATTTTTTTTCAAAAGATAGATTGAAAACAAATAAAAAGTATAATTTTGATAAAATTTTCATTTTATGAAACTTACATACAAAATTATTGCAGTTTTCTTTTCTTCTTTATTGATGCTTTCTTGTATAGGTGGTATCAGTTCGTTCTTTAATGCCAGCCAAACAGAAATCTTTTCGTTCAAAGGTCTGACGATGGAATACGAACGTGGTGGCGAAATCTCTAGTCAAAATTCCTACGACACTGGAGCAGCATTCAATTACCAATTGCCTGGCAACAAAATGGCAATGATGAGTGTCGATTACGGATATTCTGCAAGGACTGAAAATATTACAGCTGACCAATTTCGTCAAGATTGCGATTCGTTAATAGATGATATGATTCAAACTGCCGCTTCAGACAATGGTGCGGAAGTAACCTATATGGGCGAAATGGTCATCAATACCGATAGTGTTGGGAATTTTTATGCACGCAAAGATTATAAAATATCTATCAATGGCATAAAAGCGTTTGCACAACTCACGTTGCGCGACAAAAAAGGTTACCGAATGTCTGTTTATATGATTGCCGAAACACCAGAACTTATAGAAAAACTCGATTCTGTCGAATCGAAAATTGACTTCAATTAAAGCACTATTTTTCAGGCTCAAATTCCGATGGAAGAGGTTGCTTAAGGGAGGCTCTGTCGTAACCTTTGTATGCTTTTACTATATTTGATGCGTTTTCTCGCATTTGTTCTCTAAACCACTTTGGCGACAAAACTTCGATGTAGTCTCCGTACGCACGCAGTTCGCGTTCAAAATCTAATGTGGGTTGTAGTGTGTACTCAAAAATGCTGTACGCATCTACCTTACTTGTGTAAACCTCTTTTTGCGAGTGGTGTAACGGAACGCTGCGTAAATAGAAATTTTGATTTTCCCACGCCAAAATGCGAATTTTCTCTACTTTCAAATGCTCAAGTGGAAATTTGATTGTAGAAAAATTGTTGAGGTAGTACATTTCGGGATAAAAATCCGATGGGTAGTTGAAATGTATGTTGGTTATTTTTAGGTTGGTAAACCTATCGTCCATTCCATACGATTTGATGGTTGCTTCTTCTTTTGGAGTTAATCTGGCTTGTGTTCTTCTTGTATTTTTAGCATTGTATATAGGACCAACGACGTGCCATCGTTGACGAAACATTTTTACAAAAAATGGTTTGATAATCACATCTATCGCGTCCTCCCAATAATCGGTGTATGTGAACGAAATGCAAAGATTTTGCTTTATGGCTCTTAGCACATCATCAAGAAAGTTGCAGTTTGGAACGGGTTCTATCAAGATGCGGTCTTTTATAGCCAAATTGGTCGAAATGGTTTGTTGCACCGAAATTGTGTCCGAAAGCCATTCTGATATTGTGGCATCGTTACCTCTAATTTTGTACGTGTACAAGTGATTTGTGCGGTCGCAATATATTTCTATGCCGTATGTTTCCAAAATGTCGTTTCGCCAATAGTGGAAAGTACGTTCGCTTAGCGGTTGTAGCGTTTCTTTGTATATGTCGCTCTGCCGATAGTGCTTCTTTAGCTCGTCAAGGGTTAGTCCATCGTTTGCTTTCAGTTGATTGAGCAACCAATTGTATTTATATGTAAGATTTGTTTTCATATTGCAAAAATATAAAATATTTTCTACTCTGCAACTTTTTTGCAGACCACGCATTTATATTTGCAACAGATAAAAGGAAAAAACTATGGAAAATAAATGGAAAGATTATTTACTTTATGTACTGGTGACATTTTGCATTGTTCTTATTATTACAGGCATAGTGTACTATATTAAAGGGATGAATTACATTTTTCAGCGAATATGGCATATGTCATACGTTGAGTTTGATATGTCGCTCAAACTGATTGTGATTTACGTAGGCGTGGCAATTTTTGGAATTTTTAGTCTTATTAGTTGGGTATATGACAAATTCAAAAAAGACGATGATGATAACGAAGATGATAGTGATAATGAAATAAATATTAACAATTAAAATTTAAGATTATGATTATTTGTGATCCAAAACATCCGGACATTCAAACGACGGTGTTAAAGTGCTACTTGAAAGTAATGTGGAAAGAGCTGAAAGACTCTTTCGGAAAAAACAAACAACAACCTAAAAAATCGTAACCGCGATGATAAAGTTTGAACCGTGGATAGGCGATAATTACAACGAAGGCATTGATGGTAAAAAAGTGCTTGTGTTAGGAGAGAGTCACTATTGCGCTTCTCTTTCCGATGCGCATCCGTCGATGACAAAAGAGGTGATACGCGACCTTTTCGACCCCGATTCGGAATTTGAAAACTACAAGAATACCTACACAAAATTTGCCAAGTCAATAACCGGAAATTTTGGGAAAATGTCTGTAGAAGAAAAGGCGACGTTTTGGCATTCGGTGGCGTTTTACAACTATGTTCAAGAGCCAATTAGTGGACCACGAGTAGCACCAACCGAGGCGCAGTTTAAGTTGTCGGAGCAAGCATTTCGTGAGGTGCTTGCAACACTTCGCCCAGATGTTGTAATCGCTTGGGGACACCGTTTGTACAACCATCTTCCAGGCGATGGTCATCAGGGTGCTGAGGTGCATGGGTGCGATGGTACAGCGTTCGAGACTTGGGTGTATCCGCTAGGTGGTGGTAAAACTTGCAAAGTGTTGGGCATCGATCATCCGTCGGTAGGATTTTCGCCCGAATATTGGTATGAAGTGATAACTAATTTTTTAGTAATGTCAAGGTGAGACTTTATGTCTGACGTGAAAGGTAAAGAGTAAATTGTAAAATGTAAAAAAAATGGAAAATAAAGAAGTATCACATGTTGGCGCGTGGATAGGTGCGATTTTGTCTGTATTGTATATGATATCACCTATAGATTTTGTGCCTGATGTCATTCCTGTGGCAGGTTGGCTCGATGATGTGCTGATTGTTTTGACAGGTGGCTTGAATTTGATTCAATCGTATTTGGAGGAAAATAACCAAATACTTGCAAATGTTGTTAAATTCCTAAAATGGGGACTTTTGTTGTTGGGAATTCTAATAATTGCCATACTTGTTCTGACGGGAGTGCTTGTTTACAATGCAGTGAAATAAATTACAAATTTTGCGAAAAATCACATTGTAGGTCAAGTTTGCATTGGGCGTTTCTATTTGCTCTCATTCAGCGATTTACATAATTCTTGAATGCTTTTCTTGAGGACGGGATGAATAAAATCTGGAGCAATTTCGCAGAGTGGAATCATTACAAAATCGCGTTGTTCCATAGTTTCGTGTGGAATGGTGAGATTTTCGGTTTTTATGATTTTTTCGCCATAAAAAAGAATGTCAATGTCGATGATGCGGTCTTCGTACTCGCCGTTTTTTGTATAGATTCGTCCCATCTCACGCTCAATTTTTTTGCAAGCCGTAAGCAGTTCTTCGGGCCGTAAAGTAGTATCAACTTTCAAAGCGATATTCACGAAAGTATTGTCCGATTCAAAATGCCAAGGCTTGCTCTCGAAAAATGACGAAGAAATCAGCACTCTGCCGATTTCTTCGTTTATCATTTCGGTGGCACGCAAAATATTCAGTCGTTTGTTGCCCAAATTACTGCCTAAACCTAAATATATTTGCATAGTCCGTTTTTTTAAAGTCTCTAATCTCTAATCTTATATCTCGCTTCTTGTTTCTCGTATCTTAATTTTCAATTCGTCTTATATTCGTATTTTACTTGCGCTAAGTCGGCATTCGCTTTGGTGATTTTTGTTTTGAGGTCTTCTTTGTATTGTGCCAATTTTTTGTTGAGGTTTTCATCGCTCAAAGCAAGCATTTGTACTGCCAAAATTCCAGCATTTTGCGCTGCATTGATGCCTACTGTGGCAACAGGAATTCCAGGAGGCATTTGCACGATTGCCAAAAGTGCGTCCATTCCTTCGAGCGAAGAGTTGATAGGAACGCCAATAACTGGTAGCGTGGTCATTGATGCAATTACGCCCCCAAGGTGTGCTGCCATTCCCGCTGCTGCAATTATTACTTTTATGCCACGTTTTTCGGCATTTGTGGCAAATTCTTCTACTTGTTTTGGTGTGCGATGTGCCGAAAGTGCGTTCATTTCAAAAGGAATTTGAAAGTCGTTCAGCAGTTTTGCCGCTTTCTCCATAATAGGTAGGTCTGATGTGCTACCCATTATAATACTGACTACAGGTTTCATATTGTTATTGTTTAAAAATTAT
The DNA here is from genome assembly GCA_002315615.1 of Bacteroidales bacterium UBA1754. GTDB lineage: Bacteria > Bacteroidota > Bacteroidia > Bacteroidales > Paludibacteraceae > UBA1754. The sequence continues at coordinate 2,992 of DCHK01000071.1, read as the reverse complement.
TTCACAAGATATTGGTCGATGGTCGGAGCAATCTGCTTTTTCAACTTTGAAATTCTTTGTTGCAAAACGGTTGCTCGTCAAAATATAATCTATTCGGAATCGGAAAAAATGGTCGAAAAACGTGAATCCTGTGCCAATTCCGCTTCCAATGAATGCATCGTTCAAATTTTGACTGATTGTCTTGTAGGTGTAAGAGTACGCTGTGTCGTTAAAGTCGCCACACACAATGACTGGGTAAGGCGATTCTGCCACCATTTTTGCTATCTCGTCGGCTTGTTTTGCACGTATTATGCTTGTGCGTCGCATCTTTTTTAGCGTACCGAAAAGAACGCGTTTGTTAGTTGCATCGTTGGTTAAAGATTTTCGCTCGTGCATTGTAAGTCCGTTCGACTCGAGGTGGCAGTTTATCAGTCTTACTGTGTCGCCTTCAATACTCAAATCGAGTTTCAAAGCCGAATTGAAAGAACTTTTGAAAACTATTTCTTGGGGATTGATGATTTTATATTTTGTAAAAACTGCAATGCCGTAGTTGCCCCAAGAAGTTTCGCTTGCAATATGAAAATAATGGTGAGCAAATTTAGGTTCTAAGGCATTTAATATGTCATTCTTTTTCAAATAATCGCCACTCGATTTCCAACCGATTTCTTGTAAGCACATAATGTCTGTATCAATGTCCTTTAGGTATTTCAATGTCTTGTTTTTACTTGCTTTTTTATAGCAATCCATAGTCATCGTGTTGTAACTGAAAATTCTGACAGATTTACATTGCTCACAGATTTCTTCTTTGTTTTCGGAAAATGAAAATATCCGTTTGTAGTTTGGAAATACCAAAATCAGAGCGATGGCAGAAATAAGGAAATGTTTGTTCAAACAAAGTGCCCACCAAAGTAAGAAAATAATGTTGATGGTCAGAAAAATAGGGAAAAACGTACCCAAAAACGAAACGTATCCAAATGTTAGTGGCGAAATATACTGAACACTTGCCGATATTAGCAATATCAGAGCAACGATATAATTTAATGGTAATATTATAAATTTTAGAAATTTCATAATCCCAAAATTCTGCAAAAAATAAGGATATTTATTTCTTTTGCTTAAACAAAAATTCTTTTTCTTCTTTGCTTAAATTGTGATATCCGTAGGTTTTAATTTTATCTAAAATTTGGTCAATTCGTTCGTCTTCGTTGTGGCGCATTTTGTTGTATTCTTCATCGGTCATGTGTTGCGTGGTTTTGTTTTTTACCACTTTCATTTTTGGATTTCGTTTGAAAATGTTTGCTACGCCGTCGAAAAACTTATTTAGCGGTGCAGTCAAATCGTGTCCATTATTGTAACTCATTGCAAAAATAAAACCAAACAAAATGCCACCTAAGTGAGCAATGTGTCCGCCAGCATTGAAAGAGGTTACGCTAAGCAAGTCGAGAAAAACCCATACGAGTGCAAGGTATTTCAGTCTGACTTTTCCGATGAACATCAAAGTGATTTCAAAATTTGGTGCGTCTGTTGCTGCTGCTACCATTATGGCAAGTACCGATGCAGAAGCACCCAATAGATATGAATTTTGCTGATTGGCAAAAAAAGTCAGTCCGTTGAATGCTAAAATAAAACAAATGGCTCCAAATAGTCCGCCTAAAATATAGGTGCCTAATAATTGCTTTTCGTTGAAAAAAATCAAAAAGATTTTACCGAACCAATATAGTCCCAAAAGGTTAAATAAAATATGTATAAAATCGTAGTGAAGAAACATATAGGTCAGCACTGTCCACGGCTGTTTGACGAAAGTGCCGAACGAAGCAGGCGTTTCTAAATATTGAATAAAAGGGAAATCAAAACTGCCCAACGTTAAAAAAACATCGAGCAACCTCACAACTACAAATACTGCTAAATTGATATATATAAGTTTGGTTATCCAACTTCCGTTGTGGAAAGACTCTTTTATTTCGCTACTAATGGACATTGGGCGTTGTTTAATGTTTGGTGTTTAATTGTTTATTTGTTGATTTATTTACTTTCCTTCGGTCAGTGATTTTAATTCAAAATTATCTCCCATTCGGTCGATGATTAAGAATTATTTCCCTTCGGTCAAAATTCTTAATTCTTAATTCAAAATTCATAATTATCTCGCTTCTAATGTCTAATATTCATAATCGTCGTAATTGTCATTATTCGTTTTGTTTTTCCACATTAAAATAAGAATCAAACCGAATATCATTCCGCCTAAGTGTGCAAAGTGTGCCACGTTGTCTGTCGAAACTCCGCTTATGCTTTTTATTCCTGCAAAAACTTCAATCAATCCGTATATAATTACAAAGTATTTTGCTTTGATAGGTATTGGAAGTGGAAAAATGAACAAGCGCATATTGGGGAACAGCATACCAAAAGCCAACAGAATGCCAAACACGGCACCAGATGCTCCAATAGTTACAAAATGGTCGAATAATCTTTTCTTATATGTAAATAAGTCTGCTGCCGAAACAATTTGATAATCTCCAATGTAGAAAGGTTCGCTAATACCATTTGCTGCCATTGCCGCAATTTGTTCCGAAAAATTTTGAAGACTGAAATACCACACCACTTCTTGAGTAAGTGCTGCACCGATTCCTGTTAACATATAATATGTAAGGAATTTTTTAGAACCCCACGCGTTTTCGAGCAAACTTCCAAACATAAATAGCGAGAACATATTGAAAAATATGTGTTCAAATCCAGCGTGCATAAACATATAGGTAATCATTTGAACCAAATTGAATTTAGATGATTCAAAATAGTGCAAACCTAAATATTCATCCAAGTCAATGCCTAAAAAATTTGGAGCAACGAGTGATGCTAACCACATCAAGAAATTGATAAGTATTAAATTCTTAACTACGGGTGATAATCTGCCGAACATAATTCTTGTTTTTTTTGTCTTACAAAATTACTGAAAAATTGCGTTTTGAGTGTTTTTTTTGCCTTTTTGTAAAAAAAAATTGTAAAATCCAAATAGAAACGC
>DCHK01000059.1 GCA_002315615.1 Bacteroidales bacterium UBA1754 | reverse complement strand
ACTAAATGAAAGACCGAGACAAAAATTAAACTTTGAAACACCTAAAATGAGATTTTTTAAAGAATACCTTTAATTTTGCATTTGCTATTGGACTCTTCATTGTAAAAAAAAATATGCAGAAATGTAAAAAAAAGAGAAAAAAACTTTTGTTAATGAAAAAAACTTTCTACATTTGTTTCGGAATAACTAATACTTAATGTTTTAAATTTTTAAAAACTATGAACAAAACACAATTAATTGATTCAATTGCTGAAAAATCAGGATTGACAAAAGCAGATTCAAAAAAAGCATTAGATGCTTTCATGTGCTCAGTAGCAGAAGCTCTTAAAAAAGATGACAAAGTTGCTTTGGTAGGCTTTGGTACATTCTCTGTAACAGAAAGAGCTGCTCGCAAAGGTATCAACCCTGCAACTAAAAAAGTGATTAACATCCCTGCTAAGAAAGCAGCTAAATTCAAAGCTGGTGCAGACTTGGCATTGTAATTGAATTTTACACTTTTGCTTAAAAAGGGAGGCTTTTATGTCTCTCTTTTTTTTTGTGCGTTTCTTTGCTAATCCATACAAAAACAAGTAATTTTGTGGTAAATTTTAGATATATATGAAATTAGAAGATAAAATAACCGAATCAGTCATAGCGGCAGTAAAGGCACTTTATGGCGCTGATGTGGAAAATGCTCAGATTCAGCTACAAAAAACAAAAAAAGATATTCAAGGTGATTTCACATTAGTGGTGTTCCCTTTGCTGAAAATTTCTTGCAAAAGTCCTGAACAAACTGCTGCTGAAATAGGAAATTACGTAAAAGAACATCTCGTTGAGGTGTCGGACATATTTGTGATAAAGGGTTTCCTTAATTTTGTGCTTGCTGGCGACATTTGGGTGCGCGAGTTGGAAAAAATCGATGCAGAGCAAAATTTCGGTTTCATTTCGGCAACAGAAAAATCGCCTTTGGTGATGATAGAATATTCTTCACCAAACACAAATAAACCACTACACTTGGGACATATTCGCAACAATTTGCTCGGTTTTAGTTTGAGTAGAATTTTGCAAGCGGTTGGAAATGAAGTTGTTAAAACGAATATTGTCAACGATCGTGGTATTCACATCTGTAAGTCAATGTTGGCTTGGAAACGTTATGGAAATGGTGCTACACCTGAATCGCTCGGGCAAAAAGGCGACCATCTTGTTGGCGATTATTATGTAAAATTCGACAAAGAATACAAAGCGCAAATAAAAGAGTTGATGGCTGGCGGTATGAGCGAAGAAGACGCCAAACAAAAAGCACCACTTATGCTCGAAGCGCAAGATATGTTGCGAAAGTGGGAAAGTGGCGACGCAGAAGTTATTGCACTTTGGAAGAAAATGAACTCTTGGGTTTATGCTGGTTTTGACGAGACTTACAATCGTTTGGGTGTAAGTTTCGATAAAATTTACTACGAATCTCAAACATACCTCGAGGGTAAGAAAAAAGTGGAAGAAGGCTTGGCAAAAGGTTTGTTTTTCAAAAAAGAAGATGGTTCTGTCTGGGCTGACCTTACAAACGAAGGACTTGACGAAAAATTGTTGCTCCGTGGCGATGGCACTTCTGTGTATATGACGCAAGATATTGGTACAGCCAAACTTCGTTATGACGATTATAAAATTGATAAAATGATTTATGTGGTTGGAAATGAGCAGAATTATCACTTCCAAGTGTTGTCAAAATTACTTTATCGTCTTGGTTTTGAGTGGGGAAAAGACCTTGTACATTTCTCGTATGGAATGGTGGAATTGCCCGAAGGAAAAATGAAGTCGCGCGAAGGTACGGTAGTCGATGCCGACGATTTGATGGACGAAATGGAACGCAATTCTTTTGAAATTTCAAAAGAACTCGGCAGACAAGACACAACTACCGAAGCCGAACTGAAAGAGACTTCTCGCAAGGTGGCAATGGGCGCACTCAAATATTTTATTTTGAAAGTTGACCCACGTAAAAATATGACTTTTAATCCGAAGGAATCAATTGATTTTAACGGAAATACAGGTCCTTTCATACAATATACATACGCTCGTATTCAATCTATTTTGCGAAAAGCAATAGCACAAAACATTGATGTAAATTCAAAAATTGCTGACAATTTGTCGCTTTCGCAAAAAGAGTTGGATTTGATTCAAAATTTATCGACTTTCCCTGCTGTTTTGCAACAGGCTGCCAACGAGTATAGTCCGAGTGTAATTGCAAATTATGTGTTTGATTTGGCAAAAGAATTTAATCAATTCTACCACGATTTTTCGATGTTGAGAGAAGAAAACGAAGACTTGCGTTTGTTCCGTTTGAAACTTTCGCGCAATGTGGCTCGCGTTATCAAAAATGCGCTTTATCTGCTTGGCATCGAAGCACCCGAACAAATGTAAGACAATTTGAATTATGAATTTTTAATTAAGAATTGTCAAAAAGTGATTCATAATTCATAATTCTTAATTTTACAGTAATGAACTATATTTGGATATCATTCTTTCTCATTTCGTTTGTTGTGGCGCTTTTTCAAGTGTTCGTGATGGGCGATGTGGCAGTTTTTGAGCGCATTATTACAAGCACATTTTCAATGTCGAAAATGGCGGTGATGGATATTGCGTTGCCTTTGACGGGTGTGATGACGCTTTGGCTTGGGTTTATGAATATTGGCGAAAAAGCGGGCGCTATCAATTTTCTTTCGAGAATAGTGAAACCTTTTTTTTCAAGACTTTTTCCCGAAATACCAGAAAATCATCCAGTTCACGGTCAGTTGCTGATGAACTTTTCGGCAAATATGCTGGGACTCGATAATGCTGCAACGCCGATGGGACTGAAAGCAATGCAGAGTTTGCAAGACTTGAATCCGAAAAAAGATACGGCTTCAAACGCGCAAATTATGTTTTTGGCGTTGAATACTTCAGGATTGACAATTATTCCCGTTTCTGTGATGGCTTTGCGTGCAACAACCAAAGGTCCTGATGGCTTTGCGGCACTCAATCCTACTGATGTTTTTATGCCGATTCTTATAGCAACTGCTGTTTCTACGCTCACTGCCATTATTTATGTGGGAATCCGCCAGAAACTTAACTTGTTGAACAAAGTTGTGTTGTCTTGGCTTGGTGGAATTATTCTTGCTTTGGTGGGAATTGTGTATGGTTTTTCGTTGCTCGATAAAGAGCAAATGGAAATCGTTTCGTCGGTTGTGGGAAATTCCATATTGTTTGGAATAATCGTTGCGTTTATTGCGGGTGCTTTCTATAAAAAAGTGAATGTTTACGATGCCTTTATTGATGGCGCAAAAGATGGTTTCAGTGTAACGCTGAAAATCATTCCTTTTATGATAGGAATGTTGGTAGGAATTGGCGTTTTTCGTGCATCTGGTGCAATGGATTTGCTGATGGATGGTTTGCGTTGGTTCTTTGCTTGCTTCAATTTTGATACGCAATTTGTTGACGCACTCCCAACTGCACTGATGAAACCACTTAGCGGAAGTGGTGCCAAAGCAATGATGGTAGATACAATGGCAACATTCGGTCCCGATTCGTTTGCTGGTCGTTTGTCGTGTATGTTCCAAGGTGCTGCCGATACTACATTTTATATTATTGCGTTGTATTTTGGTTTGGTGGGAATTAAAAAAACGCGTTATGCCGTTTGGGCTGGATTGATAGCCGATTTTGCAGGTGTACTTGCCGCTATTGGAATTGCATATTTGTTGTTTGCATAAACTATGATAAACTTTTTTGCCGAAGATATTGAAATGCCGTTGCTACAACAGCAACAAGTAAAAGATTGGATAAAGCAAACTGCCACTTTTTACGGTAAGAAAGTGGGCGAAATTTCCTACATTTTTTGTTCCGATGAACGAATTTTGGAAGTAAATCGTCAATTTTTGCAACACGATTATTACACAGATGTAATTACGTTTGATTACACCGAAAACGATTTGCTTTCGGGCGATATTTTTATAAGTTTAGATACGGTAAAAAGTAATGCCGAGCAGTTTTCGCAGTCGTATGAAAAGGAACTTCATCGCATAATAATTCACGGCATTTTGCACCTTTGCGGACAGAAAGATAAAGAACCCGAAGCACGCCGTGTGATGACGGAAAAAGAAAATTTGGCATTGGCGAATTTATACGGAGAAAATAGAAACGAATGAAAACGCGCATCGAAATAGAAACCAATTATCAAAAAATAATTTCTCATTTGAAAAACAATCAGTTGAAAGAAGCTTTCGACTTGATTGGTTTGTTGCTGAATGGGGAAAATCTTTGGACGTTTGCCGACAAGAAAAACGAATTGGAAGATACGTACAAAACAATGTTGCGATACGTAGTAGAAGGCGCTCCAGACCCCGAACGAAAAAAGTTTTTCAATAAATTAAAAATTTCTGTTCTCGAACTTACCGATGCACTTTGTGAGCGTTTGCTTGTATTGTTGGCAGACAATTATGAATATCAAGAAATAGGCAGACACGAGAATAAAATGCGCGATAGTAAACAACTGGCCAACGAATATTCTGTTATAAATATTGATGAAAATAGAACGGCTTACGAAAAATTGATCATAGAAATTTTTAATCGTCTGTGGTTAACAGAAAAATATTCGGAAGCAGAATACGAATTGATGAAAAACGCATTATCTGCTACTGCAATTTCGGCTGTAATGCTTCATTTGATGCGGATTTTCGATGAAAAGAAAATAATGTTTTTGCTCGATGTGTCTGAAAATGATACAGACGAAAAAAACCGTTGCAAAGCGTTTGTTGCTATTGCGTTTTCGCTATACAAATATGACGATAGATTGAAATTCTATCCGAACATTGTAAACCGACTGAATTTGGCGAGTGAAAATCCTACTTGGCGAGCCGATTTTGTTACTGCAATGTTGCAAATTGTCCGTACAAAAGATACCGATGCTATAACAAAAAAACTTCGCGAGAAAATATTGCCCGAACTTCAAAAAATACAATCAAAAATTGAAAGAAAACTTTCGGGTGATGATGATTTTATGAAAAATTTCTCGGAAGAAAATCCCGAATGGCAGAAAAAAGTGAAAGACATTGTGGAGGAAAATAAGTTTTCCGAAAAATTGATGGACGAATTTCACGATATGCAAAAAAGTGGGGCAGATGTATTTATGAGTTCGTTTGCGCAATTGAAAAATTTTTCGTTTTTCGGAAGTGTTTGCAATTGGTTTTTGCCTTTCGATATTAAACATACCGAGTTGCAGAAAGGTTTTTCGACCGATGCCGAAAGGAATAATATCAACTTGGTGATGCAAAGTGGTTATTTGTGCGACTCGGACAAATATTCATTTTGTTTTAGTTTGTCGCAAATTCCTGCATCGCAAAAAGAAATGCTTCTCCCAATGATGGACGCCGATGTCGATTCTTTGAAAGAAATGGGCAAAGAAATAAAAGACTCAGTTTCAAAAAAAGAGATTCTTTTCAGTTCGTGTCTGCAAAACATTTATCGCTACTACAAAATTTTTGGACGAAAATTACATTTGCCTGATATTTTTTCTCAATCGTTCAATTTTCACGAAACTTATTTTGCAAGTCAAATAATTTTGTCGTCGGACGAATTGATGAAGTTTGCAGAATATTATTTTGCCAACGGACATTATGGTTACGCATTGGAAATTTTTGAGAAAATTGAGCAAAATGCTAAAGATGTCGACGCAGAATATTACCAAAAAATAGGTTATTGTTACCAAAATTTGCAAAATTTTGTTTTGGCACTGAAGAATTACGAACGTGCCGATTTGATTTTGCCCGACAACAGATGGACGCTTCGCCGATTGGCATTTTGTTATCGCTTTACCAAACAGTACGACCGTGCTTTAGTGTGCTATCAGCGGTTGTTGTCGCTCATTCCCGACGATTTGGAACTTACTTTGAATGTAGGTTATTGCCAAATGGAAATGCACTTGTACGATGATGCGTTTACTTCGTTTTTCAAAGCAGAATATACTTGTCCCGACAATATGAAAATTATTCGTGCGGTGGCGTGGTGTTCTTTCTTGTGTGAAAAAACGGAACAAGCAGAGCGATATGTTACAAAAATGTTGGCATTGTCGCCCAACGCAGTTGACTTTATGAATGCTGGACACATCAAACTATCTGCGAGCAAAAGGCGTGAGGCAATTGATTTTTACAAGCAGAGTATAAAACTTAATCCTAAAGGTGCAGAAGGATTTTTTGAAGAAATTCAGTCCGATGTTTCAGCACTGAAAACTTGTGGCAAAATAACAGACGAAGAACTTTCGCTGATAATGGAACAATTAAAATACGAAATAGTTGGGAATTAAAACCATAAACGATTAAACATTAAACATTAAACAACATAAACACTTTCATTTCAAAATGGAAACAACAAGACAAAATAAAATTGGCAGACTTATACAAAAAGAGTTGGGAAATATCTTTTTGGAAATGACACGAAACGAAAAACGTGGTTCATTGATATCGGTAACTGCGGTAAGAGTGAGTCCAGATTTGTCGGTAGCAAAGGCATATTTAAGCGTATTTCCTTCAGAAAAACGCGATGAAATAATGACTTATATTGCCGAAAAGAATTGGGAAATTCGTCATACTTTGGCAACTATCGTTCGTCATCAATTGCGTGTTATTCCAGAGTTGGAATTTTTCCCCGACGATTCGCTCGATTATCTTGAAAATATCGACAATTTGCTGAAAAAATAAAATCATAATTTGCTCATTGTCAAATTGTTAAATTGAATAATTGAAATCGTGTTTTCGTTTCGAATAGCATTCCGATACCTTTTTTCTAAAAAATCGCACAATGCGGTGAATATTGTTTCATATATTTCGGCTGGCGGAATATGTGTAGCAACGATGGCGCTTGTGTGTGTGCTTTCGGTGTATAATGGTTTCGAGGAATTGGTGCAAAGTTTGTTCAGCGACTTTGATGCCGATTTGAAAATATCGTTGCTCGAAGGTAAAACTTTTGAAATTACGCCCGAAATTGAAAGTATTAAGTCGATGGAGGGCGTGGCGGTTTTTTCGCCTGTACTCGAAGATAATGCTTTGATTCGTAACGACGAAAAGCAACAACCTGTTGTCATAAAAGGAGTTACAGATAAATTCAAAGAAACTACGAATATTCAAAAACTCATAATTTATGGCAACTATATTATAGAACAAAACGGAAATAATTTTGCTGTGGCAGGTGCAGGATTGGCAACGCTTACAGATTTGAACACAAATTTTATAAGTCCCATTAGCATTTATGTTCCAAAACGAGTTGGTCGTGTGAATATTGCCAACCCTGAATCGTCGTTCAAGCAACAGATGATTTATGTGTCGGGAGTTTTTTCGGTCAAACAGGCGGAATACGATTCAAAATATATGATAATTCCGTTGAATTTTGCGCAACAATTGTTCGATTACAACGAAAATGTTGTTTCGTCGATAGAAATAAAAGTAGCCGAAAACGCAGATGTTCAACAAGTTAAAAAAGCACTGCTAAAGAAGTTTTCCGATCGTTTTAGTGTGCAAGACAAATACGAGCAACAAGGTGAGTTTTATCGCATTATGAAAGTAGAAAAATGGATAACTTACCTAATTTTGAGTTTCATTTTGCTCATTGCGGTTTTCAATATCATAGGTTCGCTTTCGATGCTCATTATCGAGAAAAAAGAAGATATAAATATCTTTTTCAAAATGGGTGCAACTCGCAAACAAGTGCGATGGATTTTCATTTTCGAAGGTTGGCTGATTTCTATGTTGGGTGCTTTGATAGGAATGACTATCGGCATTGTGCTTTGCTTGTTGCAACAGCATTTTGGCATTATTCGTCTTGGCAATGCCGAAGGCGATTTTATCGTAAGCGCATATCCTGTCAGTTTGCAATTTTTCGATTTGATTTGCGTTTTCTTTACTGTACTTGTTTTTGGATTCCTTTCGGTTGCTTATCCCACAAAATTTATTAAGCAATGATTTTATCTAATTGATTTTGTGCCGTTTGTGTTTGTTATAGCAACAGAATCAATCAAAGTGTGGTCGTAAATACTATATGTACTAATTGATAGTGTGTCGTTGTTTGTGCGAATCATTTGGTAGTATCTGCCTTCCATATTTACAAAATCAAAAATGTCGGTGCGACGAGCATTGTAACACTTTGGCGAACAATGACTTATGGTGTATATGGGCGTTGCTTTTTCTCCATTTTCATTTTTGCTCGTCATTCTTGCGTAGGTGTGTTCGTGTCCTTGCAAAACCAAATCTACACCATATTCTTCAAACAATGGATTGAAAAAATTGCGTTGCGCTTTGTGTCTGCTTTTGCTTTTTGCCGAAAAAATAGGGTGGTGAATAACTACAATTTTCCATTTTGCATCGCTATTTTTTAGTTCATTTTCCAACCATTTTTTTTGTTTCCAAAGGAAGAAAAATTCACGATTGCTGTCCAAACAGAAAATTTGAATGTTGTTATATTTCAATGTATAAACTTGATTGTCATTGATTTTTGAGTCGAGAAAATATGAAAAAACAAGCGAAAAACGGCGTTCCAATTTCCTAATAGGATATTTAAGGTAGTCGTGATTTCCCGTAATGCTCAAAATTGGCATTGATTGCGAAATAGAGTCCAATCCTGTAAAAGTTTGTTGCCAATCTTTGTCGGTAGGGCGCTCTGTAAGGTCGCCTCCGCACACAAGAAATTCGGCGTCTTTATTTTTTTGCAAAGCATTTCGTAGCAGTTCGTTAGTAGTGCCACCAATGGTGTCTTGAATGTCGCCGACAAACATAAATGCAAATTTTTCGGGTGTTGTGTTTTGCGTGCTGAAATAATACCAATCGGAATGCTTTTCGGCATTGTGTACGCGATAAGAATAAACTTTTCCACTTTTCAGTTGTCGAAGTTTTGCTACATAATAGGTCATTTTCCCGTTTCGCGACTGAAAAACTTCGCCTTGGGCGTCAATTCTACTTGTGTCGTGTGCCAAAGTGTCAACCAATTCCACAAAAGAATTATTGCAAGCAACCGAATCGTACTGCCAACTAATGTTTCTCGAAAGTTCGTTTTCATCGCCAAAAGTGAGCATAATTCTTCCTGGCTTGTCAAGTGGTGAATAGGCTTCTTCTTCGGGGTTGTAAAACCAAGCGTGCCAGCGTGAGTTTACCCAAAGTCCTAAAACTGCTATTACTATAATTGTAATGCTAATCCAAATTTTGCGTTTGCTTGTATTGCTCATTTTCTTTGTTTTTTTGGTTTGCAAATTTACAATAAATCGGTTTAGCGATGCAAGATTGGTAATTTTTTTGATTCTAAGAAGTTGTTAAATTTTATTTCGAGATTATTTGAGAAATGTTTTTGTGTAGATTTTGTTTGTTGTTTTGTAGGGAATAGCGGGCTATTTCCAAAATATAACAAATAAAAGATGCCAAAAACAGACTCAAAGAAGCCGAAACTGATTCGCTGTAATACAAAAAAATCAATCAATAAAATTTAAACAACTTCTAAATTCTTACCTTTGTACAAAATATTGAAAATAATGTATTTGAAAGGTAAATTTAAAGAATCGGCATTTACAAATGTGTGGGCTTTGCTTTGCAATTTGTTGCTGGTATATCTATCGTACACGCTTTGTCGTGTATTGTTTATCGTGATGAATTACAGCACTTTTGCCGATTATATGACGGTAAGTTATTTCTTTCATTTACTTTCGGCAGGTTTGGTGTTCGATACCACTGCCATACTTTACACAAATGTACTTTTTGTGCTACTTTTTTTATTTCCACTTCACTACAAAGAACGACCTATATATTATAAAATTGTTCGTTGGATATTTGTGATAATCAACACATTGGCGGTTGCGATAAATGTTATTGATTGCGTTTATTTTCAGTTTACTGGACGCCGAACGACAATGAGCGTTTTCTCAGAATTTGGAAACGAAGAAAATATTTTTGGAATACTTTTGTCGGAATCTGTTTCGTATTTCTATTTGTTTTTGGTCGTTGTGGCATTTGCGTTTGTTTTTTACAAACTATTCGTCTTCCCAAGTGAGCAAAAAGAAAAAACTCATTTGCGTTATTATGTAGTGCAATCTTTGTGTTTGTTGCTTTCTATTCCATTGATTATTATTGGTGTTCGTGGAGGGGCGACGACTGCCACACGTCCTATCACGTTGAGTAATGCAAACCAATATGTTTCTCACCCAATGGATGCTGGAATTGTGCTAAATACACCTTTCACAATGCTCCGAACGATAGGCAAAAAAACGTTTGTCAATCCGAATTATATGACGAAAACTGAAGCCGAAAAACTTTATTCGCCCATTCATTTTCCTGCTGATTCTGTTGCATTTACGCCTAAAAATGTGGTGGTTTTTATTCTTGAAAGTTTCGGTAAACAGCATTTCGGAGCGTACAACAAAACGTTGCACAATGGCAATTACAAGGGTTATACGCCATTTCTCGATTCGCTTATTCAGCAAAGTTATACTTTCGAATATTCTTATAGCAATGGTCGTAAAAGTATAGATGGAATGCCATCGGTTTTGTCGTCGATTCCCAATTTTATAGAACCATTTTTTCTCACGCCTTCGGCATTGAATGACGTGTCGAGTGTTGCTGGCGAACTCACGAAAAAAAAAGGTTATCAGTCGGCATTTTTTCACGGCGCAATGAATGGTTCAATGGGATTTCAAGCATTTGCAAATTCAGTTGGTTTTCAGCAATATCTTGGCAGAACGGAATATGATGATGACCCACGTTACAATGGCGAAGATGATTTTGATGGAACTTGGGCAATTTGGGACGAAGAATTTTTGCAGTTTTTTTGCGACAAAATGTCTGATATGAAACAACCTTTTGTTACTTCGATTTTCACGGCGTCATCTCACTCACCATTTGTTGTACCCGAAAAGTATAAAGGTGTGTTCCCCAAAGGCGAAGAACCACTTTTTGAGTGTGTTGGTTATACCGACAATGCTTTGCGAAAGTTTTTTGAAAAAGCGAAAAATCAACCGTGGTTTAACAACACACTTTTTGTGTTAACTGCCGACCATACAAGTTGCAACATCGAACCAGAATATCTTACATCTTTGGGATATTATAAAGTACCCGTTATTTATTATGCGCCAGGTATGACTGATTTGCGTGGTTATGATACAGTTCGCATTGCGCAACAAATTGACATTATGCCAACTGTACTCGGAATTTTGCACTACGATAAACCTTATGTGGCTTTTGGTCAAGATGCTTTGAATACGCCTATCGATGAGAAATTCGCCGTAAATTATTTGCCAGGAACTGGAATTTATCAGTTTTTGAAAAATGATTATATGATTTGTTTCGATGGAAAAAATGTGCAAAGTGCCTATCGTTTCAAAACGGACGTATTGCTCGAAAATAATGTGCTTGATTCAATGTCCCAAGATACGCTTCAGTGTATGACTGCCGAATTGAAATCTATCATTCAGCAGTATATGGAAAGAATGAATAGTAATGAACTGATTTATAAAGAATAAAAAATAAAAAAGAGTTGAATTTCTAAAAAAAATCAACTCTTTTCTCGTATCTTGTTTATCTCCCTTTTGGTCGATGATTTTCAATTATTTCGCTTCGCTCAATGATTTTCAATTCTTGTTTCTTGTTTCTCGTATCTGTTATATCAACGGAATGCCATTTTTAGCACATTCTTCGCGTATCGATTCTGGCCACAAACTTGCTTGAATTTCGCCAACGTGTGCTTTCTTAAGGAAGAACATACACAAGCGCGACTGACCAATACCACCACCAATTGAAAGTGGATAAACATCGTTCATCAAACATTTGTGGAATTGAAGTTCCAAGCGTTTTTCTTCGCCTGTAAGTTTTAGTTGTCTAAGCAATGCTTCTTTATCTACACGTATTCCCATCGACGAGAGTTCTATGGCTTGTTTTAGCACGGTGTTCCATACCAAAATGTCGCCATTGAGTCCTTGAAATCCGTTTTCTGCTATTGTCGACCAATCGTCGTAGTCGGGTGCACGTCCGTCGTGTTTTTCGCCGTTAGTGAGTTTACCTCCAATGCCCATAATGAAAACTGCTCCATATTTTTTAGTAATTTCATTCTCGCGCTCTTTTGGAGTGAGGTTAGGGTAGAGTTGAAGCAATTCTTCAGAATGAATAAAGGTAATTTTTTCGGGCAAACAAGGTTTTATTTGTGGATACATTTCGCTCACCAAATATTCGGTGCGAAGCATCGCATTATATATTCTCACCACAATTTCTTTTAAGAACGATAACGAGCGTTCTTCTTTGCTCATCACGCGTTCCCAATCCCATTGGTCAACATAAAGTGAATGTAGGTTGTCCAATTCTTCGTCAGGGCGAATAGCGTTCATATCGGTATAAATGCCGTGTCCTTGTTCTATATTAAGTGCTGCCAAAGTCATTCTTTTCCATTTTGCCAAAGAATGAACAACTTCTGCTTGGCGGTCGCCCATATCTTTAACAGGAAATGTAACAGGACGCTCCACGCCATTCAAATCGTCGTTTATACCCATACCTCTGAGTACAAAAAGAGGTGCTGTTACGCGACGTAATTTCAGTTCCGACGAAAGATTTGCTTGAAAGCAATCTTTTATCATTTTTATTGCTTGCTCAGTTTCTCGTAAATCTAAGATTGGAGAATATCCTTCGGGTTTTATTAGTTTGCTCATTTTTTATGATGCTTAAAAAATCAGACAAAATTAAGAGAAATTCTCCAAAAAATAATCAGTAAAACCTTAAATATTATAAAAAAGTTTTGAATAAAAATGGTGTTTTGAAATAACGAATAAAAAGCGTAACTTTGTAATGAATTTCGGCCTTGTAGTTCAGTTGTATAGAACGTCAGATTCCGGTTCTGAAAGTCGTGGGTTAGAATCCCGCCAAGGTCACATAAAAACAAGCGGAAGACTCTTTTTTTGAGTTTTCCGCTTATTAGTTATACGTTGAAAATTTTAGAACTATTTTATTTTGAACCAATAGTCGTTTGCTATTGTTGCTTGGAATGATGTTCCAGCTTGTACTCTTGCTTGTTGTCTGCTGTTTATCCATGATTCGTTTCCTTCGAATTCTACTTCTTCGTTAAGAAAATTGATGAGTCGTCCATCAATTATTGCAAAAAAATCGAAAGTGCCATTGGTGGAATTTAGCTGAGGTGGAAATAGGAATAATTTCGATTTTTCCTGTATTTCCCATTTGCGTTCCTTTGTATGCTTTTACTTGAATGTCGACATGTGTACCATTTTTAATGAGAAGCATTTCTCCATATTCGTCATAAATATCCCCTGCGATAACTGCGTTTACAATAGCAGTACCATTTTTTTTAGACATTTCCTGACTTCATCACTATTTTGC
>DCHK01000064.1 GCA_002315615.1 Bacteroidales bacterium UBA1754 | reverse complement strand
TTGTCAGGTTATTAAGTTTAATAATAAGTATTATTTGGAATTTAATGCTAGTGACGCCTCTTTGATTTACGAAATTAAAGGAGGAACAGATGGCATTCAGTTGCAGTCTATCATCCCTATGGAAGTATCTCCAACCGTGGTTAAAAAAGGTTCGCCAATAAAAGTAACATTGGGAGAGTCTGATGGAGACAAAACAATAACCATAACAGACATTTCTGGTAAAACTATTCAACAAATGACAATGCCAGAAAGTCTTACAGAAGTAAGTGTTAATACTGCAAATTTTAGCGCAGGAATGAATCTAATCACTATTTCTAAAAATGGGACAGTGCTAAATACTGTAAAAGTGATAGTAGAGTAAATCTTTGTAGTGCTATATTCAGGAAAGAGTCATTCAGTTTGGATGTCTCTTTTCTTTTTTATCCTAACATTTGTACGACGCTTATTGCTATTGTTTTTTCGTTATATTGATGTTGCATAGGGTCGTTGCTTAGAACGAAGGCCTTGAGTAAGGGCTTGTCTAATATAGACTCTAACGATAACAATTGCCGTGCGTCGTCTTTTTTTGTGTGTGATGTTTGTTTTATTTCAAAAGCATAATATCCGTTGGGTGTTTCTAATAGCAAGTCTATTTCCTTGCCGTCTAAGGTTCTAAGATGATAAAATTGTATGTCTGTTTCAGTTTGCTTTATTTGTTTGTATATTTCGGTTACTACAATGCTTTCAAATTCTTTGCCTGTGGGCATTGGTGATTGTTTGTGCAAAACAGCTTGTAGTACCCCATAATCCATATAGTGCATTTTTGGAGATTTAGAGAGTCTCTTGGCCTTGTTTTTGTCCCAAGCGGGTAGCAGTATTGCTTGATAGCTCATTTCAAGATATTGTAGATAGTGCATAACAGTTTTGGAAGTTACGCCGATTTCTCTTGCTATACTATTGGCATTCAGTATGCAACTTGTTTGTATAGCAGTTATTTGTTGCAATTTTATATATGGTTCAAGATCTTTAAACGTTGCCAAGTCGCGCACATCTCGTTCGAGATAGGTACGAACGTAAGTACTAAGCCATTTGTATCTTTCTTTGTCTGTTCTGCATTCATCTGTCAGTGCAGGATATCCACCAAAATTGGTATAATGATTCCAAGCGGCCATTTTTTTAGGGAAATCTTCTTCCATTAGTACACTTGGCATTAGTGTCGGCAAACTTCCTGTCGTTATGAGTTGCTGCAATGGCGAAAGGTTTATTTTTTCTTCCCAACTTTGCGTTTCAAGTTCTGGTATGGTAAGAGGATATAACTCTTTAATAATGCATCTGCCAGCAAGCGATTCTTTCACTTGCTTCATCAAAAGTAATTGACTTGAACCTAAAAGAATATATCGTACATTTTTCCATTGGTCGTAAACTGACTTGATACTTTCTATCAATCTTGGTTCTTTTTGTATTTCATCAAGTATGGCTTTTGGAATAAGCTCGTGCCATTGTGAAGCGGTGAGAGAGGTATATTGAGTTCTTGTTGTAGGGTCTTCTATCGATATGTACTTGAAGTCGTTGAACAAGTTTTTTACCAATGTGGTTTTTCCTGTTTGTCTTGCTCCTGTAAAAACAATAATTCTCCCCCAACTACTATTGAGGTCATCTTCTATATGTTGTGATGTATATCTTGCTTTCATACCAAAGTGTTATGTCGCTACAAATATACGTTAAATTTCTTTACAATTCCAATTTTGAGCGTAATTTTTGGAGTGGCATTCCAATTTTGAGCGTAATTTTTGGAATAGAACTCTATTTTTTACGCTAATGCGCTCTTTTTATTTGTTATTTTTCTTTTCGATAAACGCTTTTCGTTTGCCGTCGAAAATCTCAAATTTTAAGTAGTCGCACTCAAGGTCGGAATTGAGCAATTTTACTTTTTTTGATGGTTTTAAGCCAATTTTTGCCAATGCTTCTTTGTTAGAACTGATAATCCAAGCATTGTATCCCGTAAAATGGTGTTTTAGTCTTTCGCCTATGGCGGCATAAAGTTCTAAAAGGTCGGCAGTTTCCAAACGCTCACCGTAGGGTGGATTTGTTACGATAATTCCTTTTTCGGTAGGTGCATTTAACTGTTGAAAAGGTGTGTTTTGTAGTTCGATATATTTTTTCAACCCTGCACTTTTCACATTTGTTTCGGCTATTTTTATGGCTCTTGCCGAAATGTCGCTGCCATAAATTTTGTGCGTAAATTCTCGTTCTTGACTTTGGTCGTCGTATATTTCGCGAAATAAATCTTCATCAAAATCATCCCATTTTTCGAAGGCAAACTCTTTGCGAAAAACACCTGGCGCAATGTTAAGTGCTATCATTGCCGCCTCGATGAGCAATGTTCCCGAACCACACATTGGATCGACAAAATCGCATTCGCCGTGCCAACCAGTCATCAATATCATTCCCGCAGCCAACACTTCGCTGATAGGCGCATCGTTTTGCGACATACGGTAACCACGTTTGTGCAAAGATTCGCCCGAACTATCGAACGAAAGCGTACAAATGTTTCCCGAAATGTGTATGTTGATGGCAAGGTCAGGACTTTCAACACTTACCGATGGACGTTTGCCACATTTCTCGGTAAATTGGTCGGCAATGGCATCTTTCACACGATATGTTACGAATTTAGAATGACGAAAGTCTTCGGAATACACAACGGAATCGATTGAAAATGTCTTTTTCAAATCAAGATATTTGCTCCAATCAATTTTTTTTATTTCTGTGTAAATTTCGTCTGCCGAGCGGGCTTTGAACGTTTTTACAATTTTCAGTATTCTGATGGCGGTTCTGCAACAAAAATTCGCTTTGTACATAATGGCTTTGTCGCCACTGAACGAAACTGCACGATTGCCGATTTGCACATCGTTTGCACCAATTTCAATCAGTTCTTTTGCCAAAACTTGTTCCAATCCGTAAAATGTCTTCGCAATGTATTTTGATTCCATGTTGTTATTTTCTGTGTAGTTTGTTCATTATCATTGGGATTAACCCTTTTAAATCGGTGCGCAGTACAATGATGATGAAGACAGTGAGCAGTAGTGTGCGATAACCATAAAATAACCACAAATTTTGGTCGTTCACCAAGAAACTTGCACCGTAAAGTATCGCAGTAATCAAAAAATAGAATCCAATTTTACCCAATTCGTATTTTACGGGATAGTGTTTTTGTCCAACAAAGTAAGAAATGAGCATTATAATGAAAAAGCATATCATCGATGCACTTGCCGAGGCATAATATCCTGCTCCAAATAGGCGGTCGCAAACTGGTACGAAGATGATATTCAGTAGCAATGTGATGAAAAATCCGATTAACGAGAAATATGCGCCATACATTGTTCGGTCGGTTAGTTTGTACCAAATGGAAAGGTTGAAGTAAATTCCCTGAAAAATATAGGCAGTCAATACAATTGGTATAACTCGCATACCTTCCCAATAACTTGGGTGGATAAGCAGTTTTATGACGTCAATATAAAACACCATTCCCAAGAAAATAAGCAACGAGAAAATAATGAAAAACTTCATTGCCAAAGCATATTCCGCTCTCTTGCTTCCTGATTTGTTTTGAGCGAAAACAAATGGCTCGTAGGCATATCTAAATGCTTGTGTGAAGACCATCATTACCATTGCCACTTTGAAGCACGCACCGTAAATTCCAAGTTGCGACTGGGCAACATTCATATCTTCAATCAAATACGGATAAATAATTTTATCAATAGTTTGATTCATAATGCCTGCAATGCCCAAAACAAGTAGCGGAAGTGAGTATTTCAAGACTTTGTTCAGCAAATGCTGATCTACTATCAGTTTTGCTTTCAGAATTTCTGGCAACAGCAGTAGTGTAACAACGATGGTTGAGATAAGATTTGATACAAACACGTATCCCACACCATAATTTGGATTGTAGAAAAAGTCGATGGAATCAACGCCTTTTTCTCGCAAATATGGGCAGACAACAAGGAAGAAAATGTTTGCTGCGATATTGACAAATATGGTAATCAGTTTTAATAACGCAAAGCGGATGGCACGTTTTTGGTATCGCAAATATGCAAAAGGGATAGTGTCAAATGCGTCAATGGCAACAATAATTCCCATCATTGCCACAAATTCTATGTGCGTCTCATAGTTAAGCGATTCGGCAATTTCATCGGCAAAAACGGTTACTAAAGCGGCAAAAACAGCCGATGTTGTAGCCACGCACCACAAGATGGAACTATAAACCCGTTGCGGATACTCGTTTTTACTATTGATGAAGCGGAAAAATCCTGTTTCCATACCGTAAGTCAGAATCACGAGTAGCAGGGCAGTCCAAGCGTATAGGTTTGTTACTATTCCGTAGTCGGCCGAACTTGTCAGCACGTATGTGTACAGCGGTACCAAACACCAATTAAGGAATTTCCCTAAAATATTGCTCACGCCATAAATGGCGGTATCTTTTACCAAACTTTTAATTTCTGCCATTGTTGATTAATTGTTTAATTCTTTTTCAAAATCTTCTATGCTTGGAAGTTGATTTTTTAATTCTTCACCAACTTGGTGGAGAATTGTATTGCTTTGATTTTCAAGCCATTTGGAATAATCAGAATTGACAATTATGGTATTTGCGATGATTTTATTTTTCATTTTTCTTCTTGGTTCTCATTCCTGATTAAACAAATCAAATTCTCGAAATTTGTTTTTACCTAAATGCTTGTACGCAAGTTCTGTAACTTCGCGACCACGAGGTGTGCGTTTCAAGAAGCCTTCCATAATAAGAAATGGTTCGTAAACTTCTTCTAATGTGCCTGCATCTTCGCCCAAAGCAGTAGCGATGGTTGACAGTCCAACAGGTCCGCCTTTGAATTTGTCGATAATCGTGTTCAGAATCTTGTTGTCTATTTCGTCCAAACCATATTTGTCAATATTGAGTGCTTCGAGGGCATAACAAGCAATCTCGCTGTCAATCTTTCCGTTGCCTTTTACTTGAGCAAAATCTCTTACGCGACGTAGCAAAGCGTTGATAATACGTGGCGTTCCGCGTCCGCGACGTGCAATTTCTTCGGCAGCGTCATCAGAGCAAAAAATATTGAGCAATGCAGCCGAGCGTTTTACGATTTTTTTCAACACGGGTACATCGTAATATTCCAAGTGGCAGTTTATGCCGAATCTCGCACGTAGCGGACTTGTGAGCATACCACTACGAGTGGTGGCACCTATCAGTGTAAATGGTGCCAAATCTATTTGTATGGAACGTGCGCTCGGTCCTTTGTCTATCATAATATCAATACGATAGTCTTCCATTGCCGAGTATAGATATTCTTCAACGACTGGATTCAAACGATGAATTTCATCAATGAAAAGCACATCGTTTTTCTCAAGCGAAGTAAGTAAACCCGCCAAGTCGCCAGGCTTGTCAAGTACTGGTCCGCTGGTGATTTTGAAACCTACACCAAGTTCGTTGGCAATAATGTTGGCAAGTGTCGTCTTTCCAAGTCCAGGAGGGCCGTGCAGAAGTACGTGGTCAAGAGGTTCCAAGCGTTGTTTGGCTGCCATTGTAAAGATTTTCAAATTCTCTACAATTTTCTCTTGCCCCGTGAAATCGGCAAACGACAACGGACGAAGTGCATTTTCAAAATCTACTTCGCGTTCGTTCTCAGCATCCCGTATATCAAAATTATCTTCCATAAATTGCCTTTTGCCTCAAAATCTCTAATCTCTAATCTCTATTCTCTATTCTCTAATCTCTTAACTCTTAACTCTTAACTCTTAACTATATGCTTTATGCTATATGCCAATTATCATAATTCCTCACTCCTAACTCCTCATTCCTAACTCTTAGTAAGTTGGTGGAACAAATCTTCCATACTCAACTCTTTTTGCTTCAATGTTTTGATTATCAATTCTTTTTGCATCGAAAATTTGTAAATATCAGAACGTACATCTTCGCTTGCTTCAATTTCTATTTCGTTGTCGGCAATTTTTCGTACATTCGTTACGCCCGATATTTCTTTGAAACATTCCGTGTCTTTTGGCAATTGCTCAAGTTCCAATACGAATGTGAAACTGTCGTTGCTAAATTGTACATTATCGTTCACCAAAGTGCCTTTGTTTATCACCATCACACGATCGCAAACGGCATTCACTTCTTGCATAATGTGTGTACTGAAAAGTACGGTTTTTTCTTTACCCAAATTTTTTATCAGTTGGCGAATTTCTACCAATTGATTCGGGTCAAGACCTGTTGTTGGCTCGTCAAGTATCAACACTTGTGGGTCGTGAATCATTGCTTGCGCCAGTCCTACACGTTGTTTGTAACCTTTCGAAAGTTGCCCAATTTTTTTCTGAAAATCATTTTGCAATCCCACGCATTCTATCATACGTTTCACCGCATTTTCGGCATCTTCAAGTTGGTACATTTTTGCCACGAAAAGTAAGTATTCTTTCACGTACATATCCAAGTAAAGTGGATTGTTTTCAGGCAAATATCCAATTAGTTTTTTTGCTTCAATAGGGTTTTGACGCACATCTATTCCACATACATTGGCAGTCCCGTTATAGTCTGTTATATAGCCAGTTATGATTTTCATCATAGTGGATTTCCCTGCACCATTAGGACCTAAAAATCCAACAATGCTACCTTGTGGAATGTCAAACGAAATGCCTTTCAGTATTTGTTTGTTGCCGTAAAATTTTTCTATGTTTTTTACAGTCAGCGACATCGATGTGTTTTTTTACATTTTACAAAAATATGAAAAAGAATTGTCTTTTTTCTTGTTTCTCTTTTCTCGCTTCTCGTTTCTTGTTTCTTTTGTCTCGCTTCTATTATATCACTTTGTACATACTTCCTGGCAAGCATTTCACTATCCCTTTGAATTCTAAACCTACAAGTAAGGGCGAAATTTTGCTCATTGGCAGTCCCATTTCTATCGAAAGTTGGTTGATGTGTAGCGTTTCATTTCGCTTTAGCAGTTCAAAAATGCGTTGTTCGTCGGCGGTTAGTTCCATTTGTGCAAAAAGGTCTGGCGAAACTATTTGTTTGCTGAAATCTATTTTCGATTCCCATCCCAAAACGTATTCCAAGTCTTCCACAGATTCTATCATTGCCGCCTTGTTGGTTTTTATCAACTTATTGCAACCAGCAGAAAATTCGTCGCCTTTTCTGCCAGGAAATGCCAATACGTCGCGATTGTACGATGAAGCAATTTCTGCCGTAATAAGTGAACCTCCTTTTTCGCCAGATTCTATCACGATAGTAGCGTCGCAAAGTCCTGCTACAATTCGGTTTCGTTTCACAAAGTTTTGTCTGTCGGGATTAGTTTCTGTCAAAAATTCGGTGCAGACAGATCCATCGTGTTCCAACATTTTTTTCACTAAATTTACGTGTGCTGGAGGATAAATTATGTCCAATCCGTGTGCCACGATACCTACTGTTTTCAGTCCAAATTCTATGGCCGATTTGTGCGCGCAACCATCTGCGCCATACGCTAAACCGCTCACAATCACTGCATCAGGATATTTTTGTGAAATTTCTTCCACCAAATCGCGACAAACTTTTTTACCGTATTCCGTTATGCGACGCGTACCAACTATTGCCAACATTTTTCGAGCGTTGAGGTTGCCGATATTCCCTTTGGAGTAGAGTAGTATCGGTGCATCTACACATTCTTTCAACCTGAATGGATAACTGCTTTCTGTGATGAAAGTTGTTTGCAGTTCTTTCTTTTTGACGAATTCTATCTCTTTTTCGGCTCTTGCAAGCAAAGCGGGGGCGCATTGCAAACTTTCAATTATCTTTTGAGTTACGCCATTTTTTTTCAGTTCTTGTTCCGAAGTATTAAACAAGTTTTCGGGTGTGCCAAAATGTGTCAGTAGTGTTTTGGCAGTAATGGTTCCTACGCCTTTCAGCATAGAAAATGCAATTTGATATTTTAAGTCGCGATAGTCTGTCATCTGCGGAAAATCATTCTGATGACGCGTATTGAACATAATTTTGTAGCCAAAAGGCAACCAAGCGCAACGCCTAAAATGTCTGCTATCCAGTCGAACCAATCGCCTGTGCGAGGTGGAAAACAGTATTCTTGCAGAATTTCAATCAGTCCACCGTAAATTATAGGCATAATGAAAACGAGCGAAAAACGATAACTGAATTTCACGATGGAATTTTCCATAGCAAGCGCAAACGCAAGACACACATACATAAGTATGTGAGCCACTTTGTCTGCTCCGTAAAAGCGTGGCATACGAATCATCGTTGTCGAGGTGGTTGTTGACCAATAAAATATGGCACAAAAAACCACTATCGAAATCAAATATTTATTTAGAACCTTTAACATTTACAGCGAAATGGGAAATTTTTTAATTATTTTAATTGCCTTAATTCCTTTAATTCCAATAAGTTATCCTACGCAAACGCCACTTGTAACTTTTTCGCTTGGCGAAACTACTACCAATCGTCCATCGGCATCTACTGCAGACATTATCATACCTTGACTTTCTGTTCCCATCATTTTGCGTGGCGCAAAGTTGGCTACGAAGCACACTTGTTTGCCCACCAATTTTTCGGGTTCGGGATATGATTTTGCTATGCCGCTCAAAATGGTGCGTCCGCCCATTCCGTCGTCAATTTTGAACTTCAGCAGTTTCTCCGATTTTGGAACTCTTTCGCATTCCAAAATTGTTCCTACACGTATGTCAATCTTCTCGAAAGTGTCGAAATCTACTGTATTTTTCACTGCTTCGGGTTGATAATTTTGTTTTTCGTTGTCTTCTTTTATTTTTTGCAAACGATTTATTTGTGCCTCAATTGGTGCATCTTCTATCTTCTCAAATAGCAATTCTGCTTTGCCCAATTGATGTCCTTCTGCCAACAAATCGAATTTTCCGAGTTCGTTCCACGAAAATTCTTCGCGTGCTATCATTGTGCGCAATTTCTTTGCCGAGAAAGGTAAAAATGGTTCGAACGCAATAGCAAGATTTGCAGTGATTTGTAAACTTACGTTCAAAATTGTTTTCACACGTTCCATATCGGTTTTTGCCAATTTCCAAGGCTCAGTGTCTGCCAGATATTTGTTACCGATGCGTGCCAAGTTCATTGCTTCTTTTTGTGCATCGCGAAATTTGAAGTTGTCCAGCAAATTTTCTACAACTGATTTTAGGTCGGCAAATTCTTTCAAAGTTTCTTTGTCGTAGTCGGTCAGTTCGCCACAAGCGGGCACTTTCCCGTCAAAATATTTTTGTGTAAGCACCAAAGTTCGGTTTACGAAGTTGCCAAAAATTGCCACAAGTTCGTTGTTGTTGCGTGCCTGAAAGTCTTTCCACGTAAAGTCGTTGTCTTTTGTCTCAGGGGCATTTGCTGTCAGTACATAGCGCAATACGTCTTGTTTTCCTGGGAAATCCACCAAATATTCGTTGAGCCATACTGCCCAATTGCGCGAAGTAGATATTTTATCGCCTTCGAGGTTCAAAAACTCGTTTGATGGCACATTGTCTGGCAAAATGTACGAACCTTCTGCTTTCAGCATAGCAGGGAACACAATGCAGTGGAACACAATGTTGTCTTTTCCAATAAAGTGTACCAAGCGAGTTTCGGGGTCTTTCCACCATTTCTCCCAATTGCCATATTTTGGGTTGTTGTCGCAAAGTTCTTTGGTGTTGCTTATGTAGCCGATTGGTGCATCAAACCATACGTATAGCACTTTGCCTTCTGCACCTTCCACTGGCACAGGAATTCCCCAATCCAAGTCGCGTGTAACTGCACGGGGCAACAAATCCATATCCAACCAACTTTTGCACTGTCCATATACATTTGGTCGCCATTCTTTGTGGTTTTCAAGTATCCAATTTTTCAACCAATCTTGGTGCTTGTTAAGTGGCAAAAACCAGTGTTTTGTTGGTTTTTTCACGGGTTTTGCGCCCGAAAGTTTGCTCACAGGGTTTATCAGTTCTTCTGGTGAGAGTGTGCTACCACATTTTTCGCATTGGTCGCCGTATGCACCTTGTGCGTGGCATCGTGGACATTCACCTACAATGTAGCGGTCAGCAAGAAATTGTTTTGCTTCTTCGTCGTAATATTGTTCGCTGGTTTTTTCTACAAACTCACCTTTATCGTAAAGTGTACGGAAAAAATCCGATGCCAATTTATGGTGTATGTCCGACGTGGTGCGCGAATATATGTCAAACGAAATGCCGAATTCTTCGAACGAATCTTTTATTATTTTGTGGTAGCGGTCAACAACTTGTTGTGTACTGATGCCTTCTTTTTGTGCACGAATAGTAACAGGCACTCCGTGTTCGTCGCTTCCACCTATAAAAACTACTTCTTCGCCTTTCAGTCGCAAATATCTTGCATAAATATCAGCTGGCACATACACGCCTGCCAAATGTCCAATGTGTACAGGTCCGTTTGCGTATGGCAATGCCGATGTAATGGTTGTTCTCTTAAAATTTTTCATTGTTTATATTGATTTTGTTTCTCTACCGATTTATTTTTTTGTCAATTATCCCTAATCCCAAACATTGAGAGCTTTGGCAAATAAAATATGGTTATTGCTTGCTCCCTTTAGGGTAGGGGGTTAATCACTTGATTTGTATCCCTTTCTTTTCCCCATTTTGTTGAGACGTCATACTATGGCGTCTCTACCTATGTTGGCTATTTTTATCTAATTTGCAAATATACAAAACAAATTGCGTTTGTCATCTTATGTTGTCCATTAAATGAATGTAAGAAAGTTATATCACTCAATGATGGAAAATTTTCACAAAAAAAACTCTCATTAATGGAAATTTTACACACAGATTGTAACTCTTTACTAATTGTAAAATCTCAACAAAGAATCAGTTGGACAATTGGACGGTTCAACAATTGGACATTTCATCAGTACCGTCATTAAACAATTAGAGCCACAACTCTCGTTGCAGCTCCAATCTTAATTATTTTAATTCTCTTAATTATTTTAATTTCTTTAATTTAATTATCACATTTGCTAATTGACTAATCGTTTTCGTTATTTCCAGAATGTCTTCACAATCTTGTACTTGTTAGTGTGAATTGTAACAGTAACTTTCGTTGTGAACGCTGTGCTTATTTGTGCAGTTACTTTGCTCGAAGTGTTTAGGTTGCGCTCATATTTCTTGTTGCCGTCTTCTTCTATCAACACATAGCGTATTGCATCGCCTGCTTCCGGAGTAATTTCGAATGTCTTTTTGTCGCTTTTGCAAGTTACACAAACTGTACGACCGTTATCTGGTATCAATTTGCTATCGTCTGGCTCTTCAGAAGAACATTCTGTAATGAGAATCGAATCTTTGTATGTGTAAATGTTGCTAACATTGTCGTCCCATACAGGAATACCACCAATGCGTGTTACTTTTATCACGCACTTATATTCGCCTGCTTCTTTTGCAATGTAAGACTTTTTTGTAGCCTTGTTAATGGCTGCGCCGTCTTTGTACCATTGGTAGGTAGCATCGTAGGTACTGGTAATGTCGGTGTTAAGTTTCAATTCTATTTCAGAAACTACAGGTTCTTCTGCACAAAGTTCTGTTGAAGAAGGATTCATTATAGTGAATGAGTAGTTTGTCTTTGTCTGAGAACATTCTGCTATCTGCTCTTTCGTTTTTACTGTACCATCGAGGGCGTTAATCAATGTACCCAAATTGGTTACACGATCTACAATCCACGCTTTCAACAATCCAATTTCATCTGTTACTGTGGTAGTCTTGCCTGTAAAACTATATCCGCTTGGCGATGGGTGTATATTGTTTGTAGAACAATTTGTACAATGTGCATCGCTGTTGCTCATATTGTCGTTCCAATTTGGAATAATCCAAGGGCAGTTGTTGTACATTGTACCACAATTATTTCTTGTAGTCCAACTCCATTTGCCCATTTCGCGACTGAATGCTCCGTTGCTTACGTTAAGTTTTGCTACCATTGCGTCTATTTGTGCATTGATAGTAGAACTATTCAATGGTCCGCCTACAGCAGTCAATTCTGCCCAACGTGTCTTCATTGCACTTCTGAAGCATTCGCTCGTCATCAATTTTTCCCACCAGAATGGTATTGGATAGTATGGCTCGCTATCACCATTGTTCAAACTACCATTATCAGCTTCGTCACCATCATAAAGGTATTGCCAAATGTTGGTCATCGTACCTCCGTGTGTGCGCGAGTTACCAAATCCCATTTCAAAGTCCCAAGGTGCTACGCATTTCAATTTTCCGTTAATGTCTTTAGAGAAGAACATACTTGCGCGGTATCCATCGGTATTACGTGCCAATTCTTCTAACAACATAAAGTCAACAAATGACTGCAAATCTACATATTTGCTGAACACCTCGTTCCATTGTTGTTCGGTAGATGCATTGTAAAGTTTCGTTTCAAATGTAGTAAGCCAATCTTTGATATAGTTTAATTCTGCCGAAGTCAAATCTCCGTCAGGGTCAGGGTATGCAACTTCCCATCCTTGGTGGGTAGAGCCGTCTGCTGCATCACCACAACCTCCGTGGCTACCGCATCCAGAGTAACTGCCATAGCATCCTCCACGGTTTCCACTGACGCTGATACAAGCCAAATTGCGAATACTGCTGATGTTTCCTCTTACCCAAGTTCCTGGGTCAGAGGTGTTTATTTTGTCAAATTTCAAAAGGTAACCTGTTGTTTGTCCGTCGGTGCCTGTTCCTTCGCCCTGTTTCGTTACTTTCACACGGTCGCCACTGCGTTCGTATTTGTCCATAAATACATACACACCTTGATAAACACCATCTATGTAAAGTTCTACAAATGTTCCAGTACCTGCCCAATAGCCCATCGATTTCCAAATGTCCATTGCCAACTTGTTACGCATCATCGATTTGTCTTGGTATGCAGAGTAAAGTATCCAGTCTTTTTCCTCTGGTCCACCAAACATATCAAATTTTGCTTTTTTAAAGCCGTCATATTCTTTACCAATATTTATTGATTTGTCGCCAATAGAAATGGCAAGCGAACGTTTCATCATTGTTTTAGAGGTACTACCACGCCAGTTGATGCGCACCTTGCGATCGCAATACACGGTAGAGGCTTGGTTGTTGTTGTCCATTGTGTTCAGTTGGTTGTTTCCACCGCTTTTGTTCCAAATAATTTTCATATCTGCACCTATTTTTGTTTTATCTGGAGAAACTCCTTCACCTGGTTGTCCGTTATTCCAACCTGGCAGAGCCACAGAACCTGTGCGTATTACCATAATAGGCAAGTTTGTTTGTGTAGCACCATTGTTTGCATACAAGTAGTCGCCTGGACACGCTTTTGTGGTAACTTGTATTTCGTTAGATGTGTAAGTGGTGCCGTTCGCAGTGATTTTACAACGATAATATCCCGCTTTTGTAGGACGTATATTATTGTGGTCGTTGTTGTTAGGCAAGTTAGTATCGCCATTCACCCAGTTGGTATTGTCCGAACTATATTCCCAAACATAGCCATCGTCTGCTACAGAAGTTACTGCAGTAGGGAGCGCAGTTACTTGCAAACAAGCAAAGTCGCCGTGTGCGTATATTTCTGTGCGACCATTTCTCGCTGCTATAACAAGGTTTTCAGAAGTTGCACCATCGTCAAAACTTACCGTCCATCCGAAATCCACAACCCAAGCTTTATATTTCAATTCTACGGTTACATTTCCGTCAGCCGCTAATGTGTAAGGGAATTCGTAATATCCGTTTACTTTGCAGACTTTGTTACCATCAAGTTGCCCCGTGTAACTACCTTTTAAGTAGGTGCTACTAATCAAGTCGTTATAACCGTGCTCATCACTGTTTATTTTAATGTAGTACAACCCGTATCCGTCTTTGTCTTTAGTCTCGGGTTCCACTTTCACTTTGAATGTTCCTGCTTTCACGCCGCTAAAAGTAACACTTTTTGTTAAGTTGTCTGTTCCACCAATAACGTTGTTAGACATAGTAATAACGTCAGAGTGTTGTATGGCATTGGCTGCAAAAATCATCAACCAAGCCAATAAAATTAAACTAATACATTTTTTCATATATATAAAATTTTTTAAATTTTTATCTCCCTAATTCACCATATACGAGTCAAAAGTATTATATTTTTTTCTAACTACCAAATTATCAGTAAAAAAAATGAAAAAACACGTGTTTTAGAGTGAAAAGTGAAGAGTGAAAAAGCATATAGTTAAGAGTTAAGAGTTAAGAGGATATAGTTTTATAGACGTCACATTTGTGGCGTCTAAATAATATCAAATCACCAATTAACAATTGAAACAAATAAGCACCATAGGTGCGCCACAACTCAGCCGTTGGCGTAAGCCATCGTTTATAAAAATTATTGTCTCATTCTTAAGGGCTGAAAGCCCAACATAACATAGCCAAAGGTGTTAACCTTTGTTCTTGTGCAACACAACCCAAAAGTGCCGAAGGCACGACATAATTTCATAAAATTTGGGCTTAATCCCACGCATATTTTTCATCCAATGGCACATCGTAAATTTCGCACAATCGGCGAAATTCACTCTTAAAATCCGTTTTAGAATGATGCTCCTTTTGTGCCTTTATATACTCACAAACGGCTTCAATGTGATTTTGACTTACACTAAATGCACCATAACCATTTTGCCACGCAAACACATTAAACTTTCCATTTTTCTCATTTATCCATTTGCTTGAGTTTGATTTTACCAATCTCACCGTGTCGCTTAATGCAATTGATTTAGATTGGATGTATAAAATATGGATGTGGTTTGCTGTTCCTCCTACTTGAATGGCTGGGCAATGATTGTTGTTGAGAATTTCTGCAACGTAAGCATGAATTTCTTCTAAGTGTTGTTTCGGTAAAGTTTTTGTTCTTTCTTTTGTGGAAAATACCAAATGCACATATATTTTTGCAAGAGATTGTGGCATAGAATTGTAATGAAATTATGTCGCACATACTGTGCTTTATCAATATTGGTTCGTTTTATAAGATGGCTTGCGCCATCGTCTAAAATTTTTCACCCCTTCGGGGTTTGTGTTTTGATGCAAAGGTATGAAAAGAAAAATAAACAAACAAAAGGCTGAACACCTGATATAATAGTTCAGACTATCGCGTAAGATTAAGCACCGAAGGTACGAAATAACATAACCAAAGGTGCAAACCTTTGTTATCGAGCAACACATCACCTTTGTCTTGTTGTCCGACATTTACATTAGTCGCAACGACGATTTTCAAGCACCGAAGGCGCGACATATTTCAGGCGTTGGCGAAAGCCATCGTTATAAAATCGTTGTTTCAATCCCAAGGGCTGAAAGCCCGACATAACATAGCCAAAGGTGTTAACCTTTACTCTCGTGCATCACGCCTACCTTAGCACCGAAGGTGCGACATAATCACCTTTGACCTTCGACTTTAGACCTTTGACCATAAATATTTTTCAAAAAATTCTTGATTTTCTTTGTTATTATAAAATAAAGCCGTACATTTTCTCATTAAAAGGCGAAAACGGGTAATTTTTACCTTGTTTTTGTCGCCTTCAACGGTCGATTATAGCAAACAAAACTATAATTACCTTAATAAATGTTAAAATTTTGATGAAAATAAATAAAATGTTAAAAAATATGAAAAAGAAATTACTGACAACGTTGCTTATGTCGTTTTTGATGAACGCCGCATTTGCGGCTTCGTTTACACCGTATGTCGAAGATGAGGAAGAAGGATCTACTTCAGGCTTTGGATTTTTGCAAAACTGGCGTGACCCTGAAACTGGCGAGGAGTATAAATATTATCCTTCTGGGTGGAATAAACGAGGTGATGCGGAGTTTGTTGAGTGTACAACTTGTGCTGTCTATGCGGAAGATGAATACTATGATTGCATTCAACAAATTTATGACCAGGGTGTAGTTCCAGTTTATAAAGATGGAAAAGTTGATTATTACGAATTCCCTGGTTGTCCCGACTCTAATTGCCCTTTGCATCATGTTGGCGGTTGGGCTGCAGATGCTGATGGTAATATTTCAAGCATTCACGGTGCAGACGAAAAAGACCCTTCTGTTCCTCCACAACTGCCAATCGGCGAGCCAATCGTAATGTTGCTTTTCGCAGGAGTGTATGCTGTAGTTCGTCGTAAAAAACAGAAATAACAAAGTAAATCGAAACGTCGATTTATACATTATTATATATATACAAAAAAACAAACGTAGGGTATAGGGAGGTGATTAAGGGTAAAGCGTGGAATAGTAGCAAAAGTCCCCTTTAGGGGATTTAGGGGCTTTTAGGGGAACCGAAGGTCATCGACCGAATGGGAGATAATTAGGGGTTGATACAATAAAACAATAAACAATAAAACACAAAACAATAATAAAAATGAAGACCTTTAATGTGGGACAAACGGCAAAAGCAAGTCCGGAAGTGACGGGATTAAACGAATGGGTGGAAGGTCAAGTCATAGATATTGAAAAAAACCCATTTCGTGGCGTGATAGTTGCTATAAAAGACAAATTGGGACGCATTTTCTTTGGCGAAGAAAAATATTTTGTGTCGTTATAAACTAGTGATGTATGTTTGCAAAAACGACAAGGAGGATTGATTATGGGAACTATAGTGATGTGTTCGTTAGTGATAATTATTTCGTTAGTGGCATATATCTACTATGAAGTGATAGAACCTCGTCAACACAAAAAATAAATAAAAGACGCTTTTGCCCCCCAACCCCCAAAAGGGGGAGAAAAAAAAAGGGGGAGAAAATGGGAGGTAAAAGCGGAGTAAAGTCCCCTTTAGGGGATTTAGGGGCTGGGCGATGTATAGAAGAGTGAAGTCCCCTTTAGGGGCTTGGGGTAAAAAGCGAGGAAGGTAAAATGAGGGGTTAAAAACGAGAACGAAACAATTGACCATAGCGATGGTCATCAAAATATAAGAAAATAATGAGCGATCTTTTAATATATACTGATTTGAGTGGGAAAATCATTCCGTTTCGTGGCGAAGCGGTGATGGTTGATGCAGATGTGGCGGTTTTGTATGGCGTACAAACAAGGGAAATTACGCAAGCGGTGAAAAATAATCCCGATAAATTTCCTGAAGGTTATGTACTAACGCCAGATAATCAAGAACTTGCAAACTTGAGATCAAAAATTTTGACCTCAAGTTGTAGCAAAGCCAATCACGGAGGAACGCGTTACACTCCTAAACTTTTTACAGAGAAGGGGTTGTATATGTTGGCTACTATTTTGAAGGGCAAACGTGCGGTGCAGGCTACTATATCAATAGTAGAAACATACGCAAAAGTGCGAACTCTGCGACAAAACCTATTGCAGTTGCACGACGAGAAAGACCCCGCAAAGCAAAAAAGTATGATGGGAAAATTTGGTGAAATACTTTCGGATGTTGTAATGCCAGATTTACGAACCGACGAAACGGAATCATCGCTCGAATTAAATTTTATTATAGGGAAGATAAAGCACACCGTTACACGTAAACGTGTGAAAAACGAATAATTAACCTTGCCCCCCAACCCCCTAAAGGGGGAGAAAAAAAAGGGGAACAAACGGGAGGTAAAAGCGGGTGAAGTCCCCTTTAGGGGATATAGGGGTAAAAAGTGGGGAGGTAAAATGAAGGCCTAAAAAAAGAAAAATAATTAATATGACAGATGTCGCACTAAATATGAAAATCAATGCACTTCGACACGAATGTGTGGATATGCTTTATCAAACTGAAGATGTGAGGTTGTTAACCGCATTGAGCGACAACCTACGTAGGGCTGTTAGGAGTGTGACAAAAAAGAAACAACCGTCAAAAGCTACGCTTGAGTTTTTTGAGAACATTGCTAAACTTGCAGACGGCGATTTGGCTGAAAAAGTAGTTGAAAGCAGAGGCTTTCAATGTCGTGAGATAACATTGTAAGGATGAAATATTTGTTAGATACGAATGTTTTGATAGATTTGCTTAGGGGTAACGACATTCTGCACAAGCATTTACAACAAGTTGGCATAGAAAATTGTGCCATTGCAGATGTTACACTTTGGGAACTTTATTATGGGGCACAAAAAAGTGCAAAACCAGAACAAAATATGGCAACCATAAAGCAAACCTTGAAAGATGTACAGATAATTCCTCTTGTTGATTATGTTGAAATAGCGAGTAAGCAAAAAATTGCTCTTATAAAGCACGGAAAAACGATTGAGGATTTTGATATTTTGATAGGAAGTGCAGCCATAGCAAGCGATAGAATATTGGTGTCATCTAACGTAAAGCATTTGTCTCGTTTGGTAGGAATACGCATAGAAGATTGGTCAAAATCTAAAAACGAGGGATAACGAAGACGCAATTTGCCCCCCAACCCCCTAAGGGGGGAGCAAAAAGAGTGGGGATAAAATGGGAAATAAATAAACGATTAATATTTAACCAATGCAACGCACAACGCTTCCAACAATGTTTTACGGAGCAATTCCAGACACATTCATAAAAGCGAAAGAGTTGCGGAAAAATATGACAAATGCAGAGGCATTGTTATGGGAAAGACTGAAAAATAATGGTTTAGGGGTAAGGTTCAAGGCGCAACATCCGATTAGTATTTATATTGCTGATTTCTACTGCCACCAAAAGCGTTTGATAATAGAGGTTGACGGTGAAATTCATAAATACAAATTGGAGCACGACATTGAGCGAGATAAAACGATGACCGACTACGGTTTGCAAATCATTCGGTTCACCAACGAAGAGGTACTGAATAATATTGACGCCGTGGTAACCAAGATTGAACAAGCAATTTTACCCCCTGCCCTAAAGGGAGCAGACCGATAACCGAAAATAACTGACTATAGCGTTAGTCATTACAATATAAATAACAAACTATAACTTAAACTTTACGTCAAACGTATAAACAAAGTTCACCTTTAGGGGTTAGTGGTAAAAGTGGGGCAATGTGAAAAAAATGGGCGAGGTATAGAAGTGAAAACATCCCCTTTAGGGGCTTGGGGTAGAGGGAGGCGATAAAGGGTAAAGCGTGGAATAGTGGGCAAAGTTCCCTTTTAGGAGTAAAATTGGGGCAATGTGGGAGAAAATGGGAGGTAAAAGCGGAGTAAAGTCCCCTTTAGGGGATATAGGGGTAAAAAGAGAAGGGGTTAAATAGAAGGGGTAAATGAGTGTGGTAAAAAAGTGAGGATATAGGGGCTGGGCGAGGTATAGAAGGGTAAAGTCCCCTTTAGGGGATGTAGGGGTAAAAAAAGGGGGAGAAATAAAGAGCGTGGCAAATAACGAAAAATCAATAAACAATAAAAAATATAAACAAAACAAATTTAAAAATGGAGGTATTTATGAAAACTTCTATGAAATTAAAAAAATGGCTCACAAGGCTGCTACTGGCAATGATGCTTGCCGTTACTGGCGGTGGCGTGGCACAAGCACAGACTTATTCTGGTTTGACATTTGTCGCTGGTCCATATTATATTTATGGATTCCAAAGCAAGTACATTTACGATAACAATAATGGTTATGTGTATTTAAGTACGCATACTGAAGCTGACAATGATGGTGCTTATCGTTGGAATATTTGGAAAAACAGCGATGGATCGTATTACTATCTTGAAAACGTAAGCACGCACAAGTTCTTCGATGCGTATGATTTTACGTATGGTGGATATGATGGAACTTATGGAAACTTCAATGCAATGAAGTTGGAGGCATGGGGTACTCATGGTGAACAGTATGGACGATTGACATTTTCTACTACTGATATTTTGACATTAGCTGCTGGAGGAACAAAATCTGACGTGCGAATTTTTGAGCAGCGTGGCGAATATGGTGGTCGTCGTTTGGTGAACGGTGTGGATTGCCCAGGAAATGCCGTAAACGATAAAAATATCGTATATGCCCAAGAAAAAGATGCAGGTGATGCTCAAAAATGGACATTTAAGAAAATAGCCACTACTTTTGATGCACCTACATTAACTATTGGTACTGTTACTTCTTCTTCTGTGGCAATGAGTTGGAATAATGTAGGCGCTTCAACATATGCGGTATTGCGTAGTACAGACAATACTAATTTTACAAAAATAGCTGATGTAAATACGACTTCATATACTGATACTAACGTGACAGCTGGTACGACTTATTATTATAAGGTAGCTGGAAATCAAGAGTTAGTTAAAGGAGCTATGACTTATGCTCAACGAGGGGGGGAAGGTGATTATTTTAAGCAAGATACGCAACAATCAGACGGACTTTATAATGCGGGATGGATAGGAAGCGGCAAATGGGCTCGTTATGAAGTCTCGATACCATTTGTAGGTTCGTATAATGTTAAATTGTATATTGCAAAAGGTAATGGTCAGAATTTGACGGTAAATTTAAACACAATAAATAGTACAACTGGTGCTGTAACAATTACTGACCCAAATGTATCTGGTGATGGTTGGCAAGTGTATAAGACCTATGATAAGTCAATTAATTTTACAGGAACAGGAACTCAAAATTTATATTATATAGCAGGAAGTGATCAAAATTTTTGGAAGATGATTTTTTACCTCCCAGGTGCTCAATCTATAGCCAAAACTGCTGTTGTGCCTTCGGCTTGCCCTACTGCACCAACCATTTCGGCTGGTACGGTTACTACTTGCTCTATCGTGGTGAACCTTACGGCTGGTACTGGTACACCAGACTCTTACAAACTTTGCTATAGAGTGGGTAATACAGGAAACTATACTGACATTACTGGTCTTTCTGCAAGTAGTTTCCCTTACACGCTTAGTGGTCTTACTCAAGGTACATCATATCAATATTTTGTAGCCGCAGTGAAGGCTGGTTGCGCCGAAGCAAATTCGGTTGGTCAAACTACCTCTACTCTTGCACTTGGCACTGCCGCTGCTCCTACTTTGAACGCTTCTGCCGCAGGACAGATAACTGTTACTTGGACAAATGTAAGCAATGCAAGTTCTTACGATATACAATATGCTAAAGTAAGCGATTTCAATAACGCAACTACATTGACGGGTAAAACATCAGGATTCAACATTACGGGTCTCGATGCAAATACTACCTACTATGTACGCATCATTGCAAAAGGTTGTGGCACAAACTCTACTACTGGCACATCGGCAAATACCCAAACTTCGCCTACTGCACCATCGTTGAGCAATGGTGCTGCTACGAGTGCTACTACCGCTACCTTCACAATGACGGGTGGTGCATATAGCAGTTACGATGTGTATGCTAACGACACTAAATTGACTTCGGGCGTAAGCAAAAGTGGAGATGTGGTTACCGTAAGTGGTCTTACTGCCAACACTGCTTACACTTTCAAAGTGAAAGTAAACGCAGGCGGAAGTGTTGAGTCTAATACCACATCGGCTACTACTTGGCCTACTGCTCCTACATTGAGCAACGCTGCTGCTACAGGTGCTACTACTGCTACCTTCACCGTATCGGGTGGTGTGTTCACCAACTTCGACGTGTATGCCAACGGCACTAAAGTGGCTGATGGCAATGTGGCTGTAAGTGGTTCTACAGTAACAGTGAGCGGTCTTTCTGCCAATACAGATTATACTTTCACCGTGAAAGTGAACAAAGGCGGAACGATTGAATCTGCTGCCACTACTTCTATAAAAACTTGGCCTGTTGCTCCAGCATCTATCTCTGCTACTGCAAACAGCACTTCGCAAATTACCTTAAACTTTGGTGCCGTAGCAGGTGCTACAAGTTATAAGGTATATGACAATGATGGCAATCAAATTACAACTGGCATCACTGTTGATGTTGCAAATCATAGCGCAGTTATTACAGGTTTGAATGCCAACACAGCATACACCTACAAGGTAAAAGCAAACAATGGCTCTGGCGATTCTGAATTCTCTGCCACTGCCTCTGCTACTACCTACCCTGGTGTTCCTACTGGTGTGGGTGCTGCTGTAAATAGTGCTTCACAAATTACTGTAAGTTGGACTGCTCCTACAGGCGGTGCTACTTCATATACTGTTTATAATAGCGATAACAGCGTAGCAAAATCGGGTGTTGAGGGTACAAGTACTGCTATTACTGGTTTAACAGGCAACACCTCTTATACCTATTATGTAAAAGCAGTAAATGGTACAGGCGAGTCTGCCGCTTCTGACAATGCCACTGCACTTACCAAACCAGGTGCGCCTACTATCGATTGTAATACTATTTCGGCTACCTCTCATACCGTTACTATCTCTTGGACTGCTCCTGTGGGTGGTGCTGTAAGTTATCAGGTATGGGCTTTGGGAACTGGCGAATGGACAGACAAAACGAGTGCTTCTTCATTCAATGGCAACTCGGCTACAATGCCTGTAAACAATCCAAATCAACTTTATAAAGCAAGAGTGTGTGCGGTGAATGCATCAGGCGTGTCAGCATTCTCGGAAGTTTGTGAAGTTACAACTACTTCTATCGAAGTGCCACAAATCACGGCTACTCCTACTACGGGACAAATTGCATTGTCTTGGACACCAAATGCAAATCAGTCTTACGACATCTACCGTAGTGCGCACAGCGCTTTGAACTATAAGAAAATTGTAGATGCCAGCGTACAAGGTAACAATGGTACTTACACCGATACCAATGTATTCTCTGGTTCTACCTATTATTATTACATTGTAGCACACGAGCCAGGTACGCAAGGCAATAGTAATGTAGCCATTGCTACTACGCCTACTACTTTGGCTGCACCTACGCTTACTTTAACTAAAGATGAACATATCGCTAAACTTAGTTGGACTGCCGTAACAGGTGCTGGTGCATACAATATCTATCGTTCTATCGATGGTACAAATTGGCA
>DCHK01000062.1 GCA_002315615.1 Bacteroidales bacterium UBA1754 | reverse complement strand
AAATGAAAAAAACAAAAATTTTAGCATTGGCTATTTCGGCACTATTTTGTAGTGCTACAGCTTTTGCACAGCGAGGTTATTCTGATGCTCCGTACACACGTTACGAAGCGGATGCTGGTTCTGGTAGTGGTCCTATTCAGTCTAGTTATGACCAAGGAAACATTGCAAGTGAAGCTTCTGGTAGAACTTGCGTTAAACTTAGTGGTGGAAACTCAAGAGAATGGACATCGACTGCGAAATTCCGTGGAATTGTAGTTAGAGCATCAAGTGGTACTGAAGGTGGTACTGGTAAAGCCAAACTATATGTTGGCGGAAGTTACGTAACTACTCTTTCGTTAGAAGACAGTTATGGTTGGAAGCACATGAACGACAATGCGCAAAACTATACTGGCATTAATAACGGAGGAAGCCGTATGAGATTTCAAGAGGCTCGTTATTTATTGAGCAGTTCTCAAAATGCTGGTACAAAAATTAAAATCGAAGCAGACGGAACTTTATATCTTGACTTTGTGGAAGCCGAAGACGTTGCAGGTGAAATTTCTTGTCCTTCTGGATATACAAAGTACACGGGTAACGGAAGCAACTTACAAAGTTGGTTGGATAGCAACGGTGGAAATGTTTACATTCCTGCTGGTACATATAATGTAAGTGGTTGTATCAATGTAGGTAGTCGCATTATTCAAGGTGCTGGTATGTGGTACACCAAATTGGTTTGGAATGGTGGCTCAACAGGAAACCTTGGATTGTGTTCATATTCTAAATCTACTCAAATAAAAGATTTGAGTATGGACAATACGGGCAGTAAATCTCGTAGTAACAACCATAAAGGATTCAATGGTGTGTGGGGAAGAATAGAAAATTGCTGGGTTACTCACTTCGAGTGTGGTGCTTGGTTTGGAAACTACAACGGAGGTTATGGTGATGCTGTTTGCGATGGAATGGTCGTAAAAGGATGCCGTTTCCGTTACAACTATGCAGATGGAGTAAACCTTTGTCAAGGTTCAAAGAACTGTAATATTAGTCATTGCGATTTCCGTGCTAATGGTGATGATGATATGGCTATATGGCCTGCAAGTGATGCAGGAAGAGGAAATTGTACAGGAAATACTTACGAATATTGTACAGCAGAATTTTGTTGGTTTGCTTCTTCTGTAGCATGCTACGGTGGTGGAAACAACACTTGGCACGACATTGTGATTCGTGACAACCGCGAAGTTGGTATTCGTATCAATGGTCGATTCCCTGGATATGGATTTGCCAGTGGAAATAAAATGTATAATATTGATGTCATCCGTTGTGGTACTTGGAAAGACAGTTATAGCAATCCAGTAGGTGCAGTAGATATTACTGGAGCAGGTTCAAATATCAACTCTATCGGTCCAGTTGCACTTTCTTGTATTGACATTACAGACGCTGGTTCTGATGCTGTTTGGGTACAAGGTGGAACAAGCTTCAACAACCTTACACTTTGCGGATTTACTGTCAATGGTACAGGTAAAGAAGGTACATCTAATGACAATGGAAATAAGGGTTCTTGGGGATATGGTTACGCTTTCCGTGGTGTCTCTAATCCAAATGGCGTTTCGTACAATCAAAATACATTCTCTGCAAGCAATTTAGGAGGTTCTGCGGGAAGCAATGCATATCGCGACTGGGGGAATGTAACTAATAACACAGGCATTAGTTGTTCTTGTGCAAAAGTAGATGTAACTGGAGTAACAGTCAATCCAACATCAAAAGAAATCGGAATTGGTGAAGTAACAACTATTACCGCAACAGTATTACCAGCAGGTGCTTCAAACAAATCTGTTACTTGGTCGTCAAATAACACCAATGTAGCTACCGTTGATGAAAATGGTAATGTTACAGGTAAAGCGGCAGGATCGGCAACCATCACTGTAAAAACACAAGATGGAAACTTCACTGCAACTTGTGCAATTACCGTTAAAACTATCGCAGTTACAGGCATAGCATTTGAAAACAACACAGCTACTGTAGCAATTGGTGGCACAGCAACAGTAAAAGCAAATGTTAAACCATCAAACGCAACTAACCAAGGTGTAACATACAGCATCACAAGTGGAAGCGACAAAGCGAGCGTAAATGCTTCTACAGGTATAGTAACAGGTAAAGCAGCAGGTACTGCAATAGTTACTGCGACTTCGGCAGAAGGAAATTACACTGCAACTTGCACAGTTACAGTAGTTGCTTGTACGCCTGTAAGTGGTGTAGATTTGGAACCTATAGAATTGACTATGAATCCTGCAAATCCAAAAGTTGGCGACAAAGTATATTTCACTGCTGTAGTTCGCAACAATGGACAAAATACCAACACAACAGGATTTGGCGTAGTATTCTGGTTAGATGGCGCAACTACATATAGTGCTGGTTCTGGCAAACAATATTGGTGCGACTCTAAGAAAGGAAATGGCGCAGTAAATATGTCAGCTTGTGGCACCGACAATTTCACTTCTAACGGAGGCGACAATAGTGTCGGATATTGGACAGCAACCGAAGGTAACCACTCA
Organism: Bacteroidales bacterium UBA1754; assembly: GCA_002315615.1. Lineage (GTDB taxonomy): Bacteria > Bacteroidota > Bacteroidia > Bacteroidales > Paludibacteraceae > UBA1754. Next base: position 16,360 of record DCHK01000062.1, on the reverse strand, counting down.
CTTCGCATTCAAGTTGATGATGGTTCCGCTGTAAGTGAATCTAACGAAGGTAACAATGAATTGACAGTTCAATTTACCGTAAGCAATACTCCACAACCAACCGTTAAGAGTGTAACTGTATCACCTTCAAACCCAAGTGCAACAGTTGGTCAAACTATCAATCTTACTGCTACTGTAGAAGTAGAAAATGGTGCTGCACAAACAGTAACTTGGTCATCAAGCAACAACAACATCAAAGTAAATAACGGAGCTGTAACTGCTACTGCTGCCGGAACTGCTACAATCACTGCAACTTCTACAGTAGATAACAGCAAGAAAGGCACAGCAACAGTAACTTTCACTGCTGCTAATGTTCCTGTTACGGGTGTTACAATTTCTGCTAATCCTACTGATATAAAAGTTGGTGGAACATCTACATTGTCTTCTACAGTTTCGCCAAACAATGCAACCAATAAGAATGTAACTTACTCTATCGTAAGCGGACCTGGTACCATCAATAACAATGTTGTAACAGCAACTGGCGCTGGTGATATCGTAGTAAAAGTTACTACTGCAGATGGTGGCAAAACTGATGAAATTACTATCAAATCGACCAACGTAGCAGTAAGCAGTGTTACGATTTCTTCGTCTGCCAACACAGTTTTGGTAGGTGGACAAGTAACACTTTCGGCAACTATCAGTCCAAGCAATGCAACCAACAAGAATGTAACATATTCTGTTGTAAGTGGTCCTGGTACTATTAGCGGAGACAAATTGACTGCAACTGGCAAAGGCACTATAGTAGTAAAAGTTACTACTGCAGATGGTAACAAAACCAGTCAAATGGAAATTACCGCTACCGACTGCGATGCAACTGGTGCAGTAGATTTGGTAATTGAAGATATTGATTGGTATCCAAGAAACAATATCAAAAATGGCGACCACGTAACATTCGTTATCACCGTTAAGAACCAAGGAGGAACAGCATTGTCTAAAACTTCAAAACTTGGTGTGGTTGTTGAAATAGATGGTCCTCGAGACTATTCAGACAAGTCTAACACTTACGTTTGGAGCGATTACTACAAGAACAACAATCTTCCAGCAGATATCCAACCTTGTGGTACAATGATTCTTGAGACAAATGGCGGCGATAGTGGCGTAGGTTATTGGACAGCCAACGGAACTCAACATACTATCTACGCAAAAGTAGACGATTCAGGTTTAATTACTGAAAAAAATGAAAACAACAATGAATTTACCAAATCTTTGGCACTTAACACTTCTACAGAAATTGAAAATATTGAAGATAATGGTATCACTATTTCGGTAGAAGGCAATGCTGCAAAAGTAATTGGCGCAGAAATGGGCGACAATATCACAGTATTCTCAATTCTTGGCGTAAAAGAAAAGAGCATTAAAGCAACTGGAGATGTTGAATTCATTGAATTGCCTGCTGGCGTTCACGTAGTTCGTGTAGCAAACAAAGTGGCTGAAAAAATTATGATTGCGAAATAAATAGTCAATCAACACTAATTGAAAAAATCCTTCGGCAGCAATGCTGAAGGATTTTTTTGTACTTTTACAAAAAAAACGATTATGGAAAAAATCCTTATTTCATACTCGCCTATCGGCAATGCTTTTAATGAATTGATAAACAAATATGACGTCATTTTGCCCGAAAAAGGCACTTTCACTTACGAAGAAATTTGTGAACTCATTACAGATTGCGATGCGTTGCTATCTGATTTTTCAATGAAAATTGACAAAAACCTTATTGACAAAGCCCCAAAATTAAAAATCATAGCCAACTACGCTGTAGGATTCAACAATATTGACGTTGAATATGCAACGCAAAAAGGAATTGCCATAGCTAATACACCAGACCCAGTAATAGAGCCTACCGCAGAACTTGCTTTCGGGCTAATGCTCGATGCAGCAAGACGCATCACCGAATGCGACAGAAAAATTAGGAATAAGACATTGATTTGGGGACAATTCAACGATATGGGTGTGGGACTATATGGAAAAACGCTCGGCATACTCGGTATGGGAAGAATTGGACAAGCCATAGCACGAAGAGCATTAGCATTCGGAATGAACATTATTTACCATAATCACAACAGATTATGCGTAGAATTAGAAAACAAATACAATGCAAAATATGTTTCCATTGAAGAATTGTACAAAAACTCCGATTTTATTTCGCTAAATGTTCCTTTAACACCTGAAACATATCATCTTATAAATCAAAAAGCATTTGATTTGATGAAGCAAAATTGTATTCTTGTAAATTCAGCACGTGGACCAGTTGTAAACGAAAATGACTTGATAAATGCACTTCAACAGAAAAAGATTCATGGTGCGGGACTTGACGTTTACGAATTTGAACCAAAAATTTCAGAAGAATTACTTACACTCGACAATGTAGTTATGACTCCTCACAAAGGAACAGCCACATTGGAAGGGCGAATTGCAATGGCAAAATTTGCCGCACAAAACATCATCTCATTTTTTGAGGGAAAACCGTTTGCAAAAGTGAATTGACAAACTATTCCGTTATGAGCGTAATGGTACGATAATAATCTTTATCGTGCAGAATTTCGCGCTCAATTCGGTAATTATCATTAAATCTGCCAACTTCCTTAACCTTGTAATTTTGCACTTTATCTTTTGAAATAATAGATTCAATCGGTGCAGAATGAATCACTGCAAATGGTGGTTTTGGAAATTCCGTAGAGAAATCGTTTTTCTTCACATTTCGACGTACTTCATACAGAAATTCAATTCTGATGCTCTCGTTGTCATCACAATAGAAAGGAACATCTTTTAATTCTGCAATTTCGGAAACGTGCTCGAATCCTTTTTTGTTCAATACCGAAAATAAATCTGCAATGGAAGGCAACACATAAACCGAAACACACATAAAAAAGAATAACACGCTACAACAGAAACCGAAAACGTACTTCTTAATTGAACAGCCTATTAAGAATGCTCCACACGCAACCAAAAGTAAAGAACTAACTACAAAAAATCCCAAAGGAATCATACTTGTTCTATACAACAAAATATAATTTGATATTGGAGAAATGAGTACTAAAATTCCCAACAAACAAGAGTTGATGTTCCACACCAATTTCGTATTATCTGGGAAAAAATAGTCTTTTGCACATTTCCCCCAAAAATACAAGATATGACCTACCATTTGCGACATCGGCACTAAAATGGGCAATAAAAAACGAGGATTTTTTTCAGGAATAAATGATAACAAAATTAAGCCCGTAAAGCACCAAACTACCGCTGACAAATATTGGCGTTTGTGTCCTAAATGTTTCATCCAATACGGAACGTGCAACGACATTACGAAGAATATACACCACAAACCGCATTCAAAAATAAATTGCCAATAATAATACCAAGGACGAACTCTATCTGTAAACCATTGAAAAACCACAATTCCGCAAGACTCAACAAACTCTTTAGGATGAGAAATGTATGCCACAACATACCACCAAAATCCAACCACGCAACCCACAATCACCATCACTACCAACGGCCAAAATTTGTGTTCGTCGTGAAATTCCTTTCCACTTCTGCGAAATACAGAAAAATAGGCTATCATAAACGGCAACAGCATTGTGTAAATCGCTACTGGACCTTTGCTTAGAAAAGACAATCCCATTAGCAAACCTGCCGAAACGAACCAACCGAAATTTTTACCTTGACGCTCGTAACCGTGCATAAAGCACAATATTGCACCTAACATAAACGAATGACAATAAATATCCCACATTGCCATTCGGCTTATCAAAATTACATTTATAGAGGTGGCAAAAACTGCACCAGCAGCCAAGCCAACAAACTTACTTTTGGTCTGAAACGCAGTAAGGTAATACAACATAAGCGTCATTATCAACGCCATCAAACCAGCAAAGCAACGATGTAGCACCAAATTGCCAGGCGAAACCATCTCGACCAACGCCGAAATCCAAATTGGGAAAGGCGGATGCTCGAAAGTAATTTCACCATTTATAGTAGGAGAAATCCAATCGCCATTCTCTGCCATTTCGTACGCAGAAACAAGGCAACTCGATTCTGCCGCATCGGGATATATTGCTCCGTTGTGCACAAAAAAAGTAAACACGCACGCCACAATTAGCAACAATTCTGGCACACCACGATGCGAAATATTTCTCTCTAAAACATACATAGACTACTATTATAAAGCACAAAATTACAAACTTTTACGAGATAATAGGAAAATTTATACCACATTTCCTAATTTTTTCTGTGCAAATAGAAATATTACAAAATTGAGCAGTTTCATCGGGCAAAATCCAATCTTGAAATTTTTGCAAATTCATTTTTTGTGCCATCAAACAAAACGACTCATAACAATTTAATGCACTTTCCGAGCCAAAATTATAGGCACCACCTTCAATTGTAAAGCATTTTTCTATATTCTTAACCACCTCACGCACATCTGTAAAAGCACGAAATTCGTTTGTAGAAACTTTTATCGTTTGGTTGTTTTCGTACGCTTGTTTGAGCAATGTCATAATATTTGTGTTCACATTTTCGCTCTCGGGCAAATCGTACATCCAAGTAAGACGCAAACCAACTGCAGAATGCAACAATTCAAAAACTTTTTGTTCAGTTTCAAGTTTATTTTGTCCATAAACATCGGTTGGTGAAAGTGTCACATTTTCTTTGTGCAAACCTTTTTGTTTCGTGCCGTTATAAACTTGGTCAGAACTCATAAAAATCAGTTTACAACCAAGCGTTTTGCACGCTTTTGCAATGTTCAACGTCCCTTCTACGTTTACCATTTGTGCCAACAGTGGATTTTGTGCTGCTACTGAAGGATTTGAAATGGCTGCACAATGAATAACGAAATTAGGTTTTGCATCAATAATTTTTTGCAAAACATTTTTTTCGTTTGTAATATCCAAATCATTATGATTCAATGCAATAACATTGAATTTTTCTTTGTAATATTTTGCAATTCGGCAACCAAGAAAACCGTTAGCACCCGTAATGAGAATTGTTGGCATAAAATGTGTGATTTAACTTATTTCACTCAAATCGGTACGCACACGAGTGAGTTTTGTCAATTGCGTACGCAAAATTTGATTTTCAGGTTTAACTAAATCCTTGTCATCATTCAAAATATCATTTGCAACTTGTCTGGCAAATTCAAGCACTTTTTCATCTTTCGCCAAGTTTGCTATACGCAATTCAAACGGCAAACCACTTTGCGCAGTTCCTTCCATATCGCCTGGACCACGCATTTTCAAATCGGCTTCGGAAATCTCAAATCCATCGTTCGTTTCGACCATTATTTCAAGTCGTTTTTTTGTTTCGGACGAAATTTCATACGGACTCATCAGTATGCAGTAAGACTGATTGCAACCACGACCGACACGACCACGCAATTGATGCAATTGCGACAATCCAAACCGATTGGCATTTTCTATCACCATCACCGAAGCGTTTGGCACATTCACTCCAACTTCTATCACTGTAGTTGCCACCATTATTTGCGCCTCGCCACGCACAAATTTTTGCATTTCATCTTCTTTTTCTTGCGGTTTCATTTTGCCGTGAACCATACAAACCGAAAATTCCGGAAAAACTTTTTTCACTTCCTTGTACCCTTCTTCCAAGTTTTTCATATCCATTTTTTCGGACTCTTGAATAAGCGGATAGACAATGTAAACTTGGCGTCCAGAATTTACTTGCATTCTGATAAAATTATTTATCGAATTTCGTTTGTTATCGTAGTAATGATACGTCTGAATCGGCGTTCGTCCTGGTGGCAATTCGTCGATGACAGAGACACGAAGATCGCCATAAATTGTCATTGCCAAAGTACGTGGAATAGGCGTTGCCGTCATCACTAAAATATGTGGTGGAACATTGTTTTTTTGCCAAAGTTTAGCACGTTGTTCCACGCCAAAACGATGTTGCTCGTCGATGACAACCAAGCCTAAATTGCCAAACACCACAGTGTCTTCTATCAAAGCGTGCGTTCCAATCAAAATGTTCAACGAGCCATCTTTCAGCGAAGCACTTATTTCATCACGTTCTTTCTTTTTAGTAGAACCCGTAAGCAATGCCACACGCAAATTCAATCCTTCTAACAATTCCGAAATGTTTTGAAAATGTTGCGTAGCCAAAATTTCAGTAGGCGCCATCAAGCACGACTGATAACCGTTATCCACAGCCATCAGCATAGACATCAAGGCGACAAGCGTTTTTCCACTTCCAACATCACCCTGAAGCAGTCTGTTCATTTGCTTTCCGCTACCGACATCTGAACGAATTTCTTTCAATACGCGTTTTTGAGCATTTGTAAGTGCAAAAGGCAACTTTGTTTTATAAAAATTATTGAAAGCATCGCCTATTCGCGAGAAAACTAAACCTCCACTTCGCTCTCGATATTGCCTTTTTTGCAAAATGCTCAATTGTATATAAAAAAGTTCTTCAAACTTCAATCGACTTTGAGCAGCCTTCAAATTGTCTTGATTTTCAGGAAAATGAATATTGCGAATAGCATAATTTATTCGCATAAAATGATATTTTTCGAGCAAATAATCGGGCAATGTCTCTGGCAATTGATTCTCTTTCATTTTTTGCAATGCCGAGAACATTATGGTTTGCAACGCTTTGGAATTGAAAAACGATGTTTTCATTTTCTCGGTCGTGCTGTACATTGCTTGCAAGCCAACTAACTTTGTATCATTCAGTGTATTATGCTCATCAATATCGGGATGAACAATGCTATATCTGCCACCGAAAAACACTGGTTTACCGAAAATAAAGAAAACCTTTTCTGCCGAGTTGACAAAACGTGTTTCCACATATTTCAGTCCCTTAAACCAAAGCAATTCTATTTGTCCTGTTTCGTCGGAAAACGTCGCAACGACGCGCTTCTTTCGCCCCTCGCCTACTGTATGAAAATTGGAAACTTTTCCGCACAACTGAACATATTGCATATCTGGGTGCAATTCGTTGACACGAAAAATCTGACTTCGGTCGATATAACGATACGGAAAATAGTACAACAAATCGCGTATCGACTTAACGCCAAGTTCTGTTTCAAGCAATTGGGCACGTTTCGGTCCAACGCCTTTCATATATATCAATTCATCGTTTGCCAAGAAAAGTTTCTGCTATGACTAAATCTATCGAAGTCGTAATTTTTATATTTTCCTTCTCGCCTTCTACAAGTTTTATTTTGCACCCAACACTTTCTGCCACACTTGCGTCGTCGGTAAAAAAATCTGCTTTGTCAATATTTTTTTCGTAAGCATTTTTCAAAGTGCTTAAATCGAACACTTGTGGCGTTTGCACTGCACGATAGTCTGCACGATTAACGGCACAACTTTCGTTGCCAGCAATTTTACGCAAAGAATCGGTAACTGAAATGGCAGGAATTACACCATTTTTATTACTGCAATTTTCAAAACAACGCTCAATAAGTTCAACCGAAGCGAAAGGTCTCACGCCATCGTGAACAGCCACAATTCCGTCTCCCACAAGCGTATCAAGGGCATTTTTTACAGAATGAAACCTCGTTTTTCCACCACAAACTACGTGTAATTTTTCATTACTAAAATTATATTTTGAGCAAAGTTCGTTCCAATACGGAATTTGATTTTCGGGCAAAACCAATATCAATTCATCTGCTTTCCCCCAATGTTCGAAAGCATCAATAGTGCGCATAAGAATAGGTTTTCCTGAAATTTCAAGAAATTGCTTAGGGATTTCGTTGCCCATTCTCAAACCCTTTCCGCCAGCAACTATAACGACAATATTTTTCTTTTTTTTCATACAAAACAAAGTTAGCAAAAAAAATCAACAGTAAAACTTTCAACTTTTAAGTTTTTTACTATTTCAATATTTGTTACCTTTGCACAAAACACATTATTATGAAACAAATAATAGCATTTTTTTCGTTTATCATTATTTCAGTTTTTGCATTAAACGCACAAACCGAAATTTCGGGAACAAGTAATAATGATTTCTTGAAACAATTAACATCGGCGCAAAGTGGACAAGGAACAATACAAATAACCCAAGACCCACGATTGCCACAGTCCATTGCCGAACGACAAACATACACCGAAGAATCGCAAATACCTTACATCTTGATTTCGGGCTATCGCGTACAAGTTTATTCGAGCAATGTTCCGAAAACTGCACGAAGCGAGGCTTTTTCAATGGAATCTGCCGTCAAAGAAAAAATGCCCGATGTTACTTCATACGTTTCGTTCAGTTCGCCATTTTGGAAAGTGAGATTAGGCGACTGCAAAACATATCAAGAAGCAATGGTTTTACTCAACGAGGTAAAAGAGAACTTTCCCGAACACAAAAATAACTTTTACATTGTAAAAGAAGATAACATTAGAATTCCTATAAAATAAAAAACAGAAATGTCTGACGAGAATAGCAAACTGACGCAAGAATTGGCTGAACATTGCAGTAAAGTAATTTCATTGATTGGCGAAGATGTTCATCGCGAAGGATTACTAAAAACGCCCGAACGTGTGGCAAAATCTCTGCAATTTTTAATGAGTGGATATGCTCAAGACCCTCACGAAGTGTTACTTTCTGCTCGTTTCACCGAGAATTACAGACAAATGGTAATCGTCAAAGACATTGATTTTTACTCGATGTGCGAACATCACATGCTTCCATTTTTTGGCAAAGCGCACGTGGCATATATTCCAAACAAGCACATTACGGGATTGAGCAAAATTGCTCGCGTAGTGGAAATTTATTCTCGCCGTATGCAGTTGCAAGAACGACTCACGACGCAAATAAAAGAGTGCATTCAAGAAACGCTTAATCCACTTGGGGTGATTGTAGTAATCGAAGCGCAACATATGTGTATGCAAATGCGAGGCATTCAAAAACAACATTCTGTTACTACTACATCAGACTTTACAGGTGCATTTGAACGTCCAGAAACAAGAGAAGAATTCCTTTCTTTGATTCGCTCAAACAAATAAACCAAATGGCAAAAATCATCTTACGAGATATGACATTTCACGCCTATCACGGCGTATTACCCGAAGAAAAAATCATCGGCACAACGTATATCGTAACTTTAGAGATTGAAACCGATTTGCAAAAGGCAAGCGAAACCGACGAACTTGACGACACCATCAACTATCAATTTCTTTATGACATCGTGAAGGAAGAAATGCAACAACGCTCGAAACTTATCGAGCACGTAGCAGGAAGAACTCTCCGTTCGGTAAAAAACAAATTCCCTGAAATCAGTTCCGCAACAATTTACTTAAAGAAAAAAAATCCCCCAATTGGAGGATTTTTAGATTGTGCCGAAGTTGTTATGAGCATTTGATTTACAATGCTTGCATTTCGTTCAACTTTTTATAGTAACCATTCAAAGCGATAAGTTCATCGTGTTTGCCACGTTCCACTATTTTTCCTTCGTGCATTACACAAATTTCGTCGGCATTTTTAATGGTAGAAAGTCGATGAGCAATAACAATGGTTGTACGGTTTTGCATCAGTTTTTCAAGAGCATCTTGCACCAAGCGTTCGCTCTCGGTATCGAGTGCTGATGTTGCTTCGTCGAGAATCAATATCGGTGGGTTTTTGAGTACTGCACGTGCAATACTGATACGTTGGCGCTGACCACCTGAAAGTTGGCAACCACGGTCGCCTACCGAAGTATTGTATCCATCGGCAGTAGCCATAATAAAGTCGTGAGCATTGGCAATTTTTGCCGCAGCAATAACTTGCTCCATCGTAGCATTTTCTACGCCAAACGCAATGTTATTGAAAAATGTATCGTTAAACAAAATCGCCTCTTGGTTCACAATTCCCATTTGCGAACGCAAATCGCGCGTTTTCATATCACGAATATCGATGCCATCAATCATAATTTCACCTTTCTGTACATCGTAATAACGTGGAAGAAGGTCGGCAAGCGTTGTCTTTCCCGAGCCCGACTGCCCTACCAACGCCACTGTCTGACCACGTTTAATCGACACATTCACATCATTGAGCACCCATTTTTCTTTATATCTAAACGATACGTTTTTGTATTCAATTTTATCAGAAAATTGTTCTATTTTTTTAGGATTTTCGGGTTCTGCTATGGTATTTACAGCGTCCAAAATTTTATCAACACGCTCGAGCGATGCTTTACCTTTTTGAATGCTGTACATCGCTTTGGTCAAATCTTTACACGGATTGATAATGCTATAGAAAATCACCATATAATAAATGAACGAAGGTGCTGTAATTGCCGAATTTTGATTGAGAATTAGCGTTCCGCCGTACCACAAAATAATTGCTATCACAATCGTTCCCAAAAACTCACTCATCGGATGTGCCATTTCGTATCGACGGTTCATTTTATTCACTGTGCGGCGATTCAAATCATTAAGTCCAAGAAAACGGTCTGACACTTTTTTCTCGGCATTAAACGCTTTTACAACACGCAAACCACCAATTGTTTCTTCTATCTGCGAAAGCATTTCACCTATTTGCTCTTGCGCAGCAGTAGAACGACGTTTCAGCGATTTTCCTACCCTACCAATCAAATAACCACTTATCGGCAACAATATCAGCACAAAAAGTGTGAGTTGATAACTCATCGCAAACATTGTTCCAAGGTAAATGATTATCATTACGGGATTTTTGAAAAGCATATTAAGCGAACTTGTGATAGAAGCACCTACTTCGTTCACATCACCCGTCATACGCGACATAATGTCGCCTTTTCGCTCGTTAGAGAAAAATCCAATAGGCAAACTCACAATTTTTCGATATATTTTCTCACGCAAATCGCGCAACACGCCAGTATGAATCGGTATCATAAAATATGCACCGAGAAACGACGAACCAGTTTTCAAGAAAGCCGTTACTACCAAAAAAACGCACAAATAGAACAAAACCATACTTGCACCTTGTGTCTCAAGCGAATTTTCGATATAATAATACACATTGTCTTTCAACGTATTAAAAATATCTTTCATACCCTCGCTCCAATCCACTTGGCGATACTCTACGTGCGGACTTTCCAATCCGAAAAGTATCTGCAAAATAGGTATAATCGTCGCAAACGAAAATAAACTGAATAGCGTTCCCAGCAAGTTGAACACAATATTCAGGCAAACATATCTTTTATACGGGAAAACGAAACGCTTCAATAGCGCAAACAAATCCTTCATACTTTACACTTTTATATAAATTACATTCCCGTGTAGGTGTGCGGAGTTATTTTTCGCAATTCTGCTTTTACACTTTCGCTCACATTCAAAGTTTCGATAAATGCTTTGATTGATTCTTCTGTAATTTTCGTATTTGTACGTGTAAGTTCTTTCAACGCTTCGTATGGCGAAGGATAGTTTTCGCGTCGAAGAATAGTTTGAATACCTTCGGCAACCACTGCCCAAGTATCGTCCAAGTCTTGATAAAGTGCACTTTCGTTCAAAAGCAATTTGCCAATGCCTTTCATTGTACTTTGAATTGCGATGACAATATGTGCGAAAGGCACACCCACATTGCGAAGCACGGTACTATCTGTCAAATCGCGTTGCAAACGAGAAATAGGCAATTTTGTTGCCAAATGCGACAAAATAGCATTTGCAATGCCAAGATTTCCTTCGGAATTTTCAAAATCAATAGGATTTACCTTATGAGGCATAGCCGACGAACCGACTTCGCCTTTTTTGATAGTTTGTTTGAAATATTCCATCGAAATATATGTCCAAAAATCGCGGTCGAGGTCAATCAAAATAGTATTGATTCGTTTCATTCCGTCGAAAATGGCAGCCATATTGTCGTAGTTAGAAATTTGCGTAGTCCAAGCCTCGCGCTGAAGTCCCAAATTTTCTGATACAAATTTATTACCAAACTGCTTCCAATCAATATCTGGATAAGCAACGTGGTGCGCATTGAAATTACCCGTAGCACCACCAAATTTTGCCGAACAAGGCATTTGTTTCAACAACGAAAGTTGTTGCTCGAAACGGCTTACGAACACCATAATTTCTTTTCCCAAACGCGTTGGAGACGCTGGTTGTCCGTGAGTTTTTGCCAACATAGGAATTTGCATCCACTCGTTTGCTTTTTCGCGCAAAGTATCTATCAAACCTTGAATTTCGGGATAAAGCACATTCTCGAGCGCCTCGCGAACCGACAAAGGAATTGCAGTGTTGTTAATGTCTTGAGACGTAAGTCCAAAATGGATAAATTCCTTATGAGCAGAAAGTCCCAATTGATCGAACTTCGATTTCAAGAAATACTCTACCGCTTTTACATCGTGATTGGTAGTTTTTTCTATATCCTTTATTTCTTGCGCATCTTCTACCGAAAAAGCACGATAAATATCACGCAATTGTTCAAACACTTTTGAATCTACGCACTTCAGTTGTGGCAAAGGCAATTCGCAAAGTGCGATAAAATATTCCACCTCTACAAGCACACGATAACGAATGAGTGCGTACTCCGAAAAATATTCCGAAAAACGTTCTGTTTTGTTTCTATAGCGACCGTCGACTGGCGAAACCGCTGTTAATGATGATAATTCCATATCTTTTATGTTTATTTTGATTTTACTTTTTTGCAAAGTTACAAATTTTTAAACTTATTCACGGCATCAATGTACGCTTCGAGCGAAGCAACAACAATATCGGTATTTGCACCCATTCCGTAATACACTGCGCCATCGCATTCCACTTGCATGTGAACCTTTCCTACGTCGTTGCTACCTTTGTTGATTGACTGAATCGTGAATTCGCGCAATATCATTTTCTTTTTGATGATCTTTTTCAAGGCATTGATAGCCGCATCTACAGGACCATTTCCTTCGGCTTTCGCTTCAAATTTTTCGTCCGCCACTGTTAGTCCAAGCGATGCTTCGGGTTGAACGCCAACACCCGAAGTTACTTTCAAAAAATCAATTTTTATGCGACGCATAGCATCGGGCTTCATTCCTACAAGCAAAAGCAAATCGCCATCGCTCACCTCTTTCTTTTGATCAGCCAACTTAAGAAACGCTTCGTATATTTGTTCGAGTCGTTCCTCATTCACTTCCACTTCCAATTCTTTCAGTCGGTGCTTCAGTGCAGCACGTCCACTACGCGCAGTCAATACAAAATATGCTTCGTCCAAACCTACATCTTGAGGGTTCATTATTTCGTATGTCTGCATATTTTTCAGCATTCCGTCTTGATGTATGCCCGACGAATGAGCAAACGCATTGCGCCCAACGATTGCCTTGTTTGGTTGCACTGGCATATTCATCAGGTTCGACACCATACGACTTACTGCGTATATTTTTTGTGTATTGATATTCGTCTCGATATTCAATGATTTATGACATTTCATTATCATAGCCACTTCTTCGAGCGAGGTATTTCCTGCACGTTCGCCTACGCCATTTATAGCCACCTCAACTTGACGTGCACCATTTGTTATTCCTGCTATTGTGTTAGCCGTAGCAAGTCCCAAATCGTTGTGGCAATGTGTAGAGAGTATCGCTTTGTCGATATTCGACACGTGTTCCACCAAATATTTTATTTTTTCGCCATACTCGTATGGCAAACAATAACCCGTGGTGTCGGGCACATTAACGACAGTTGCACCCGCTTTTATCACAGCTTCAGCCACTCGAGCCAAAAATTCATTATCTGTTCGACCTGCGTCTTCGCAATAAAATTCAACATCCTCAACAAACTTTTTGGCATATTTCACGGCAGAAACTGCTCGTTCAAGAATTTCATCTCGAGTGCTATTGAATTTATATTTTATGTGATAATCAGAAGTGCCAATTCCTGTATGAATTCGCTTTTGCTTGGCATATTTCAATGCTTCCACAGCCATATCAATATCTTCTTGCCTACAACGCGAAAGTGCGCACACAATAGGATTTTTTACTGCTTTTGAAATTTCGACAACAGATGCGTAATCGCCTGGACTTGAAATTGGAAATCCGGCTTCGATAACATCCACACCCAAAGATTCCAATGCTTGTGCCACTTGAATTTTTTCAACCGTATTCAACTGACATCCAGGAACTTGCTCTCCATCGCGAAGCGTTGTGTCAAATATATACAATCTGTTTGCCGACATCTTTTATTTACAATAATCACACAAAGATAACAAGAAGTTACGAGTTAAAAAAATGTTGTTCAACCAAAAAGATTATCACATTTTTAAACCAATCGCAATGTAAATCCATCTAAAATTTGTACTTTTGCAAATTATTGAACTATGAGATTCTTTTTAAGAAATATTGTACTTTGTGCACTCGTTACACTCGTTCCTTTCGGTAACGAGATGTTTGCACAAAAAAACTTTACGGTGGTTATCGACGCAGGTCACGGTGGCAAAGACCCTGGCGCAGTTGGTAAAATCTCGCAAGAGAAAAACATCAATTTATCAATTGCTCTGAAAGTTGGCAACAAAATAAAAGAACAAGTGCCAAACGCTACTGTATTTTACACTCGTTCTACCGACGAATTCATTTCATTGTCCGAACGCTCAAAGTTCGCCAATGACAAAAAAGCAGATTTATTCATCTCCATTCACACTAATTCTTCAACGAATTATTCGGCTTACGGAACCGAAACATTCACGCTCGGTGTGGCAAAAACAAAAGAAAATCTCGACATAGCAATGGCTGAAAACTCGGTTATTTTGCTCGAGGATAATTACCAAAAAACATATCAAGGTTTCGACCCTCAGTCTGTCGATTCGTACATAATGTTCGAATTTATGCAAGACAAACACATGGAGCAAAGTATTTCGCTTGCATCGAAGGTACAAAACGAATTCAAAAACAACTGCAAACGATACGATCGTGGCGTGCAACAGGCAGGTTTTTGGGTGCTTAAAACTACCGCTATGCCAGCAGTTTTGGTCGAAGTAGGCTTCATCTCGAATCGTGAAGAAGAAAAATACCTGAACTCTGCCGAAGGACAAGAAAAACTTTCCGACGGAATTTTCAACGCTTTCTGCTCGTTCAAAAAGGACTTTGAAAAGAAAAGTAACATTGCCATCAATAGCGACAGCAACATTGGCGAACAAAAAGAAACAGCTGAAACAAAACCCAACACAAACAATACTTTAGCAAAAACCAACAATGCTAAAGTTACAACATACAGAGTTCAGTTGCTTGTAAGCGGACAGCAATATGAAGAAGGAAATGCAAAATTCTGCGGATTGGGAGATATAAATTATACAATAGTAAACGGATTATACAAATACACCACTGGCGACACAGAAGACTACGAACAAGCAAAAGAAATTCTTGCAAAAGCTAAAAAGCATTTCCCCGATGCTTTCATCGTAAAATTCGTCAATGGCAAACAAAAGTAATTAGAAATGAAAATCAACAGAGAGTTCAAAATTGGATTAATGATAATAGTGGGTATTACTTTCCTCGTTTTTGGAGTTAATTACCTTAAAGGAGTGAATATTTTTACACCATCAACATATTTCTACGCTAAATACAAAAACATTGATGGACTGATGACATCGGCTCCTGTTAGAATCAACGGACACACAATTGGTACTGTTCACGAAATTACGTACGATTTTTCGCAAGAAACACCTTTTGTCGTGGTCGTTTCGCTTGACGATGACATACAAATTCCCGAAGGATCAATTTTGGAACTGTCTGACGACGGACTTTTAGGAGGAAAATGTATGCGCATTATCTTGAATCGCGAAACTGATAAAATGTTGAATCCTGGCGACACTATCTACTCGAGAGTTGCTGGCGGAATGTTCGACGGTTTGGAAGAAAAACTTATGCCACAAATTTCCGACCAACTTTTGCCACACGTCGATTCTCTTCTTATCGCTTGCAAAATACTAATAGAAAACAAATCGCTCGAAAATTCGTTAAAATCACTCGAGGTTATCACCAAAAACTTAGAAGTTTCGAGTGCTAAACTCAACACAATGATGAGCAACGATTTCCCTCATATTATTTCTAATGTAGATACAATAACGTCGAACTTTGCTACAACTTCGCAAAACTTAAGCGCAATAGATTTTGCCAACACAATGAATGAAATTGACGCAACGATTAAGAATTTGCACGAAATCACTGCCAAACTACAAAGCACCGATGGAACTGCAGGTTTGTTGCTCAACGATAAAGAACTTTATACCAACTTAAATTCAACCGTCGAAAGTGCAGAAGCATTGCTAACAGACATTAAACAAAACCCGTCAAGATATATAAATGTTTCAGTTTTTGGAAAATCAAAAGACAACAATAAAGATACGAGCAAAAGAAAATAACAAATCGCAAACGCGACATTATTCAATACACAAAAATCCCTATTTAGACAAATTCTAAATAGGGATTTTTTAAATTTTCTTAACA
>DCHK01000035.1 GCA_002315615.1 Bacteroidales bacterium UBA1754 | reverse complement strand
GGATTTCAGTTGGTAGGACAAGACTCTATGTTTTGCCGTGATTTTAGAATTATAGATGTACAACGTTCGTCTTTCGACGAAACGTGGGAGCAAGTATGGGGTGAATCTCGATTTGTTCGCAATCATTACAACGAAATGGCGATTTCGTTGCAAGAAAACAAGGGTTTGCATAGATTCTTGAAAATTTATTTTCGTGCTTTTGATGATGGAATAGGTTTTCGTTATGAATTCCCCAAACAGGATTCTTTGAATTATTTCATTATTCAGGATGAAAAAACAGAATTCAATCTCCCTGATGTGAAAGGTGCTTGGTGGATTCCGTCGCACGCCGAAGGAAGTTATTATGAGTCGTTATATCGATTTACGAAAATAAATGACATAAAAGACAATGCTGCCACTCCGTTTACGATAGAAAGAAATGACGGTAAACACTTGGCTATTCACGAAGCAAATTTAACAGATTATGCTTCGATGACATTGTTGCCTAATGCAGAAAACACATTGAAGTGTGAACTTGTACCTTGGGCTAATGGTGTAAAAGTGTATGCAAAAACTCCATTTGTGTCGCCTTGGCGTACTGTGATAATAGGAGATTGTGCGGGAGATTTGGCAGAGTCGCATTTGGAACTCAATTTGAACGAACCTTGCAAGATAGAAGATACTTCGTGGATAAAACCAATGAAATATGTAGGTATTTGGTGGGGTATGCATATCGGAAAATATACTTGGTATATGGGTCCAAAACATGGTGCAACAACAGAGAATATGAAGAAGTATATGGATTTTGCGGTTCAAAATGGTTTTGGTGGTGTGTTGGCCGAGGGGTGGAACTATGGTTGGGAATGTCCTTATTATGACGGGAATTGGTTTAATGTAGTTACTCCATATCCTGATTTTAATATCTCTGAGATTTGTAAATATGGTCAGTCCAAAGGTGTTCAACTAATTGGACATCACGAGACTTATGGCGGTGTGCGGAATTACGAAGCGCAAATGGAGGAGGGCTATCAATTGTATCAACAAAATGGAATGCACTCACTCAAAAGTGGTTATGTAAAACCGAAGTTTGATAAAACAGAATGGCACGATGGACAATACGGCGTGCGTCATTATCGATATGCTTTAGAAAAAGCAGCCGAATATCAACTTACACTTGATGTGCACGAACCGATAAAAGAAACTGGTATTCGTCGTACTTATCCAAACTTGATGTCGCAAGAGGGCGCAAGAGGTCAAGAGTTTAATGCTTGGTCGGGTGACGGAGGAAATCCTCCTTCGCATTTGACGATTTTGCCATTTACACGTATTTTGGCAGGACCACTTGATTATACACCTGGCGTTTTCAATTACAAATATCCTCGCGAAAATCAGTGGGCGCGTCCGCAAACAACATTGGTAAACCAATTGGCACTTTATGTAGTAATTTACAGTCCATTGCAAATGGCTTGCGATTTGCCAGAAAATTATGAAGGTAAAAAGGCATTTGACTTTATAAAAGATGTACCAGTGGATTGGGAAATATCAAAAGTGTTGAATGCAAAAATAGGAGATTACGTCACTATTGCCCGCAAAGATAGAAATTCTGAAAATTGGTATGTGGGTAGCGTAACTGACGAGGATGCGCGCGAATTGACAATAAAATTGGACTTTTTGGAGCCTAATGCAAAATACGTTGCTCAAATATATGCTGACGGACCTGACGCAGACTACAAGACCAATCCAATGGATAATGTTTATTTAGAAAAGAACGTGACATCAAAGTCGGTTTTGAAAATAAAATTGGCAGCTGGTGGTGGTCAAGCAATTAGATTAGTAAAGAAATAATAATATATATTAAAATAAGTACTTATGGACAAACAGTGGATTTTACAAGAAAAAGAGTTTAAAGCAAAAACAGCTTTGGCTTACGAGGGTTTATTTACTTTGGGTAGTGGTTATTTGCACACTCGCGGTTCGTTGGAGGAGAATGTAGGAAACGATCCTCAAAACATTACTGCACCAAAACAACCAGTTGCAAATGCGTCAAACTTTGACCATGCCGCTACAGTGGTGGTTTCACACTGGGGAACTTATGTGCCTGGTGTGTTTGGTCGTCACCCATACATGAACGAGGAAATTGTAAACCTTCCTTATTTCTTGGGAATTGCGCCTACAATTGCTGGCGAAAAATTGGATATGCTTACAAGCAAAACTTCAGGTTATTGCCGTAACTTGAATATGAAACACGCTTCTATCGAACGTGAACTTGTATGGCATTCAAAAGAAGGTGATGTGAAAGTTGAATTTGAACGTTTTATCAGTGGCGTTCGTACCAACTTGAGCGTACAAAAAGCAAAGTTCACTGCAGTTGACAAACCTGTAACAATCACTATCAAATCGGGTATTGATGCTGATGTTCGTACAAATGGTGAAGACCACTTTATTGAATTTGGTTCACTTGAAGGAGGAAAACTTCAATGCGAAGTGAAACAAATTTCTGCAAACGAAGTAAAAAGTACAGTTACTACAAATATTAACCGTGTATTGAATACAGGTGGTGATACTATTTATACAGTAGCTCAAACTAATGCTGAAGGTGCTAATTGGAAATATGTAGAAGAACCACGTCGTGGATTCTTTGTTGCAGAATTCAAATTGGCTGCTGGTCAATCATTGGTAGTTGAAAAACGTTCTGCTGTTACTACATCTCGCGACTTGGTTGCAACTACTCCAGAACAAGTTTTGGCTGACGCTAAAAATCAATCATACGATCAACTGTTCGAAGAACACAAAGCTTATTGGGCTATGCGTTGGGCAAAATCTGACGTAGAGATTGAAGGTGATGATGACTCACTTCAAGCAGTAAGAGCTTCAATCTTCCACTTGTTGCGTTGCCACGTAACAGGCGACTCTCGTGTAGCTATCGATGCTAAAGGTACTGCCGGTGACCTTTACTATGGTCGTTTCTTCTGGGATACAGAAGTTTATTTGGTACCTTTCTTCCTTTATACAGATCCTGAAAGAGCAAAAACATTGGTTGATTTCCGTATTCAAACATTGGAAGGCGCTCGCAAGAATGCTCAAAAATTGGGTTATCGTGGCGCTCGTTTCCCTTGGGAGTCAGACCACAAAGGCAACGACTGCTGTCCTGCAATGAACTGGCAATATCGCGACCACGAAGTTCATATCACAGCTGACGTAGTTTACGCATTTGCTCACTATGCAGCTAATACTAGCGATGATTATCTGAAAGATCCTAAGACTGCAGAAACAGTGGTTGAAACTGCACGTTACTGGATTGATCGTATCGATTGGCGTCAAGGCGACGATTACCCAAGTTTGCTCGGCGTAATGGGACCTGATGAATACACTGCTCTTACAAGCAACAATGCTTACACCAACTGGATGGTTAAGTTCGCATTGAATGTTGCTGCTAAATATGGTAAATTCGGTGGAGCTTCTGATGCTGAAATAGCACAATTCAAAGAAGTAGCAGAAAAATTACCAATCGTACGTTCTAAGAAGAACCCAGATTTGATTATGCAATGCGAGGAGTTTGACAGCTTTGCAGAACCTCAATTTGACAAAATTTGGAAAGATCGTAAGAAACACTTTGCAATCTTTGCTTCTCAAGAAAGACTTTATCGCTCAAAATGCTTGAAACAAGCTGACGTGTTGATGTTGCTTTATTTGTTCATCAACGAGTTTACTGATGCTGAAATCAAAGCTGCTTGGGATTACTACTTGCAATATACTACTCACGATTCATCATTGTCTCGTGGTGCACACGCTGTGTTGGCTAACAAGATTGGTTTGGACAAAGAGGCTTGGGAAATGTTCCAAGGTTGTAAAGGTCAGGACCTCAATGTTGAAAATGGTGGTGCAGCAGAAGGTATCCACATTGCAGGTTGCGGTATGAACTGGCAAATGGTTGTGTTCGGTGTTGCAGGTATTCTTAATGCATTGCAATCAGAAGTGTTCACAATGAACCCTCACATGCCAAAACAATGGAAGAAAGTTTCTTTCCCATTCATTTGGAAAGGTCAAGCTTTGAACATCTCACTGGAAGCAGGTAAGGTTGCTATCAAAAACAACAGCAATGCAAATCTTGATGTGGTTATCGCAGGCAAGAAATCAACTGTTGCAGCAGGCAAAGAAGAAACATTCAATTATTAATAAAAATCTGAAATAAGATATTTTATGGGACATATAGCAGACAAATATTTTAAACTTGACCCTTGGGCGGTAATCGAAGAAGGTTTTGATCCAAAACATGGTAAAGTAGCAGAGTCTATTTTTTCATTGGGTAATGAATATATGGGTATCCGTGGTCATTTTGATGAAGGTTACTCTGGACCAAAACACGTTGGTAGTTATTTCAATGGATTCTATGAATCATTGAATTTCAAACACCCAGTAGCATACAATGGTTTTGTGCTTACAGGTGCAGATATGACTAACACCGTTGATTGGTTGTATACCCGTTTGGAGATAGACGGTGAAGTGCTTGATTTGGCTTCTGCAAAATTCTCAGATTTTCGTCGTGTGTTGGATTTGAAAACAGGTATCCTCACTCGTACATTTGTTTGGGAAACAAAAAGCGGAAAAAAAGTCAAATTGACTTTCGAACGTTTTACCAGTTTGGTAAATACACATATTGGTGCACAAAAAATCACGCTTGAACCACTTAACTTCAGTGGAGATGTAAAAGTGATTTCTGGTATGGATTTTTCAATTCATGCAGATGAAAAGCCAAATAACTGGACTGCTCCTCGCAAGGAGAAAGTAGGCGATGTGTTTGCAATTTTGGGCGAAACAAAAATCGGAAAACGCTATTTGTGTGCAACATTCCGCTTGGAATTTGATGGTGCAGCTCCAACTTTGCCATTGATTCAGGACGAATTGTTCGCAGGAACAGAATTCACACTTTCTTTGCAACAAGGAAAAACAACTTCGTTCCGTAAATTGTCAGTAAATTATGCAGGAAAAGTGTTGGGCAATGCACCAGATGCTTGGACAAAAACTTTCAAAGTAAACAAATCAGTTAAAATCGAGAAAACTGACAATCCAAAGGACATCAATGAAACTGCTGACGTAGTTTGGAACAAAGGTCTTGATTTGGCTAAAAATAAAACAACATACGAGGCGGAAATCGCTGCACACAAAGCATTCTGGGCTAACGTATGGGATAAGTTGGATATCGTAATTGAGGGTGATGACGAAAATCAACAAGGTATTCGTTATTGTATCTTCCAATTGCACCAAACATACCACGGAAGTGATCCTACGTTGAACATTGGTGCAAAAGGTCTTACTGGTGATGCTTACGGTGGTAAAGCATTCTGGGATACTGAAGCTTATTGCTTGGCTTTCTATATTTTCAATAATCCAGAAGCTGCAAAGAACTTGCTTGAGTTCCGCTACTCAACATTGGAACAGGCTCGCATCCGTGCCAAAGTTCTTGACTGCGCAGGTGCTTGTTATCCTATCGCTACAATTGACGGTTGGGAAAACTGCGAACTTTGGCAACACGCAAGTTTGCAAATCCATGTCAGCGGTTCGGTAGCATTCGGTATCGAAGAGTATGACAATTTGATTGGCGACAAAGACTTCTTGTATGGTCACGGAGCAGAAATGCTGATGGAAATTGCTCGTTTCTATGTAAGCCGTGCTCAACAAGATCCTCACACAAATGAATATGGTTTCTATGGTGTGATGGGTGTTGATGAATTCCACGTGATGACCAACAACAACTGTTTTGTAAACTATTTGGCTAAAAAATCAATTGATTTCGCATTGAAGGTGGCCGACGAGATGAAGAGTGGAGCATCTGCGAAATGGAACGAGTTGGTTAAGAAACTTAACCTTCAAGAAAGTGAGTTGGCTAAATTTGCAGAAGTTGCAAGTCGTATGAAGATGTTGCAACGTGAAGATGGTGTGTTTGAACAACACGACGGATTCTTCAATTTGCCACATATTGATTTGAAGAGCATCAAGAAGAGCGAATTGCCTTTGTATGATTTCTGGGCTTATGATCGCATTTATCGTACAGATATGGTTAAACAACCAGATGTTTTGATGTTCTTGTTTATGTATGCTCAAGATTTCAGCCGCGAGGTAATCAAAGCTAACTATGAGTACTACGAACCAATTTGTATGCACGAGTCATCTCTTTCTCCTTCAATTCACTCTGTGATTGCATCTGAAATCGGTAAACACGACGAGGCTGCAAGTTTCTTCGGATTTGCTACACGTCTCGACCTCGATGACTATAACAATAACACTTACCAAGGTTTGCACACTACATCAATCTCTGCTGCTTGGACAAACATTGTGTATGGTTTCGGAGGTATGCGTACAGACAGAAAGATGTTGGCTTTCAATCCTTCTATGCCTAAGACCTGGAAAAAATTGTCATTCAAAGTCCTTTATCAAGGTGCAATTTTGAGCGTTGTGGTTGACAAGAAAACAACAACATTCAAAACGGACGGAAAAGCAATCAAGGCAAATGTCTATGGCAAAGAGTACACAATTGACGGAAATGGTGTAGAAATTGCAATCCCTGATTTTTATATTGCAAAATAAATGTTACCTTTGAAAGAATCTTGACTTCGGTCAAGGTTCTTTCATTGCTTATATAAAATAATTAATTGAAAATTAAATAATTAAAAAATTTGAATTATGGTAAAAGGAGTAATTTTTGATTTGGATGGTGTTATTGTTTCAACTGACGAACTACACTATTTGGGATGGAAACATATGGCAGATTCAGAAGGAATCTATTTTGATAGAGAAATCAACGAACGTCTTCGTGGTGTTAGCCGTATGGCAAGCTTGGAAATCATTCTTGAAAAAGCATCAAAGACTTATACTGACGAACAAAAAGTGGCTTTGGCAACTTTGAAAAATGATTACTACAAACAATTGCTTTCTACTCGTTTGAGTTCAAAAGACATTCTTCCTGGTGTGATGGATGTATTGGATGGTTTGAAAGCGGCTGGTGTTAAAATTGCAATCGGTTCTTCAAGCAAGAACACTCCAACAATCTTGAAACAAATCGGTTTGGATAAGAAGTTCGATGCTGTGTCTGACGGAAATAATATCACTAATAGTAAGCCAGATCCTGAAGTTTTCTTGAAAGCTGCTCAATTCATCAATCTTGATCCAAAAGATTGTTTGGTAGTAGAAGATGCTGAAGCTGGTATTTCTGCTGCAAAAGCTGGTGGAATGAAAGCGTTGGCTGTAGGTTCTGCAGTTACCGATAAACGTGCTGATTTGGCTGCTGCCGATCTTTCTATGGTTACAGTTCAACAAATGATCAATCTTTAATAGTTAGTGTATGGAAAAAATACAAAAACCAAATCTTACTTTTTGGCAGTTGTGGAACTTAAGTTTTGCCTATATTGGTATTCAACTTGGTTATTCACTTCAAGGTCAGATGAGTGGTATCTACTCAAGTCTTGGTGCCGATGACCGTATTTTGCCATTGCTTTGGCTTGGTGGTCCTTTGGCTGGTATTATCGTGCAACCTATCATTGGTTTTGCAAGCGACCGTACTTGGGTGAAAGGTCTCGGACGTCGTATTCCATTCCTTTTGGCTGGTGGTATTCTTGCGGCTTTGATGATGGTGTTGATTGTCAATTCAAAATTCATTGCAGGCGGATGGATTTCGGCAGTTCTTTTGGCTGCTATCTTCTTCTTGTTTATGGATTGCTCGTTCAACTTGAGTATGCAACCACTTCGTTCAATGATGGGAGATATGGTGAACGACGAACAACGTAACAAAGGTTTCGCTATCCAAATGGTATTGCTTAACATTGGTGCAATTGTTGGTTTCGCTTTGCCTTTCATCATTTCTTGGTCTTTGAATGCACTTGGAATGGAAAATGAGAAAATTGGTGGAATTAACATATCAATGTCTTGGTCGTTCTACATTGGTGCTGCAATACTTTTGTTCAGCGTTCTTTGGAGTACAATTCGTGTAAAAGAGTATCCTCCAAAAGAGTTTGCTATGTACAATGGTTTGGCTGAAGAAGATGCAAAAGACAAAGATTCATTCTGGACTATTTTGAAAACAACTCCTAAAGTAATGTTCCAATTGGCAATAGTTCAATTCTTCGTTTGGATGGGCTTGTTTTGTATGTGGAACTATGGTTTGAATGGTGTTGCACAAAACTGCTTTGGCTTGGAACGTGTGAATGGTGCTATCGACACTAATTCTGCCGAATTTGTTGCTGCTCAAAACTGGTGGGGTATTGCCAATGCAGTATTGAGTGTTTGCGCTTTGATTTTCTCTTTCTATTGGGCAAATTTGGCTAACAAATATGGTCGTAAAATGGTTTATTCGGCTGCACTTTTGATTGGTGCTGTGGGATTGATTTCAATCTATTTTATTCACGATCAGTACGTATTGTTTGTAGCAATGCTTTGCTTAGGTATCGCTACTGCTGTTTTCAATGGTATTCCATTCGCTATTGTTAGTGCAAATATTCCTGCTCAAAAAATGGGTGTTTATATGGGAATTTTCAACCTTGCTATTGTGTTCCCACAAATTGTATTTGCGTTGTTCGGCGGTTTCTTGTTCGACGCTTTTGTTGGAACAGATGGAAACAATGTAGTGATGTTGGTTGTTTCTGGTGTGTTTATGATTTTGGCTGCAATTTCTGTTGTCTTTGTTAAAGACCACGATAATGTAGCAACTCCAGAAATCAATGATTAATACTATCTTTATAAAAAATCTCGGTCGGACTTTTGATTCAAGTGCGAACGGGATTTTTTTGTATGGAGAATTTGGCTATCGTTATTTTCGATAGATAAGATTGAATAAATTAATAATTCTAATAAATGTGCAGTCAATTTTCGCTGTACATTTGCAATATCAAGAAAGAAAAATGAAGAAAACAAAATTTATTGTATGCTTGTTCTTGGGTGCTATGTTGCTTTCTTGCACTGCAAAAAAAACTGTAGAAGAAACTATAGAGCCTGTTGCTGTGCAAAAAACTTCTGACAAGAAGATTTATATGCACATGATGACTTGGTTCGAGACAAAAGCAACAAACCAACATCCCGACCCTAAATACGTTGGCAAATGGGGTTGCCATTGGACAATGGATACTTGTAACCCTGATAGCACCGATGCTAATGGTTTGCAAAATATTGCTTCGTATTATCATCCTCTTACTGGTGCGTACTATTCTGGCGACAAAAATATTATTGAATACCAACTTTTACTGATGAAATTGGCTGGTATCGATGGTATTATTTTTGATTATACTACATTGAATCCTGCTTGGGATTTCCCTATGCTCATCAGGAATACCGATTCTATTGAAAGTCAAACGCAAAAGATAGGTTTGGATTTCTGCATTTTGTACGAAGACCAACATATTCGTGATGCTGCGAATCGTAATGAGGTTACTGATAATGAGAAAAATCCTTGCTCAAAAGTAGAACGTGCGCGTTTGGATATGGAATATATTCGTGACCGTTATATGTCTCAACCGAACTATGTTAAGGTTGATGGTGCTCCTTTGTTGTTGGATTTTGGACCTCAAACATTCTATAGCGAAGCAGAGTGGGATACGATTTTCTCAGTATTTCCTACGAAACCTGCTTTCTTTACATTGTGGTACCAAAGTGCACCTTGTGGCAAAAACGCAACTGGCGAATATTCTTGGATTTGGAAAGACCACATTGCAGGTTTGCATCATTTCAACAATACATACGAATATGCTGGTAAAAAAATTGCTTCTGCATACGCCGGTTTTGTAGATTTCTACAAAGATGGTGGTTGGGGCGATGGCATTGGTTGGAATATACCTCATCGTGGTGATACCACTTTGGTCGAAACGCTTGGCGAAGCATTAAGCAGTAATGCCGACATTATTCAATTGGCAACTTGGAATGATTATGGCGAAGGAACAATGTTTGAACCAACTGTGGAATTCGGTTATACATTTTTGGCTTCATTGCAAAAGCAACTTGGTGTGCAAAATTTGAACGAAGACGACCTAAAACTTTGTTTCGATTTGTACCAAGCACGTGTTAAATATGCTGCTTGTGACGAAACGCAAGCAAAACTCGACAAAGCATCTGCTTTGATGGCTGCTCTTCGCACTGCCGAGGCAAGAGAGATAATTGAAGGTTTGCAGAAATAATATCAAAAAATAATATGTTTAACTAAAACTTACAGTCATGACAGAGAAAAAATCAAATTACACATTACCGATTATCGTAATGTTTCTGTTGTATTTTATGATTGCTTTCGTAACCAACTTCGCTGGTTCAATGGGCACAATCGTAAAAAATCAGTTTGGAGTTAGCAATGCTTTGGCTTTGCTTGGTTTAGCAGTAAACTTTATTGCTTATGCGTTTATGGGAATTCCTGCTGGAATTATTCTAAAACGTAAAGGTTATAAATTTACTTCTTTGTGTGCAGTTGTAGTGGGACTTGTTGGTGTGGCTATTCAATGGATTTCTGGTCCTATGGAGTCTTTCGCCGTGTATATTATTGGTGCTTTTGTGGCAGGTTTCTCAATGTGTATGTTGAACATTGTTGTAAACCCAATGTTGAATACTTTAGGTGGTGGCGGTAATCGTGGTAACCAACTTAACTTATTTGGTAGTGCTTTCAATTCTATTGGTGGTACTTTGGCTCCTATTTTGTTGGGTTATTTGTTGGGTGGTATTGCTATAGAATCTGCTACTGTGCCTGATGCTGCTCCTGCTATGATTGCTGCTATGGTAATTTTTGCAGCTGCATTCTTGGTAATTGCTTTGACAAAAATTCCTGAACCTCACATGGAAACAGCAGAGGAAAAGGCTACTCGTCTTGCTGGCAATGCTACAAAAGACGCATATAGTCCACTTTCTTTCCGTCACTTTATTTTGGGTGCTATCGCTATCTTCTTTTATGTTGGTGCCGAGGTAGGTATTCCATTTGTTGGTGGTTTGTATATGAATGCTCCTGTTGAGGCTGGTGGTGCAGGTCTTCCTTCTGCATTGGCTGGTGCTTTGGTGGGTGCTTACTGGTTTTTGATGATGTGCGGTCGTTTCTTAGGTGGTGCTATCGGTGGCAAGGTTTCTTCTAAAGTGATGTTGTCAACGGTTGCTACTGTGGCTTTTTGCTTGATTCTTGGCGTGATGTGTATTCCTCAAGAAGTGGCACTCAATCTTAATCTTAGTAGTATCGGTATGGTAGGTGATGTTCCTGTTAAAATGCTTTGTATGGTATTGTGTGGATTATGTACTTCTGTAATGTGGGGTTGTATATTCAACTTATCAACCGAAGGATTAGGCAAATACATTCCTATGGCTTCTGGTATCTATATGGTAATGGTTTGCGGTGGTGCTCTTTCATTTGTACAAGGTATGTTGGCTGATTCTATCGGTTACCTTGGAAGCTACGGATTGGTACTCTTTAGTTTGGCATACATCTTGTTCTATGCTCTTGCAGGTAGCAAAAATGTAAACAAAGATATTCCTGTAGAATAATCGCAATTGTTCAAAATTTTCAATAATAATCTTATAACTTTTAACTAAATAGAAAAAATGGAAAAGTCGTATGTAGTCGGTATTGACATAGGTGGTCAGACCGCAAAAATAGGTATAGTTGATGCTCGTGGTACAGTGTTGGCACAAACTGCCATCAAGAGTAATGATACACAAAGTCACGAAGTGTTTATCGATAATTTGTGCAATGCAGTAAAATCTCTTGTAGAAAAAAATAACATTGTAATGGACCAAATTCGTGGTATTGGCGTGGGTGCTCCTAATGCAAACTATTACAATGGTTCTATCGAAAATGCTGTTAATCTTACTTTCGGTGGAATGAAAATCATTCCTTTTGCACAATTGATGACCGAAAAAATTGGTTTGCCTGTACGTCTTACAAACGATGCTAATGCTGCCGCTATGGGCGAAATGACATACGGCGTGGCTCGTGGTATGAAAGATTTTATTATGATTACTCTTGGCACAGGCGTTGGAAGTGGTATCGTTGTAGGTGGGCAGTTGCTTTACGGACACGATGGTGCTGCAGGCGAGTTAGGACACGTTACGATGGTTCGCAACAATGGTCGTATATGCGGTTGTGGAAAGTCAGGATGTTTGGAAACTTACACTTCTGCTACAGGTGTTGCACGTACTGCACGCGAGTTGCTTGACGAAACTGACCGTCAAAGTTTGTTGCGCAACATTCCAGCTGATAGCATTTCTTCTAAAGATGTGTTCGAAGCGGCACAACAAGGCGATGAATTGGCAAAAGATATTTTCAAATTTACTGGAAATATGTTGGGTCAAGCATTGGCAGATTTTGTGGCATTCTCTTCACCAGAAGCGATTGTGTTGTTCGGTGGACTTACAAAGTCTGGCGACCTCATTATGAATCCTGTCGTAGAAAGTCTCAATGCTAACGTAATGCCACGTTGGAAAAATAAAATTAAGGTTTTGTTCTCTCAACTCAAAGAGTCTGATGCTGCTATTCTTGGTGCTTCAGCCTTGGCTTGGTAAAAAGATAACAATATCAATAAAAAGAGAGTTTGTGGCGCACCACAAACTCTCTTTTTTTATTGTTAGTCGTAATTCTTATTTCAGTCCTAATACGCGACAAATCATTGCCTGACGTACATACAAACCGTTTTGTGCTTGTTGAAAATAGTATGCTTTCGGATTGTCATCTACATCGTAGTCTATCTCCGTTACGCGTGGAAGAGGGTGGAGTATTCTCAAATTTTGTTTTGAGTCTTCCAACATCGAGTTTTTCAATGTATATACATTTTTCACTCGCTCATATTCCATCGGGTCGAGGAATCGCTCTTTTTGTACGCGTGTCATATAAAGAATATCAGCATCAGAAAAATTAAGATCTGTGTGTTCGGTAAAAGGAATGTTGTGCTCTTTGCAGAAAATTTTGTATTCTTCGGGCATTTTCAATTCTTCAGGCGCAATAAAGTCAAATGTTGGACTAAAGTGCGACATTGCCATCACGAGCGAGTGCACTGTACGACCATATTTTAGGTCGCCCACCATAGTTATTTTCAGGTTGTTCAACTTGCCCTGCGTTTTTCTAATAGAGTAGAGGTCGAGCATTGTTTGCGAAGGATGTTGGTTTGCTCCATCGCCTGCGTTGATGACAGGAATGCCTACCGAATTTGCAACTTCCGAAGCGTATCGAGCAGCGCCTTCCAATGGGTGTCGCATAATAATCAAATCCACATAGTTGCTCACCATTCTAATGGTGTCTTTCAAAGTTTCGCCTTTCGACGAACTCGAAGTGGCAGCATCGGAAAAACCGATTATCTTGCCATTCAGTCTATTCACCGCAGTTTCGAAACTGAGGCGTGTGCGTGTAGATGGTTCAAAGAAAAGTGTTGCGATGACTTTTCCCTGAAGCAGATTTTGGTTAGGATTTGCTTCAAATTCTTCTGCCAAGTCGAGAATGGAAAGGATTTCTTCTTTCGAATAATCCATTATAGAAACGAAATTTTTATGTTGCATATCGGTTTTGTTTTTGTTTCTCAAAGGTATGAAAAAATGTAGTATCATTTTTATGTATTTAATAAATAGTTTCAATAATTACAATGTTTTTTTTTATTTCTTTGATGTTAATAAAAAATTTTGTTACTTTGCAAATTGACGAATTGGATAATTGTATAAGTACAATTTTAAACAATCAATCGGTTATGTTTGAAGATTTAAGGAGTTTTTTAGGTTCGTACGAGTTTTTAGGAAATGATGTGTGGCAGTGGATATTGTCTCTGCTTATAGTGATTGGAGGTTATTGTGCAGCAAAAATTCTTTTCTTTTTCAACAAAAAAGTTCTTGGAAAATTTGTAGGGAAAACCGAAACAAAAATTGATGACGTAATCCTCAATAACACGACGGGACCGATTATGTTTGCGGTAATGTTGGCGTCGGTGTGGTGGGGCGTTCATCGTTTGGAAGTGTCGATTGGTGTATTGAAGTTTTTCGACTACGCATACCAGTTGTTGGTAATAATGAATGTGTGTTGGCTGATTACTCGTGTGTTGAGTGGACTCATCACTGAGAGTTGGATAAACAACCCACGCAAGAAAGATAAGGTTGACGACAATCGCATTCGCATCATTATTCGTACCATCAATTGGGTGATATGGTCGTTAGGAATTCTCACTGCACTCAACAATATGGGTTTGAATATTGGGGCAGTTATTACTGGTCTTGGTATTGGTGGTGTGGCATTTGCTTTAGCGGCACAAGATACGATTAAAAATCTTTTTGCGGGTTTCGTTATCTTTTTCGACCGTCCATTCAAAATTGGCGATAGAATTAAACTCGATGCCTTTGAAGGTTATGTTGAAGATATTGGTTTGCGCAGTGTGAGAATTAGATTGATGAATAGACAGTTGGTTACAGTTTCTACATCGCAAGTTATTGATGCTGCGATAGTGAATGTAACGGCAGAACCAGCCAAAAGAATAACGGTCGATTTGGGATTGACTTACGACACTACACCTGAAAAAATGCAATTGGCTTTGCAAATACTTAGAGATACACCCACAGCGGTGGGGCAGATAGAGAGCGTTTCCTATCCGTATTTTGTGGAATATGGTGGTTCTTCGCTTAACTTGAAGTATTTGTATGATATTAAAACTGGAGAAGATTTTTATGAAACGCAGTCGAAAGTGAATTTGTATATACTCACGCAGTTCAATAAAAACGGACTTGAATTTGCTTTCCCAACGCAAACAATATATGTAAAGAAATAACTAATAAATCAAAATAGAAAAAGAAAACATTATTAAACACACTTTCCGCCTATGGTGGTGGATGATTAAAAAAGAGAGTAATTAAAAAAATATAAACTAAAATTATCAAGTATGGTAAAAAATTTATTAACTAAGAAGGCAATAACGCAGATGCTGACCTTATGGGCAGTTTTGTTGTTGCAAGTGTTCTTCTTTTCTGCCAATGCAAGTCTCGTGGACTCAAAAGCACTTTCTTTTGTGCATACGGGTGACGGAGTAACGCGTTGGAATGATGACGGAAGAACTGATAATCAGACGATAGGTTTGACGACTACCGCTGCAAATCAGTATTTCGTAATCTATGTTTCTGGCGGTTACAATATCAACCTGGATAAGGTGTATTGGAGTGGTGGCGAAAAGAATGTAAATTCGGCAGTAGCCAGTGACAATATCAATTGGAAAGATGGTACCGCTGTGGCAGGTATGGATTTTACTGGTAACAAGTATTTGGTGTATCAGATAAGTGATGCCAATGTATCCGACTTTAAAATACAATTCCGTTCGTGGAATTCAAAACCAGCAACTGCAACTGCTGATTTCCAATTCTATATTGTCGAGAGCATCAACGATATGAAAAACCAAACTGCCATCACGGGCAACAGAGCAGTTGTTGCTGGCGGTTCTTCTACATTAAAAGCAGAATTCCAAGGTTTCAAACTCCCTGCAGGTCCTTATACTTGGAAATGGGAAACATCTGATGATAATAAGAATTGGACTGTAGTAACAGGAAGTACTACTGATACTTACACTACAAAAACGCTAAATGATGGAGAGAAAGTTTATGTCCGTGCATCAATTCAAGGTATCAATCCTGAAACATACGGTTTGACAGAAACGAATTTGAGAGCTACCGCATTGGTTGCTTCTTCTCCTTACACTTGCCTTGTAAAAGTAGCTGGACCTTATTATATAAAGAACTATTGGACTGGTAATGAAAATCACCCACAAGAATATCTTGTTGATAATGGCGATGAATTTTTGAGAGGTGCCAAGAATCCTACATTAGGCACAGAACACCAATGGGAATTGTGGCAAGGTACAAATGATGACAATTCTGAGTATTATTATTTCAAAAATGTTTCTACTGGCAACTTTATTGACGTAATGAAGAATTTCGGTGGAACAGGCGCTTTTCATAGTGATGGTCGTAATGCAGATTTCGATCGTATGTCTCTATCTGCTTTCAATTGTACTAATGAAAGCAAATATCGTTTCAAACTCTCGGCATTACCTTATGATAATTGTGGTGCAATTGAGCAAAATAAAGTGATGATTAGCGAGTATGGTAATTCTACATACCTCAATCGTCCACTTACCGATACTTGGGATGGAAAACAAGATGAATACACAGGAAATGATCCTGTTTATATTTACTCTACAAATGATGGTAACGGTGATATTCGTTATTGGAATTTTGTTCCAGTTAACGCATCTACTTATTTGAAGATGTCTTCAAATAAGAAATTCATTGTTCCTGGCGATACAGTTAAAATTACGACTACAGGTGCAAGTGCAGATATTACCTATTATTATTCTGAAGATGATGGAACATCTTGGAATAAGATTACAAGTATGACAGCTCTTGCAAAAATTAGTGGTACTAATAACAGCAATTTGGATTTCGTTATTTATAAACCTACACTTTTCCGTGCGGAAGATGGAACAAACGAGACTTGCAACGATTTCTTGGTAAAATCGGCTCCTGCTGATGCTTGTAACGGAAAATTGGTAGCTTTGTTCTATGAACCATTTAATTTGTCAAATACTTCGGGTGACTTGTCTTGTTATCAACAGTCATACGAAGGAATGTCTTATACATACGCTGAAGGAGGTTGTATCACTAATGGTAAATATGCGGTAGTCAATAATCCTGGACATGGTTGCCATGGTAAAGATGGTTGTTTGGGTGGCAGTAATCCAGAACGTACTTGGTTTATTTTGGACTATGACCACACTGGAAATACAGACGGAACGAGAAATGTTGGCGGTATGTTGGCTGTCAATTTCAATAGTGGAAACTCTGGCGATATCTTGAATAAGCAATATGAATTGCCAGTTGGCGCTAAATTGCTTGTATCGTTCTATGTCGCTCCTATGACGAGAGAAACTGGTACAGACGCAGCCAGTCTTACCGTATATATTGAAGAGTCTGATGATAAAAGTAATTGGACAGAAGTTGTGGCAGCACAACACGATGTTTGGATGACTCACTTGTCATACCTCGATTGGCAAGAAATTAGAACTTCTATTACTACTACTAAAAAATATGCTCGAATTCGTATTCACGGTAATAACTCAGGTGATAACGGTTCTGATATTGTGTTTGATGATATCACCATTATGGCATGCCAACCAGAGTTGGATTGGAAACTTGAAAACAAACCATTGACCGACGACGAGCAAAATATAATGATTTCTTGTAATAAAGAACAATGGAAACAAGCTTTCGTTGAAGGTGAACCTTGGGTATATACAACTACCATTAAAAATATAACAGATAGTTCACAAAAAGAAGCATACGTAAAAGCATACTTCATTACCGGTACAGCAGACGATTATACGCCTGGCGTTCA
This sequence comes from Bacteroidales bacterium UBA1754, assembly GCA_002315615.1. Taxonomy (GTDB): domain Bacteria; phylum Bacteroidota; class Bacteroidia; order Bacteroidales; family Paludibacteraceae; genus UBA1754. Next base: position 30,088 of record DCHK01000035.1, on the reverse strand, counting down.
TCCTTTCGAAAATGATTATGACAAGGCTAATAGCACCTATAAAGGTATGCCTCTTATATATTTAGGTAATGGCAACGATTGTAACGGACAAAGTTCAATCAATGTACCTTTAACTTTAGGTAAAAACGTATTTGACGCGGACGGCGCTGCTATTACAAGTGATTTGTTCAAACAAAAGAATGTTTATGAAATCGTAAACTATTTGTTCCCAAATCAAACGGTGGCTGATGCTGTAAAAGCTGGTGCTGACCAAAAAACACAAATATTTGCAAAATCTGTTCCGCAACTTTACACTCCACCATTGGTAGTAATTACTAATGTATGCGAACTTACAACAAACGACTACACCAATAATTCTAAAGGTGATTTGGTTAAGAACTTCAATGAAACCTGGAGTGTTGCTGGATATGAAAAAGTTGAAGTTTACAACTATGGCGATATAGAAGACGATGACCTCGTTCCTAAAGCAGGCAAGAAACCATTAGCAACAATTACTTCTTCTGGTTTTGTGGCAGATTCAACTTTCTATATGGATAGTGCAAGTGGCAATATTCTATATACAAAACAATATCAATTATTACACTACAAGAAGAATGGCGAGAATGTTCTTATGCCTTACGAAAAGACACTTTATCGTCTGAATATAGTTGATATGCCAGAAATCCAAACCAAGAGTGGTTCAGATTGGAAAATAGAAACTACCGATGTTGATGCTTGTCTTACAAAGACAAAAGTTACTGGTGGTGGTACATTTACTGCACACTATAGCGTAAAAGACGGTGGTACATTGGAATATAATTGGACTGCTACTCGCAATGGTGCTAATTTTGATATTTCAGGTGCAACTAAGAGTGGTTCTTCTCTCACAGTTAACAATTTGACTTCAGGTTCGTATGTTTTCACAATGAATGTGAAGAATACAAGAGTTGATACTTGCAAATGTGAAATTACAGAGGTTAAGGAAATTGTAATATTCCCCGCACCTGACTCAATCGCTCCATCTGCTACGATTCCTTCGCTTACTGGACAAGATGGTGTATATTGTATTCCTGATAACACTCAAAGTTATACAGTTAATTTAAGTGCAACTGCTACAACCGAAAGCACATTGCCTGAAGATTTCGATTGGCAATATGTTTGGTCGGTAGGTTCTACACCAACAGGTGCTACTGCAAGTATTACAGATGAAACATTGAGAACAGCAAACAATACAGCAACAGTTAAGGGTGCTGGTACTTATACATTTAAGGTACAAGTTTATGGAAAAGCAGGCAACGAAACTAATACTTCTTGTTATGCAGAAGAGATAGTTTCTGTAGTTTTGCACGAAACTCCAAAGGCAAAAGCCAGCGAAGCATTTACTTTCGATAATCTTTGTGTAGATAAAACATCTCAAAATGTAAAAGTAAAAATTACTGCTCCAGAGATGAATGATTTGACAGAAGATGGTGCTTTCTTGTATTATGAATGGAATGTAGCAGGCGAAACACAATCTGGTAAGGATTTGAAAGTGTTTAATGCAACTAATGCTCTTACTGCTGGAAATTACACAAGTACATTGAATGTATATTCTGCAAAAGAAGTAAGTGGTTCGATAGTTAAGTCTGAATGTTTTGCGACTATAAATGAAAACTTTACAATTTATGCAGTGCCTTCAAGTCTTACTCCTTCTGCAACTCCAACTACAACTTGTTTGGAATCGGGTACAACGACTATTCAATTGGATGTAGACGTTGCGGGAACACTTGGCACTGGTCAAGCGTGGGAATATGCTTGGACTTGTACAGAAGGCACAGGTGCTTCATTTGACGACGCTACTAAGAAGAATCCAATTGTAACAGTTGGTGTAGGCACTTATAAATTCAAAGTTGCTGTAAAAGCTGCTGGTTCGTCTTGTACAGCAGAAGAAAACGAAACAAGTTCACTTACAATATATGCAAAACCAACAGTTAGCATAAGTGCAGACAAAACGGTACTTACTTGTGATCCAACTGCACAAACAGCCACTTTGAATGCTACTGCTACAAACGCAGTATATTATTTGTGGAGCAATAATGAAGAGGGTGCAAGCAAAACATCTATTGATGTAAGTGCAGCAGGTAATTATTCGGTTACGGTTTATTCTGACAATGCTAAGACTTGTTCAACAAGTTCTAATGTAGTTACAATTACAGAATCTAAGAATGCGGGTATAGTATCTATTAATCCTACTTCGGCAACTATCAATTGTACTAACGGTAATGAGGCAACAGGTGTAGATATTACTGCAACAGTAACTAACATTCCTGATGGCGTGGCAATTACTTCTTATGAATGGAAGAAAAATGGTGCTACAGCAGCCACTCATACAAGTTCGTCAACTACTGACGCCTACAATGCTGCTAAAGCGACAACAAATACTACGGACAACTATACTGTAGTTGTTACATTTGATAATGGTTGTACGGCTTCGCCTGCTACAGTTGCGGCAGTTGAGACAAACTTTGCAACACCAGCAAAACAAACAATCACTTCAAAAGAAAGTGCAACATCAACAGATACTCAAGTAACAGAATACTGTGCTAAAGATGCAGACGGTAATACAAATCAAGGTTTGTTGTTAGGTTTGTTATCTTCAGAAACTGGTGTTAACTACCAATTGTATTCTGCAACTTCACCAACTGCAAGTAAGACGATTGTTGGTTCTCCAGTAGCAGGTACTGGTGTTGCTATCAGTTTCGGTGCTTATGGTTCAGATCGTGATACGAAATACTATTTCGTTGAGGCAACAAACGCTGTAGGTTGTACAGAATGGATGGAATTCACATCTAAAGAAAGTGTAACAACAGATTACTCTTGGGTAATAAAGAATTCTAATCCAGAAATTTCTGTAGTTTCATTCGTAGACATCAAGTGTGCTACAGGACAAGGTGCAACTGCTGTTGCGGAAAAAGCAAATATCACTGTGAAAGATGCTAATGGTTTGGCTTGGAAATCATTGATTGGAAATCCTACAATAGGTACTCCTTCAGAAACAAGTGGAGAATATACTTTCTCTAACATTTCTCAAACAGGTCAAATTATTCTTACTGCGACTTCAAACGATGGTTGTGTTGGAAAAGATACATTCTCGATTTCTAACATTGCTCCAATTACAATTCAAGCAGCAGTAGAGTATAACAAAAAACAGGCTACAGATAATTTCATTTATCACAATGAATCTTGTTTCGAGTCAAACGATGCTTATATCTCTATTAGTAAAGATGCTGTTACAGGTGGTACTATAACATCTGATTATACTTATCAATGGAAAGATGAAAATAATAATCCATTGAATGCTACAACAGACTTGGTTCCTGGTAAATATTTCTTGACTGTAACAGATGACAATGCTTGTTTTGTAAATGATACAATTACAATTACAGAACCAACAGAAGTTCAAAAACCAACATTGAAGACAAGTGGAACTGATTTCACTATTGAAACTGATGGTCAAACATCTTGGTATCAAATGTGTGCAGTGAACGGCGGTGCTAAAGCATTAAACGATTTCATCGCTGATGACAAGGGTGCTGATTCTTTGGTTTGGTACACCGAAACAGCAGGTGTTTATAATGAATATACACAACCAACAATAGATTTAAGTAATGCTGAAACATACAACTTGGCTGTACGTGCTCGCAAGGCAAATAACTACCAAGGATATTGCTACAGTGATTCAGTGTATATGACGTTGAAAGTAATTGTATGTACAGATTTGGCACTCGAAGTAACTGCTGATAAAGATGCAATTTGTCAAGGCGACACTGTTACATATTCAGTAAAAGTTACGAACAATGCAACAGTTTCGGCAACTAACTTGAAAGTAAATGCAGAGATTTCTCAAAGTCTTTCTTCATTAACTTCTGGTTCACTTGATTTTGGAACATTGGCTGCGAGCGAAAGTTCAACATTGCAAATTAAAGCAGTTGGAATTTCAGCAAATTCAAATGCAGTATCAAGTTTCTATGTAAGCAGTGTTAATGATAAGACATACCAAAATTATGACGAAGCACTTGCAGATGGTTTGGCTAAGACAAAGAGCACAATGGTAAATCCAACTCCTGGCAAATTAGGTGTTCGTGAGGCTGGATTGATAAACTTGAAATATTGTGTTGGTGCAGATGCTGTTAAATTGGATACTATCAAGACAAATCCAAATGACGGAACATTGAGTTTGCAATGGACTACTGAAATATCTGCAACTGGCGAACCTGAAAATTGGTCGGCTATAGTTCCAGTAATTTCTACAAACCAACCTACTGCAGAAAATGGTGATACAATTTATGTTCGTCAAATTTCAGACAAGGGATGTATTGGTTTGCCAGAAAACTTCAATTACATTGTAAATGCTAATCCAACAATTGCAATTGATTCGATAGCTCAAATTAAGTGTGCTTTAGGTCAAGGTGTTGACAAGGGTGCAATCAATGTAACTGTTACAGACGGAACACCTCAATACACTTACGAGTGGATTGGTTCTAATCAGTTTACTTCAGCAGCAGAAGATATTGCTGACCTTGAACCTGGTTATTATCAATTGAGTGTAACTGACGCAAACAATTGTAAGTCTCAGAGCGATCGTCTTAATATTAATGCTCGTCCTGATTCACTTAAGATTATTGCAACAGATTTCACACCACTTGTTTGTGGCGGAATGTCTGATGGTAAAATCGTAACTGCAGTATCGGGTGGAACTCCAGCTTACTCTTATAGTTGGACAAAAGACCAAGCTCAAATTTCAACAGAACCTAACTTGTTCAATTTGGGTGGTGGTGACTATATGTTGACTGTTGTAGATAACAATTCTTGTACTGCTAATGAGTCTTTTGTTATCGACCAACCAGAGAAAATTGTTATCAAGGAAGCTGTTCATATTGATGTGAAATGTTTCGGCGAAACTGGTACCGTGGCATTGTCAATCGAGGGAGGTGAACCTGACTATACATACCAATGGTCAAATGGTGGTACTTCATCGCTTGCAGAAAATCTTACAAAAGGTGATTACACCGTAACAGTTACAGATGCTTACAATTGTAAGGCCGATACTACTATTACGATAGAAGGTCCAGATGCTGATTTGACTGCTACATTGATTTCTAAAACAAATGTTAGTTGTTATGGTGAATCAACGGGTGCAGCAGAAGTGAATGTTCAAGGTGGTACCCCAGACTATACTTATGAATGGTCTAATGGTGCAGTAACTAAGAACCTTTCTAATGCCGCAGCAGGATATTATGAATTGACAGTTACCGATGCCAACGGATGTCAGAAGTTGTTGCCTATTCGCATTGAAACTCCTGAAGAAATTAGCATAGGCGTTTACAATGGTAAAATGTTGATTTGTAAGACTGCAAACGACGGATATATTGCGAGTGCTGTATATGGTGGTGTTCCTCCTTATAACTATGAATGGAGTACTGGTTCTACCGAATCGGGCATCAAAGACTTGGTTGTAGGAACTTATACATTGAAGATTACAGATTTCAATGGTTGCGTTAAATCTCACGATTATGAAATTGAAGGACAAGAACCAATGGCAGATTTGCAAATATCACTTGAGTCGAACGACGAAGACAATCGCATTTTGCCAGGTGATGAAGTAACATTCACTGCGAAAGCAGTACACGACCAAAGAATTGACGAGGTTTATTACAACTGGAATTACAATGGTTGGACAGCTGGTCAAGACACTTACAAAGAATCAATTTACAAAGATAAAGTAATTGACTTGTGGGTATCAGACGGTGTTTGTCCTGATCAAGAAATTAAACTTCCAGTACAAGTTATTTGGCCTACTATCTTCACACCTTACGATAACAATGGTGTAAATGATGAATTCCTTTCACCAAAAGCCGAAGGTAAAGCTCATAGAGCAAATTGGTACATTATCGTGTTCAACCGTTATGGACAAAAAGTTTATGAAGGAAATTGCGGTTGGGACGGAACATACAAAGGAAAGACTGCTGACCCAGGTGCTTACTATTACACGGTTAAATTCCCTAATGGTGAATCGCACGATGGAACAGTAGAAGTTTCTAAACAAGATTAAATTTAATTCCTGATAATCTCCCCGAAAGGAAATCCTTTCGGGGGTGGTTAGCGGGGTATAAGTTAGAATAACAGAAAAAAAGTATAATATGAAAAAAACATCAATACTATTGTTACTATCCTTTGTATGTGGCTCTGCTTTTGCTGTTCACGAAAAGTATGAGGAAGGGTATGTATTTGTTCCCTCTGTGGTAAATACCGACGAGGATGAAGTTGCCATTTCGTATGTTGGCGACAAGGTGATTTATTCAAAATTCAATAGCAAAGGTAAATATACTATTTACGAAGCTGTAGTGAACGACACTATCGAGTTACAAGATACGGTTGAAGTTCCTGAATTGAGAGATTTGGGCATTTATGGTACAGTGGCAAACGATGCTTCTGCCAATAAAATCTATTTTTCAAAATACGAAAAGAAAACTAAAGACTATATGTTGTACGAAAGTACATTTTCTGACGGCAAATGGTCTAAAGGAAAGCGTTTGAAGATTAAAGGATTGGGTAAATATCGCAAACCGGGTTCTACTTTGGTAAATGCAGGTTGGCTATATCGTGCTCCAGGCATTTCGGGTTTCTTGAATCCTAATATGGCAAAAGGCGGAAATCGTATTTATTTCACATCACTTTTCCCAAGTGGTAAAGGTGGTCGCGACCTATGGTACATTGATAGAATAGACGATGATCAATGGTCAATGCCACAGAATATTGGCGATAGCATAAATAGCAAAGCCGATCAAGATTATGCTTTCTGCTCGGGCGACAGTTTGCTCTATTTTGCATCGAAAGATTCTTCTGAAGTATTCAACTTGTATGTGGCTCGTGATGTAAATGGTGAATGGGGAAATGTAGAAAAACTTGACTCTGTTTATAATTCCGATTCAAATGACTACAACTTGATTGGAAATGAAAAAGGTTTGTTCTTTATTTCAAGTAGAAACTCAGGACACGGCGAAGATATTTATCGTCCATCTCAAATTCCTGTTAAACAAGAGTTGGCTCCGTTCCCTTGGAAATTGTTCAATTTCGATTTCGACCGCGATTTGTTCAAACAAGAACAAAGTTTAGATTTGGATTCTCTTTACAATACAATGTTAGTCTATATGGACAAGTACGATTTTGTTGTTAAAGGTCATACCGATGTTCGTGGTTCGGAAGATTACAATATGAAATTGTCAATCAAACGTGCTAACAGAATTCGCACGCTGTTGATTAAGAAAGGTATTCCTGCCGAAAAAATGGTGGTCGAAGGATATGGCGAATCTATGCCTTTGATTCCTGACGCACAGACTGAAGAGGAACATTACAAAAACCGTCGTGTAGAGGTTGATGTGGTTCCTATTAAAGAAGAAACGAATAATGAACAACCTGAATAAATCTTACGGCTATGAAAAGAAAGGTTATTTTATTTTTGATGTTTGTAGCGAGTGTTGGTGCATTCGCACAAAATAGTGATATCTTGCTTACGCAACAATGGTTTTCTCGTATCAATAGAAACCCTGCATCAACGGGTAATAGCGACGACTTCGATTTCTTCCTTTTGGCTCGAGACCAATGGGTAGGAACTGATGATTCTCCTAAAACATTTTTGTTGAATGCACATAGTTACTATGATAAGATTCATTCTGGTGTTGGACTTTCGTTTTATTATGACCAAACAGGTATTTCCGACCATCAAATTTTGGCAAAACTTACATATTCTTATCAAATAGATTTGAAAGAAGATATGCTTTTGTCGTTTGGTGTGGCTGCAGGTGTCATCAATAAAGCGATAGACTATAGCAAACACGTTTCTGAAGACAAACACGATTATTTTGAAGGTTGGGAAAAAGAGTCGAAAACTGCTCCTGACTTCGATTTTGGTATTGAGTATTCTATTCCAAAATTATTGGTTGGTGCCTCAATTACTCACCTTGGTAAATTCCGTGATGAAAGTAAAATTAGTGATTTGCGCGCTATTCAACATCATTATTTGTATGCTCGTGGTAATTTTGTTCTTTCACCAAAATGGGACATTGCACCATCTGTTGTTTATCAAAATGTAGGCAAAATCAATACTTTGTCTCTTGGTGCTAACTTGTTCTACAAAAAACAATTTTGGTTTGGACTTGATTATCGTACACCATCACCAAAGGATATTTTCCACGACTACGATTATTCAACACTTACAGCAATGCTTGGTGTAGAATTTAACAAGTGGCGTATTGGTGCTGCATACGATTTACCGTTAGGTCGTTTGAGAAATATTTCAAAAGCAGGAGCGGCGGAATTGATGCTCTCATTGCGCATTCCTCGTAAAAAAGTGCCAGAAGAAAGATTTATACCTTAATCTTTATACAAAAAATCACGGAAACGAGATGCCTTTTATGACGTCTCGTTTTTTTTATTGCTATCAATTAACTAATTTTGTAAATTAAAATAATATTAGAAATGCCTAAGATATCGAATCGTGGATGTGAAATGCCTCAGTCGCCAATTAGAAAATTGGCTCCGTTGGCTGATGCCGCAAAAGCAAGAGGAGTAAAAGTTTATCACTTGAATATTGGTCAACCAGACCTTCCTTCGCCAAAAGCGGGACTTGAAGCATTGAAAAACATCACCCGAAAGACATTGGAATATAGTCCAAGCGATGGTTATTTAAGTTATCGCAAGAAATTGGTAAAATACTACGAAGGTTACAATATCAATCTTTCTGCCGATGATATAATTATTACTTCAGGTGGTTCCGAAGCGGTTTTGTTTGCTTTTTTGGCTTGCCTTAATCCTGGCGATGAGATAATTGTGCCTGAACCAGCATACGCCAATTATATGGCATTTGCTATTTCTACAGGTGCTGTGATTCGTACAGTGGCATCTTCTATTGAAGAAGGTTTTGCTTTGCCTCCAATAGAAAAGTTTGAGGCTCTCATCAATGAGCGTACAAAGGGTATAATGATTTGTAATCCAAATAATCCAACTGGTTACCTTTATACGCGTGCAGAAATGAACCAAATTCGTGAGTTGGTGAAAAAATACGATTTGTATTTGTTCTCCGACGAAGTTTATCGTGAGTTTATTTATACAGGTTCACCATATATTTCGGCTTGTCATTTGGAAGGTATTGAAGATAATGTGGTGCTTATAGATTCTGTTTCAAAACGCTATTCTGAGTGCGGAATTCGTATAGGCGCTTTGATAACAAAAAATAAAGAATTGCGCAAAACCGTTATGAAGTTTTGTCAAGCACGTTTGAGTCCTCCGTTGATTGGTCAAATAATTGCTGAGGCTTCGCTTGATGTAGATGACGAGTATTTGCGTGGCACATACGACGAGTACGTCGAGCGTCGTAAATGCTTGATTGACGGACTGAATAAAATTCCAGGAGTTTATTCTCCAATTCCTATGGGTGCATTCTATACTTTGGCACGTCTCCCAGTTGAAGATGCCGAAGATTTTTGCGCTTGGTGCTTGTCTGATTTTGAGTACGAAGGTCAAACCGTGATGATGGCTCCTGCATCTGGTTTCTATACTTCGCCAAATTTGGGACGAGACGAAGTTCGCTTGGCTTATGTTTTGAAACGCGATGATTTGAAAAAAGCATTGTTCGTCTTGAAAAAAGCATTGGAAGCATACCCAAAAAAGAGATGATAAATAATTTTATAATTATTTAATAATCTAATTTCCAATTATTTAATTCAAAGAATGACTACGAATTATTTAATTGGAAATTGTTTAATATGCAGTTGAAACCTTGAATTTAGAATACTTTATAGCGAAAAAAATACATTTTGACAAGACGACAGGAAAAGACGTGTCTCGTCCTGCTGTTTTTATTGCTATGCTTGGTATCGCTATCGGTTTGGCAGTGATGATTGTTGCCATTGCAGTCGTGGTAGGTTTCAAAAAAGAAATTCGCGAAAAAGTAATCGGTTTCGGTTCTCACATTCAAATCTCAAATTACGATTCGAATATTTCATACGAGACGCAACCAATAGAATTTCCTAACGATTTAGTTGCTGAAATTCAATCTTTGACTCACGTGCAAAATGTATCGCATTTCGCTACAAAACCAGGAATAATAAAAACTGATGATGAGTTTCAGGGTATAGTCATAAAAGGCGTTGGCGAAGATTTTGATTGGAATTTCTTCTCGAAAAACTTAATTGACGGCTCAGTGCCAATTATGCGTAAAGATTCCACAGTGAATGATGTGTTGATTTCAAAACTTTTGGCAGATAAGTTGCAATTGAAGACGGGCGACGATTTTCTTACGTATTTCATTCAAGACAAAGTACGTGTACGGAAATTTACAGTTTCGGGCATTTATTCCACCAATTTTAGCGACTTCGACAAAATGTTTGTAATGGCAGATATTCATCACGTGCAAAAACTTAATTCGTGGACTGATGTGCAATGTACAGGTTTAGAAATAAATATTGATGATTATTCGTGTTTGGAGCAAACTGCCGACGATGTGTATTTCCTTTGTGGCAATCGGTTTGATAACAATGGCGCTGCATATTACGTGCAAACAATTCGTGAGATTTCGCCCGATATTTTCAATTGGCTCGATTTGCTTGATATGAACGTTTGGGTGATTTTGATTTTAATGATTGCTGTGGCAGGCTTCAATATGCTTTCTGGACTGCTTATTCTTATCCTCGAAAAAGCGAATATGATAGGTATCTTAAAGTCAATAGGAGCGCAAAATTATTCCATTCGTAAAATTTTCCTTTATCAGTCGATGTTTTTGGTGGGGAAAGGAATGATTTGGGGCAATATAGTAGGTTTGCTGTTTTGTTTTGTGCAAAAATACTTTGGCTTGGTTACACTCGATGCTGAAGTTTACTACCTTGCGGTTGTGCCTATTCATTTCAACGTGTGGTATTGGCTTTTGCTGAATATTAGTGTGTTTGTCATTTCAGTATTGATGATGATTGCTCCTTCGTATTTGGTAGCGAAAATCAACCCAGCACAATCTATTCGGTTTGAATAGACACAAAAAAGGCGATGAAATTTATTCACCGCCATTCTTACGTGTATTGTTAATTTCGGAATTATTTTGCGTACAATTTTTCCTTCATTGCAGCAATGTTTTCATCAGAAATGTAGTCATCGTAATCCATTGATTTATCGATTATTCCGTTTGGTGTAAGTTCTATGATGCGATTACAAACGGTTTGAATAAATTCGTGGTCGTGCGACGACATTAGTACGTTCCCTTTGAATGACACCAAACTATTGTTGAATGCTTGAATTGACTCCAAATCCAAGTGGTTTGTAGGTGTGTCGAGTATCAAAGCATTGGCATTTTTCATCATCATTCTCGAAATCATACAACGTACTTTTTCGCCTCCCGAAAGTACACTCACTTTTTTGTAGATTTCTTCGCCAGCAAAAAGCATTCGACCAAGATAACCACGAATGAACGATTCGCTTGTATCTGTTGAATATTGCGAAAGCCAATCTTGCAAATTTAGGTCGCAATTGAAAAACGATGAATTGTCGAGCGGGAGATATGCTTTTGTGATGGTAACGCCCCAATCGTATGTTCCACTATCTGCCTTATCCACTTCGTTGATAATGTTGAAGAAAGCAGTCATAGCACGTGGGTCGCGCGAAAGGAATACAACTTTTTCGCCTTTCTCGATGTTTAGGTTTACATCTTTGAAAAGTACTTCGCCATTGATGGATTTCGTTAAGCCGTGAACTTCCAAAATTTTGTTTCCTGGCTCGCGTTCTGGTTGGAAAATGATGCCTGGATATTTTCTGGTTGATGCTTGAATTTCTTCGACGTTGAGTTTTTCAAGCATTTTTTTGCGACTTGTAGTTTGTTTTGATTTTGCCACGTTAGCACTGAATCGGCGAATGAATTCTTCCAACTCTTTGCGTTTTTCTTCGGCTTTCTTGTTTTGCATTTGTTGTTGGCGCAAAGCCAATTGACTCGACTGATACCAAAAACTATAGTTACCCGAGAAAAGTGAAATTTTCTTATAATCGATATCCACGGTATGTGTAGAAATAGCATCGAGGAAATGTCGGTCGTGCGAAACTACAAGTACAGTATTTTCGTAGTTTGACAAATAATTTTCCAACCATGTTACTGTATCAAGGTCAAGGTCGTTGGTAGGCTCGTCGAGCAAAAGATTGTCGGGGTTACCGAAAAGTGCTTGTGCCAAAAGTACACGAACTTTTTCTTTACCACTCAAATCTTCCATAAGTTTGTAATGCAAGTCTTCTTTTATACCAAGTCCGCTCAAAAGTGTAGCAGCATTACTCTCGGCATTCCAACCGTCCATTTCGGCAAATGCTTCTTCCAATTCCGAAGCACGTACACCATCGGCATCACTAAAATCTTCTTTGGCGTAAAGTGCATCTTTTTCTTGCATTACAGCCCAAAGTTTGTCGTGTCCGCGAATTACAGTTTCAATGACAGGAACTTTGTCAAATGCAAAGTGGTCTTGTCTTAGTACCGAGAGTCGTTCGTCTGGTCCGAGCGAAATGGTGCCTTTGTTTGCCTCTATTTCGCCACTCAAAACTTTAAGGAATGTTGATTTTCCAGCACCATTTGCGCCAATTATTCCATAACAATTTCCTTGTGTAAATTTCAAATTTACGTCAGAAAACAAAACTCTTTTTCCAAATTGTACTTGTAAGTTGCTAACTGTAATCATATTATATCCGTTGTGTAATTTTTTGCAAAGGTAGTCAAATTTTCTGCTCAAAGCAAATGTACTTTGCATTGAATTTGAAATAATTGCAAGATGTGAAGACGAAATTATTTTGCGTTTTTCTTAACGATTTCCTCGTTAAGATTCTGCATAAATTTGTCCAAACGCCATTCTGCTACGTCTTTGTAATTTTTTACCGAGAAAAATAGATTTAGAAACCAAGCAAATTGAAAATTCGCATTGAGTTCCAATTTTGTGGAGTTTTCGCTTATTTTTTTTGTAACAATGATGCCTTTTGCTTTTTTTGCGATAGGATTGTTTAGCAATTCAAAGGTAAAAACGGCGTAATTGTTGTGATAAGACTTGTGTATCCGTCCGTATAGCGTAATATCTTTAATGGTGCTTTTGCCAATAATTAAATCGATTTTACCGATGTAATAATCGTGAGCGCTATCGTAAACGCAGCTTTTAATGTCTGCCGAAAATCTCGATGTCGATTGGTTGTTGTCATTACCGTTTTCATCGGTGTCGCCCATTCCTTTCAATACGTTGTCGAAAAGGCTGTAGGGGTCGCTATCGAGGTCGTGAATGAATTTCTCCATCACTTGGTTTGCAACGCTGTAAGGGGCGTTTACGGTAAAACTTGATGTTGTTTTGAAAGTCCTATCTTCGTAAACTGTCGTGGTGTTGTATTTGATTATGTGTTTTGCTTCGGTTTTTTTTGCCGAAGAATCAAATACAGTGAAAAATATGAGCAATATGTAGAAAAATCGCTTCAAATAGACTATTTGTAATATTCAATTTCTCTCTTCGTTTTGTAGATTAGAGTTCCATCGTAATAGCAATTTTTTTCAATCCAATCGTTGTGCTCGTTGTATTTGTAATCGTAGGTTTCGGTAGATGAAGAACCATCGACGAAAGTGCCTTTTTTCTCGGTTATATTACCATTTTTGTCGTAGTTGAAATTCCAAACTGTACCATCGCCGTCTTTTTGCTCTATCAGTAGTTTTTCGTTGTTGTATTTGTACGAAGTGGTAGTTTGGGTACCGAAAATTTCGTATTCGTCAAGTGTCTTGTTTCCGTCATTGTCGAAAGTAGAGCGCACTTTCATAAAACAATTGTTGTTTTCGTCGAAAGTGGTTTGTGTAGTTTGGTTGCCCAAGTATGTGTACTCGTCGCGCATACTCACTGTGCCAAAAGGCGTGTAGTGCGTTGATTTTGAAAGTTTGCCTTTCTCGTATTCCGAAACGATTGATTCTTCTTCGCTTCCAGTGGCAGAATAGGTGATTTTTTTTGTTTCCAAATCGCCATAGTATTCGTACTTTACAGCACTGCTTACTGTGGCGTCGGTTGTGTATATAATTTCTTGGATTAAGTTGCCGTTTTTGTCAAAATCTTTTTTTGTATTGAAAGGCATGCTTACCGGACAAATATCGCCAGGGTTAGCCAAGTTTATGCTTACCTCGTTGCTTACATTAGAGACTGTTGCAACACTAATCTCTAAAATAGATTTGATGTTGTTTTTATTATTGTGGCAACTTGTCAAAACAAGTATTGATAGACCAATAAAAAACAATGTCTTTTTCACGGCAAAAATAATTTAGATTGCTCCTGCTTCAAATTCTTCCAAGAAACGAACATCGTTTTCGGAGAACATTCGTAAGTCTTTTACTCTATATTTTAGGTTGGTAATTCGCTCAATTCCCATACCAAGAGCGTAACCAGAATACACTTTGCTATCGATGCCACAGTTGTCGAGCACATTAGGGTCAACCATACCGCAACCGAGAATTTCTACCCAACCTGTACCTTTGCAGAACGGACATCCTTTGCCTCCACAAATTTTGCAAGAAATATCCATTTCGGCACTTGGCTCGGTGAATGGGAAATATGACGGACGCAAACGAATTTCGGTGTCTTCGCCGAACATTTCTTTTGCAAAATAAAGCAACACTTGACGCAAGTCGGCAAACGAAACGTTTTTGTCGATATAAAGTGCTTCTACTTGGTGGAAAAAGCAATGTGCGCGATACGAAATTGCTTCGTTGCGATATACACGTCCTGGACAAATAATGCGAATTGGTGGTTGATTTTTTTCCATCACGCGAGTTTGTACCGAAGAAGTGTGCGAACGCAAAACAATGTCAGGATTTTGTTCTACAAAAAATGTATCTTGCATATCGCGAGCAGGGTGGTTTGGTGCAAAATTCAATGCGGAAAATACGTGCCAATCGTCTTCAACTTCAGGACCTTCGGCAATAACAAAACCAAGACGTGCAAAAATGTCGATAATTTCATTTTTTACCAACGAAAGAGGATGACGTGTGCCGAGAGATACGCTGTCGGCAGTACGTGTCAAATCAAGTTTTTCTCGAACATTACCAGAATTTCCTAATTGTTCTTTTAGTTCGTTGAATTTATCTTGTGCCTTGTTTTTTAGTTCGTTCAGTAATTGACCGATTTCGCGTTTCTGCTCGTTTGGAACATTCTTGAAATCGTTGAAAAGATTAGATATTTCACCTTTTTTGCTAAGGTATTTAATACGAAGGTTTTCAAGTTCTTCGCTGTTTTTCGCTTTTAGATTTTCAATTTCTTGCAGAATGCTTGCGATTTTATTTTTCATCTTTTCCCGAATTTAATTGATTGTCAGTTTTACATTTGTGCGTTGTTACCAATCGCCAAAGAAATACCGTATAAACTATTGCCATTGCAGTTGCTATTCCAATGATGAGCAAATTGCTCCAATGGCGACAAATGAGTGCAAAAGCAGTGAAAGTAGTATTTACGGTGATTAAAATATATGTTACGTGTTTGTGTTTCAAACCGAGCGATAGCAATAAATGATGCACGTGGTTTTTGTCGGCTTGAAATGGAGGTTTGTGTTGCTTTAGTCGTGTGATGATGACGCGAATAACATCGAATAGTGGCACTGCCAAAATGCAGATTGAAATGGCAGGTGCTGCAAAAGTTTGTGCTTCTTCGCAAAAACGGCATATAAGCGTATAAATCACATAACCCAATAAAAGCGAACCGGAATCGCCCATAAATATTTTTGAGTTATTCCCAAATACGTTGTAAATGAAGAAAATTGCCAACGAGCCAATTAGCAAATATGCTATAATTGCTTCGGGCATAAATCCTCTTAGTTGGAAAAATATAGCCAAACAAAGACAGGCTTCTATGCCAATGCCAGTCGCCAAACCATCGACGCCGTCAATAAGATTTATGGCATTTAGAATGAGTAAAAATACGAAAAATGACAATCCGTAACTGAAAATATTTCCCCAAACGCCAGTAAGTTCGTAAATGCCAAAAATTCCATATAAGTTTGTGAGTCGTACATCTGCCAAAACTATTAAAATAAAGGCAGAAATAAGTTCGCCGTTTATTTTCTGCATTGGCGTGAAGTCGAGAATATCATCGAAAAAACCAACAAGGAAAATGATGTATAATCCCGCAAGGAAAAGATATGCCGAAATGGAAAAATTGTAAAATAAATTTGAAATTAAAAAAGTGATAAGAAAAGCAGATGCTGTACAAATGCCACCTACATTTGGAATGTCTCCGTTATGAGCAGTACGGTGGTTGGGACGTACAACCATCTCTTTTTTCTTGGAAATTTTTAATACATACGGCATCAAAATCCACCCTACCAAAAACGAAAATAGTATTACAAATGCGGGAAACTTGTGTATGTAACAGGAAATATATTCCATATTGTCAATTTCAAATTTAATTTTGCAAATGTACTAATAAAATTTGTGAATTTCGTTGATTTGTTTATTATTCTTGAGAAGATTCTTCGTCCTGAATTATCAGTTCTTCATCATCGGTTTTTTCTTCGTTCGGATTGTAACTATCATTCATTGTAGAAGCGGCTATGGTGAGTGGTTCTAACTCGTTTTGTGCATCTTTGCTTTGTTCGTTTTTCGCTTTCTTTTCACGATTGCAAAAAGTGAGCAGTACACCAAACTCCGCGTTCACTTTTTTCGATTTGTACGGTATGTATTGTGGTGTGAATTGTGTTGGCATATAGTCGCCAGCAAAATAAAGATAGAAAATGCCGAGTCGTGCACCCAATCCAAGTCCGAAGGTGCTGTACTGATTGCAAACAAGCGAATAACTTACGTTGGCATTGAACCAATTTTTAGGGAGAAAATTGGCTGAAACAGTAAAATCTTCGAGCAAATGGTAGTTGTAAATGGTAGTTTTTGACAATACACCGAATTTTATTTTGTCGTTCACAATGCCATATTCACCTCCGACAAGCACTTTTGCC
The DNA here is from genome assembly GCA_002315615.1 of Bacteroidales bacterium UBA1754. GTDB lineage: Bacteria > Bacteroidota > Bacteroidia > Bacteroidales > Paludibacteraceae > UBA1754. The sequence goes on along the minus strand of DCHK01000035.1, from coordinate 13,093 downwards.
GACAACATTGAGTTGTATTTTTCTTTGGTTGTGGTATAGTGCATTGTGTCGCGAAATTCCTTCCAATATTTTTCCCACCATTTTGTATATCGGTCTTTTACGTCGTAGTCAATTCCCGCAAAGCGATATTCTCCATCTACTGGGATATTTGCCATACTTTTGCGCCAACGGATAAATCCTAAATCGAGCACCGATGCCGACAGCGTGAGATGCTCAATAGGAGAATAGGTTGCGCCGAGGTCAAAAGATGCACCATATCCATTCAAGAAATCTTGCCATTTCTTTATGTTTATATCTACGTCATCAATGTTGTTGTCGTTGTCTATGCTATAGGTTGCTCCTGGAATAGAAGCATTTGCCTGTCCATCTGCCTCGATTTCCCAATAGTCGCGTCCTGCATTTAGTCTCAGTTCTTTGAATTTCAGTGTGGCATTTGCCTGACCGATTAAAAATTTCGCCTTTGCACCGACTGTCAATTTTTCGTCAATCTGGCGTGAGTAGCCCAATGCAAATTCGGTGAATGCTTGCGATTTCACGCCAAATCTTTTCAAATCGTGATTGTTGATGCCGACAGAATCTTTTGTTCCGTAAAGTGCCAATTTTGCCAAATCTTTTGGAATGTTTCCGTACACTTCAACTCGCTCTGATAGTCCAAAAGTGTAATATCCTTTGTCTCGACGCCATCCGAATTGCAAAATATCTACACTTGCTTCGGTATTTATGGTGGTGTAGTTTTTTAGTTGATTATAAAAATTATCTACATTTCCTTCGGGATGTAAAAATGTGATATTCTGCATTTTGCCGTTAATCATTTTAGGATAAACCACATCGTACAGTCGCAACGAATTATTGCTTGTGTTTGCATAAATTGTCGGGACAATAGGTAGGTCAACGTAAACTTTTTGTATTGGTTGGAAAGCAGGATTCAAATGATGTCTCAAAGGGTTGTTTTCCATATAATAGAGCGTGTTCACTTGTGCCGTAGCAATGCTTGCCAATAAGGAGGCAAAAATGTATAAAATTGTCTTTTTCATCGTCTTGTCCTCCTAAAAATTTAAGTCAAATTTAGCAAAAATATCTGTCTTAATTTGGGCAGAATAGGTGCTTTCAAGCCATATCTCCTCGTTGCCTTCGCCTCCACGCGAAAGCGTTTCCACTTTTATGTAGGCAATTTTGTTCACATCATCCAATTCGTCTTCCTCGAAAGTTAAATAAATTTCGTCTTTCGTAGTGCCTATCGCTTTGCCGTGAATGTCAGATGGTGCGGCTTTTACGGTTCTTGTTTTTGTTGGAATTTCGGGCAAAGGTTTGTAGTCTTTGTCGAGCATTGTCAGTTGTACATCAATGTTTACGGGAATGCCATTTTCTACTTGCGTGCGGAAAACGATTTGCTTAATTTTTACTTTGTCTTGTTCAATGCCGCTTAGGTCGAGTTTTAGCGTATCTTCGCTAATCATTGACGATTTTCCATCGAGCACAAAAGGTATTCTTACTTTGATGCCAAATCTGAATATTTTGCTTGCATCGAAAAATTGCTCTTGTTCGGTGTTTTTCGCTCCCAACGTAAAGTTGTAATATATTTTATTCGGCAAAAAGTCGAGTGTAATGAATTGGTCAATTTTACCAAGTTTGTCATCAAAAACTACTGTTTTTTGTACGGAATCGTAAATAGATGGCGAAGCATCTATATTGATGTCGTATGATTTATTTCCGTTAAAATCGGCATATCTGCGACCTTCACCGTTTTTTTGTTTGGCATAAAGTTCGTTTATGTGCATCACGGTAGGTGTGCCGATGAAACTTGTAATATCGCAAGTAATGGTTGGGTTTTTGAACGCAATTTTACTTTGCGACGAAATGTGGTTCATTAGTTTAAGCGTAATGTCATCAGTCTTTTCAAAACTGATATTCTCAAAATTTCCCCAAACAATTTTTGGGAAGAAATCTGTAAATTTCAAACTGAAAGTAATATCGTCTTTTTCGATGGTAGTGCTATTTTCTGTAATCAATTCTGCTTTGAATGGCAATACAAACTGATTAAAGAGAATAGTAGGTTTTTTCTTCAATTTGAAAATTGATAGAGGTACTACTGCAATGTCTTTTGTGGTAGTTCCGTTTTGTACGTCAATGTCAATATTTTGCTCAAAAGTCGGTCCGTTTTGGAAAGTAAGTTTTAGTGTTGCTTTTGTGCTGATTTTGGAATTGACTTCGATGTGCAGTGTGGTGTTTTCTGCATTTAGTCGGTCAATTTCCCAACCACTTGGAGCAAATGCGATGATGTAATTGCAATTTTTTTCAAAATTTTTACCACTTCCTGCGTCGAATGAGAAAGGAGAGTTTTGTATGTTGATAAATTCTTCGGGAATGGCAAAATCGTAGTCTTTTTTGTAAATCGCCGCAAGTGTGTCTTTGTTGATTGACATTTCTTTCACGTCGAATCGTTTCATAACATCGTCCACGTTGCAATTGATTGTTCCAAGTGGAGCGACAAGTTGCATTCCTTTCAGCGAGATGTCTCCGTTGGTGTTTTGTATGTCGTCGTAGTCGTTGTTCACGCACGAAAACAAAACGGTGGAGAGTGCAATGAATAGAACTTTTTTCATATATTTCTGTTTTGGTTGTTATTTATTATTCTCGTTTTCAAAATTGATAAGATACACTTTTTTTGTCGCTCTCGTCAGGGCGGTGTAAAGCCATCTGTAATATTGTATATCCATCAATTCTTCGCGGATATTTCCGTGGTCGATGTACACGTGTTCCCATTGTCCGCCTTGCGCTTTGTGGCAAGTGATGGCGTATGCAAATTTCACTTGAATTGCGTTTAGATATGGGTCGTTGCGCATTTCTTTTATTCGTTTGCGTTGGTTGGGAATGTGCATATAATCTTCTTGCACGTTAGCAAAAAGTTTTTTGTTTATTTCCGTTATTTTGGCAGGCGTGTCGGCGTGAAGCGTGTCAAGCAGAATGCGTGCATCTATATCGGTATCGTAGTCGGTAAGTCGCAGTGTAATATCGGCAAAACGCATATCGTACATTTCGTAGTATTTCCTGATTCTTACAATTTCGGCAATGTCGCCATTGGCTATAAAGTCGATATTTTTATAATCTTTTGCCCAAAAATAATTATTTTTCGTGATAATTAGCAAATCTCCGCTTGTAAGTTCATCTTCTTTATACAAAATTTTACTTCGTATTCCGTTGGAATAGATGTTGGCACGTTTGTTTGAGCGGGTTACGATTATCGTTTCGTTTTCGCCGACTTCGCGATAGGAGTCTTGCAGTTTTTCTTCTACAAATTCGCTACTGAGGTTTTCTATGTCGGCAAAACCATTTAGTTCTAATTTCGGTTTTTTTAAGAAATTTTCTTCTGCAATTTGCATACGCAAAAGGGTGGCGTTGTACAAAATGCCACTTTCTTTCGATTGTCGAACCACGTCAGTCAAAAGAAAATCGCATACCGCAAATCCCATACTTTCAAGTTCTGCTTTCTCGAGTGCCGGACTGTAGTCTTTCATCACTGGTGGAAGTTGTGCAGTGTCGCCCACAAATAGCAGACGGCAATTGTCGCCATTGTGCACAAATTCAATCAAATCGTCGAGCAAGCGACCACTACCAAAGGGGTTTTGTCCGTCTTGTGCCGAATTTGAAATCATTGATGCTTCATCTACGATGAAAAGTGCATTTTTGTGTTTGTTGTAGCCCAATGAGAACGAGCCATCGTTTTGTTGCAGATAAATTTTTTTGTGAATAGTGAAAGCCGAATATCCAGAATATGCCGAAAAAACTTTTGCTGCGCGTCCTGTTGGTGCTAAAAGCAGAAAGTCTTGTTGTAGTTCTGCCAATGCTTTGACCAAAGCACTGATGATGGATGTTTTTCCTGTTCCAGCAAAACCTCGCAAAAGAAAAATCTCGTTGCTTTCTCGTGAGAATAGAAACGATGATATTTCCTTGATAAGTTCCGTTTGTTGCTCAGTCGGCTCGAAAGGGAGTTGGGCGATTATTTTGGGTGCTAAAAAATCTTGTATCATATTCGAAAAACAAAGTTATGAATTATCCAATTAAATTTGTTAAAAAATGAATAACTTTGAACAATTTTAATAAAATCAAAATAATGCAATATCAACGACGCAAAACGAATACTGTACAAATTGGCAATGTGCAAATTGGAGGAGAAAATTCCATCGCATTGCAATCGATGACAAATACTGCTACGACCGATACCGCAGCGTGTGTAGAACAAATAGAACGCATAGTGGCGAAAGGTGGCGATATTGTGCGACTTACGGCACAAGGTCCGCGTGAGGCAGAAAATTTGCTGAATATTGAGAATGAATTGCACGCAAAAGGTTGCAATGTGCCGTTGGTGGCAGATATACATTTCAATCCGAAAGTGGCAGAAATTGCTGCTCAGTATGTCGAGAAAGTGCGCATCAATCCTGGTAATTTTGTTGACCCCGCTCGTACGTTCAAAAAAATTGATTACACCGACGAGGAATATCTTGCCGAAGTGAAAAAGATACGCGAACGCCTTTTGCCTTTGCTCGATATTTGTAGAAATCACAAAACTGCTTTGCGTATCGGCGTCAATCACGGTTCGCTTTCCGATAGAATTATGAATCGTTATGGTGATACGCCCGAGGGAATGGTGGAGTCGTGTATGGAATTTTTGCGCGTATGTCGCGATGAAAATTTTCTAAATGTAGTTATATCCATTAAGGCGTCTAACACCGTTGTAATGGTGCGTACCGTGCGACTTTTGGCAGAAACAATGGCAAAAGAAAATATGTATTTTCCTTTGCATCTTGGCGTTACCGAAGCGGGCGATGGCGAAGATGGTCGTGTAAAATCGGCAGTTGGTATCGGCACACTTTTGGCAGAAGGTCTTGGCGACACAATTCGCGTTTCGCTAAGCGAGGCTCCCGAGAATGAAATTCCCGTAACACGTAAGTTGGTCGATTATATTAGCATATTTTCGAATGCTACATTTGATGTTGAGGTGGAAAATTTGAACAAATGCAATCGCACGACGGTGGAAGTTTGTGGCATTGGTGGCAATCAAAAACCTATTGTGATTGCCCAAAGTTTTGAGCAATTAAAGCCTAAACCTGATTTTGTTATTCAAAATGATAAATTTGTTGCTCAAAATGGTTCTGAATATCAAGTAGTTGATAATGAGGAAAATGAAAATACAAATTGTTTTGTTCGTACCAGTTTGAGTAAGTGCAAATTTGTTAAAAACGATAATTTCGTATATTTGCTTGAGACCGAAACGTCTAATCCCGTTTTAGAGCAACGCATTTTCTTTAAATTGTTGGAAGAAAAAGGTTGCAAAAATCCTGTGGTTATTTGTCGCAGATACAATGAAACGGATATTGAAACGTTGCAGTTAAAAGCGTCTGTCGATTGTGGCGCGTTGCTAATCGATGGATTTGCAGACGGCGTTTTTATTCAAAACGAAGGAAATATTTCTTCGCAAGCAGTTAATTCTACTGCTTTTTCGATATTGCAGGCTGCACATCGTCGTGTTACTCGCACCGAGTATATTTCTTGTCCTGGTTGTGGACGTACTCTGTACGATTTGCAGGAAGTGATTAAACAAATAAAAGAGAAAACTGCCAATGTAACGAACCTTAAAATTGGCATTATGGGTTGCATTGTGAATGGACCTGGCGAAATGGCTGATGCAGATTATGGTTACGTAGGTGCTGCGCGTGGTAAGGTTAGTTTGTACAAAAAGCAAGTTTGCGTCGAGAAAAATATCGACCAAGCCGAAGCCGTAGATAAGTTGATTGAACTTATCAAATCAAATGGTGATTGGAGCGAGAAATAAACGATTTTAATCGTAGAAATTCCACGAAAGTCCGAGTTTTAGCATTCCTGGATTGATAGGATAACTTGCTGTGCTAAAGTAATTGTTGTCGGAAAAGTTGAAGTTGGAGTGGTAATACATTACGAAGAATCTTACGCGCTTCAAATGAACGTTGGCATAAACATTAAGAATCGGGTAGTTCCCGATTTTTTTGTCAGAATTATAGAATAATCCCGTTGCTGGATTGTATGTTTGTGCCTTGTATGCCGTGTGGTAATGCAGTTCGCCTCCTATTTGGAATGTCAACACCTTGAAAATGGTGGTCATAAAATAGAGGTTGTTGTAAGTCGTCAGTTCTGGCAATGGCAAAGCATCTTCGTGGCTCGATTTTTGATAAGTAAATTCATTTTCGAGATGTAGCAACCACACGTGAAAATCTTTGCGTAGCGTGAGCGATGCAACTTGTATGTTTTTATCGTATTGCTCGGGTACGGCTTTTGTATTGAAAAAGATGAAATCTGTAATATTTTCGGCACCGCCTTTCAACCATAAATGCCATTGTGGAATGCCGAAACGCACATCGAAATGTAATTTCTTTTCGTTTTTGAAATTCTCGTTATCCCAAGTGAAATAATTCGATTCGTAGTGCTGAATGAATCTATTTGGAGTTGCATTTTTGAAAAATACGCGTCCAGAAAGTTCCAAATTCTTTTTGCCGACATTGAAATTTGTGGCAATATTCCCCGATAGGTTAAATTCGCCTATTCGTTCGCCATAAACAAATACGTCGCCCGATGCGTTGTAGTTAAAGTGTTGTCCGTTGTTTTTCGATAGAATACCACCTACAACAAGGTCGTTATCACTTGTGTAGTGAAATTTTTTATCGGCAAAATATTGGTATTTTGTGTATTCGTGCGTAACATATCCTGTCAGTCCAAATTTGCCTTTTTTGTTGAAATCTTCGGTAAGTTCTACGCCTAAAGTGTTGGACAAAGAATGATAACCGACTTTGTCGCGTGTGAGCGAATCGCAAAGAATGATTTGGCGATTGAACTGACCGATGTAAAAAGATGTAGTGTCGTCTTCGCTATATTTTCTTTGATTGTGCTCGTATTTCGCCGTGTGGATGAAGTTGATAATTGGAATAAATGTTTCGGTGGAATCTTCGGTATTTATCTCGCTTTTACCTGTACGGAATTTTTGGGTAAAAAGTACATATTGGTTTTGAAGATTTGTCTGCGCTTTTTTCTCCGCACCAATATTCACTTCCATATTCTGTGCCTTGATGCGTGTAGGTTGAAGTTCGGGGTACAAAACAACCGAGTCGTTTTTTATGCCACCATTTTCATAATTTTTGAAATGGTTAAGTCCCGTAACGGCGTGAAAAATGTATTTTTTGCCTCTGTATCCCATCCAAAAATTTCCGATAACGTCTTTGGTCGATTGGGCGATGTACATTCCTCTACCATAAATATAGTCGGCATTGAATCCAAAACTGAATTTTGGCGTAACACTCACCGCAAATCGTGCTTTCAGTCGTTCTTCGCGTCCGTACGAAGGTCCAGCACGATAGTATGCAATTGAAGAAAATGGTGTTTTTGTGTCGAAAAACTGCACGTCTTTAGCATCTTGCATATAGTTGGCGTATGGGTGCGAAAAAATAAAATAAGATTCGTCTTTTCTGTTGAAAAAAATCTTCGATTGCATTGGCGAACCCATATTCCCCAACCACGAGTTGGCAATGTCGTAACATTCGTCTGTCGAGGTCTGGTTAAAGTTAATAAATGCGGTGTCGAGTTCGGATTTTTCAATATCTCCTGTTATTTCAGAAATTGTCCAAACACGTATTTTTTCCTCAATTTCGGGCAGTTTGTTGTGCTTTGCAGAGTCGTTGTTTAAAGTGTCAATAATATCAATAGAAGTTGCGTTTTGTTTTACCAATTGCGATTTTTTTTCTGACGAAAAAAGCGCTTGGTTGCACAAAAACAAACAATAGAGTAGGATAGATAGATATTTTTTCACAAAGTGTAAATTGACAATTTTGTGTGCAAAGATAAGGAAAAGATTTCTAAAATTTTTTCTTACTTTTGTAAGAATTGATTTTTGAAGAAATGAAAACGAGATTTTTACTCTTTTTTTTGCTGTTCAATATTGTGGTTTCGGCGCAAAATTTGACGGTTGCTACGTACAATTTGCGATATAAAAACGCGAAAGATTCTATTGCAGGAAATGCTTGGAGTCAGCGTAGTGTGTATGTGGCGCAACTTATTAAATTTCACGGTTTTGAGGTTTTTGGTACGCAAGAGGCTACTTACGAACAATTGCAAGATTTGAAACGTATGCTTACGGGGTACGATTATGTTGGCGTCGGTCGAGAAGATGGGAAAGAAAAAGGTGAATTTTCTGCCATTTTTTATTCGGTTGAGCGACTAAAATTATTGGATAGTGGTACGTTTTGGCTTTCGCAAAATACCGATGCTCCAAATGTTGGTTGGGACGCAATGTTGCCTCGAATTTGCACTTGGGCATTTTTCAAAGATTTGTCCACTGGAAAAAAGTTCTATTTCTACAATACGCACTTCGACCATCGTGGTGTGGTGGCGCGACAAGAAAGTGCAAAACTCATTCTTTCAACCATAGCGAAAAATAGGAAATATCCTGCGATTTTTACGGGCGATTTGAATGTTGACCAACGTAGCGAAGCGTATAGAATTTTGACAGATAACGATGTTCTTTCTGATTCTTATGAAATCGCTCAACAACATTACGCAACGAATGGAACTTTCAATGGTTTTAATGCAACATTGCTTACCGAGAGCAGAATTGACCACATACTTGTTACTTCGCCAATAAAAGTGCTGAAGTATGGTATTCTTACCGACACGTATCGTGTAAAAGTCTCGGCAGAAGGTTTTCAAGCACCCGATTTCCCCAAGGAATATTCGCTTTATCCATCGGAAGCGCGTGTGCCGTCAGACCATTTTCCAGTAATGGTTGTTGTGGAATTTTGAAAAGTGTAAATGTTAGAAAAATTCAATATGGAAAATTATCAAGATATATTCGAAAAACTTACGAGTGAGCAACTTTCTACGGTCGAAAAAATAACGGGTTCGGGCTCAAATCGTGTGTACGAAAGATGGAAAGGAAATAGCCAATCACTCATTTTTGTGAAAGGAGAGTCGCACGAAGAAAACGATTCTTTTTTGCAACTTTCGATGCATTTTTTAGCGCAAGGTTTGCCTGTTCCAAAAGTGCTTTGGGTGTCGGACGACCACAATTGCTATTTTCAGCAAGATTTGGGAAATCTCTCACTTTTCGACTATATAAAAAATGGTCGTGCAAGTGGTAATTTTTCCGAAACTGAAATAAGAATGCTCGAAAAAACTATTCGTGTGTTGCCAAAAATTCAGTTTGAAGGTGCCAAAAATCTCGATTTTTCGGTTTGCTATCAGCAAAAAGAATTCAACGAACGCACTGTGATGTGGGATTTGAATTATTTTAAATATAGTTTTTTGAAACCATCGGGCATTTATTTTTCGGAAGAATTGCTCGAAAACGATTTCGACCTTTTGAAAAACGATTTGTTGCAAGATAGAACTTGCACTTTTCTTTATCGTGATTTTCAGTCGCGCAACGTGATGATTTTTAACAACGAACCTTATTTTATCGATTATCAAGGTGGACGAAAAGGACCGATTTTTTATGATGTGGCATCTTTTCTTTGGCAAGCAAAGGCAAATTTAAGCGATTCTTTGCGTCAGCATTTGGTTGATGTTTATTTTGACGAATTGCAAAAATATCTAAAACTGAATCGTACATATTTTGATAAAAAACTGAAATTATTTGTATTGTTCAGATTATTGCAAGTGCTTGGCGCATACGGATATAGAGGATTTTTTGAACGGAAATCGCACTTTTTAGAAAGCATTCCACCAGCAATTCAAAATTTGTCAGATTTGTTGCAAAATAATTTTACAGAATATACTTGTTTGCATAGTATTTTGTTGCAAATGTGTGCGTTAGATAAGTTTAAGGCGCAACCTTTGCCCGAAAAATCGCCGTTGGTGGTTGATGTGTTCAGTTTTTCGTACAAAAAAGGTATTCCGCAAGATGAGTCGGGCAATGGTGGTGGTTATGTTTTCGATTGCCGTTGGGTGCATAATCCTGGTCGCTACGAGCAGTACAAGCAACTTACGGGACTTGACAAACCTGTAATTGATTTTTTGGAAAATGATGGCGAAATTTTTCGTTTCCTCGAACCGATTTACACGTTGGCGTCAGACCACGTCAGGCGATATATGGAGCGTGGTTTCACGCATTTAATGTTCTCGTTTGGTTGCACAGGCGGACAGCATCGTTCGGTGTACTCGGCGCAACACGTGGCTGAATATATTCATAAAAAATTTGGCGTTGAGGTGCATCTTGTCCATCGCGAACAAGGCAAAGAACAGGTGTTTAATCGTTTAAGTGTCTAAAGTCGAATGTCTTTCAAATCTCAATTCAAAATTCTAAATTCATAATTCATAATTCTCATGCGTGCAATGATTTTTGCTGCGGGACTTGGCACACGCCTCAAACCGCTTACCGATACAATGCCAAAGGCGATGATTCCCATTTGCGGGAAACCACTTTTGGAACACGTTGTTTTGAAATTGAAAAACGCAGGTTTCGACCATTTGGTAGTTAATGTTCATCATTTTTCAGACCAAATAATACGTTTTTTGGCGGAGAATAATAATTTTGGCGTGAAAATTGACATTTCCGACGAAAGCGACGAGTTGCTCGAAACGGGTGGTGGAATACTCAAAGCAAAGAATTTTTTTGATGGCAACGAGCCAATTCTTATTCATAATGTCGATATACTTTCAAATCTTGATGTGGCTAATTTTTATGCGCAAGCAAAACAAAATGAATCGTTGGCGACATTGCTTGTAAGTGAAAGAGAATCAAGTCGTTATTTGCTTTTTATAGAAAACTTGTTGCAAGGTTGGGTGAATGTGAAAACGGGCGAAACGAAACCTCGAACAGACATTGATGTTTCTATATATGAAAAATTTGCGTTTTCGGGTATTCACGTTGTTTCGCCACGCATTTTTGATGTGATGGAGCAAGATCATTGGCAAGGAAAATTCTCCATAACGGATTTTTATTTGGCAGAATGTCAGAAACATAACATTTCTGCATTTGTTGGTAAAGATTTACAATTGCTCGATGTCGGCAAAATCGATTCGCTCGCAGTTGCCGAAAAGTTTGTATTGAAATAACCATCTTAATTCAAAATTAAACAAAATGCTTGTAACTTCTTTTTTCGTGGATGATGCGGTGGCAGTGAAATTTGTTTCGTGGATGCGAAATTTTGCACCTACGATGAAAAATTTTACTCCAAAATTGTACAAAGTGCAATCTCAACAACAACCTGGTACGCAAACATTTTCGTTGCAAGTAGAGAATAACGAAAGCGAATGGAATGCAGAGATTTTGCCAAATATTTCAAAAGAGATTTCTGTAAATTTTGGCGATAAAGTTTTGCTTTTCGTCAGCGAACTGAAAGAAGTGAAGTTGAGTAAAGAGTTAATAGTTAATAGATGAGAGTTAAGGGTAATTCAAAATTATCTCCCAGTCGGTCGATGATTATGAATTATTCCCTTTGGTCATAATTCATAATTCAAAATTCATAATTATCTATGCGTACAATTCTTGGTGTTGACCCTGGTACATTGGTGATGGGTTATGGTGTGTTGAAAATAGAGAACAATAAACCAGAACTCATTACGATGGGCGTGTTGAATATGAAAAAATGCGACGACCCATATCAAAAATTGCATACAATTTTTAATTCTATCGTTTCGCTCATTGATGAATTTCACCCAACCGAATTAGCGATAGAATCTCCATTTTTTGGTAAAAATGTGCAGTCTATGCTTAAACTTGGTCGTGCGCAAGGCGTGGCAATTTCTGCTGCATTGACTAAAGGACTTTCTATCAACGAATACGCACCGCTAAAAATTAAAATGTCAATCACTGGAAACGGAAAAGCAAGTAAGGAACAAGTGGCAGATTTGTTGCGTCGTTTCCTTAAAATTCCCGAAGAAATGATGATTCCGCAACTTGATGCTACCGATGCTCTCGGCGCTGCTTATTGTCATTTTTTGCAGACTAACAATCCTGTTGTGGCAAGTAAATATAAAAGTTGGAAAGATTTTATAAGTAGCAACGAAAAGCGTGTGCATAAGTGAGCAACCAAAAACAGGCAAACAAAAACAAAACGAAAAAGATTGGAACGAGAATAGTGAATTTCTTGTGATTCGTTTTGTGATGCCAAACTTTCATTCCTGCAAGTGCACCTAAACTTCCGCCACAAAAAGCGAAACTCAGTAGCGTAAATTCCGAAATTCGCCATTTTGATTTCTTGGCTTTCAACTTGTCAATGCCGAAAAGTACGAATGTAATGACGTTGACAGTGACAATGTACACAATTGCTATTTTTTCTACGATGTTCAAATTGCAAAAAGTTCGGGATGTTTTGCTACTATGTCGGCAGTTTTGTAGTAGTTTTTAATGATTTCAAAATCAGCGTTTTCGTCGTCGGTTGGGATGAGTGTTTTCCCAAAAATCACTTTCTTTTTCTCGTAATTGAAACCAGCCAATACAATAGGTACATTGGCTTTTTTGGCAATGTAGTAGAAACCTTTTTTCCATTCGGTGTTTTTCTTTCGCGTGCCTTCGGGTGTAATGCCGATTTGCGTGATTTCGCCACTGCGAATTTTTTCAGCCACTTGGTCGGTGATGGAATTGTGTTTACTGCGGTTCACGCCTATTGCACCCATTGGTTTTAGTACGAGTGAAACGGGGAAAAATAACCATTCTTTTTTTATCAAAAAATACGATTTTTTACCCATTGCACAATACACCAATTTTCCAAATACAAAATCCCAATTGCTCGTGTGTGGTGCAATGCAAATGACGCATTTTTGTGGAATTTCATCTATGTTGATTTCGTATCTCCAATTAAGTTTTTTCAGTATGTATTTGCAGATATTCATATTTTTTTTGTCGCAATAGAGATTAGTAATGGTTGGAAATATGGCCTTTTGTAGTCGTCTTTATACTTTTCGCCATTATATATAATAATGTCTATATCAATACGAACTATGCCTGCTTTTTTGTCTTCCGCAGTGCGCCCCATTTGCGTTTCGATGTCTTTTAGTTTGGTATTTAGTTCGTCAAAACTGAGTGGCGAGTCAAAAAGTGCAATGCCGTTCAAAAAGTCAGGTCCCGGAAAAT
>DCHK01000009.1 GCA_002315615.1 Bacteroidales bacterium UBA1754 | reverse complement strand
GGAATTTCTTTCAACAAAGGATGTTCTTTTTCTACCAACTGCAAATCGGCAATACCATATTCTTTCACTTTGCCTGGAGTAACCGTACCACCCAATTGCTGCGCCAAAAGTTGATGACCATAACAAATACCAAGTTTTGGAACTGGAATATTTATTATCTCGGGATTATATTCTGGTGCATCTTCGGCATAAACACTTGATGGACCACCACTATAAATAATGCCACTTGCACCAGCCAACTCTTCTACAGGGGCATTTGGCGAATGAATTTCAGTGAACACACCCAAACGGCGAACTCTATTTGCAATCAGGTGGGCATACTGACCACCAAAATCAAGAACAATAATTTTTTTCATTGTATATCTAATTTTTTAATTATCTAATTATATAATTCCCAATGGATTAGAAATTTTACTCACATTAAAGTCACATTGGCGAAATGGAAGTACAAAGATAGAAAAAAGAATGAATAATAAACAATTAACAACTAATATAGGAAGCAAGTATTTATTCGTTTAATCGTTAAAATTTCTCTCAACTCTTCACAATATGCTATATTCTATTTCATCTTCTCCCTGAGGGCTGGAGCGTATAGGTCGTCCATAGGAATGTCGGAAAGTTTTTGCAACGATTTGAGCAGATATTGCAAAATGAAAAACAACGCTATGGTTGAAGGTATGGCAACAACACCCAAACTAATCAATTTCATTTTTGCCAATTCGGCATTAAATTCGGCAGTCCCTGTGGCGTGAACAACTACAATTTTTGCCACTACAAAATTGACAATCGCAGTAACGAAAAACGTGAGTGCCAACCATACCGACGAACGACTCATTTGTTTTTCGAACAATTTTACGTTTCCTTTTTCTTCCAACTTTTTGTTGATATTTTCCACGTCAAAAATTGCATCGTTGTACAAAAATGTACGCACAAGAGGATATTTTGTTTTCAAACTTACAAGTACTGCCACACCTATCAAAAAAGGAATCATAGCACGCTCGTAGGCAATCCACTCCGACGGCAAATTCAGCAAACCTATTGAGCCCGTCAGCAAAATACTGACAAAACCAAGAATGGAAATAAAATTAGATTTTCTTGTCTTTATGTAATAATAAATTCCATATCCAAGTGGGAAACAAAGTGCGATTATCAATCCGTATGTCGCACCTAAATATTCGGGTTTTGAAAATTTTGAAAGTATAATAATGGGAATAATAATGCTACAACAAAGATTAAGTAACACATTATCTTTTTTTTGCTTCGTAGTGTCTTCCATATTCAAACATATTAGTCATTGTAAAATTACGCAACTATTTTGAATATTCAAAGTATAGTCAAGCATAAATAATTAACTTTGTGCCCGAAAAAAAAGAAAATCGTGGTCAGTTACTTGCAAATAGAGAATCTTACCAAATCGTTTGGCGAAAAAATATTATTCCAAAATATTTCTTTCGGCATCAGCGAAGGACAAAAGGTTGCACTCATTGCCAAAAATGGTATGGGCAAAACTACCCTACTCAACATTATTGCAGGTAAAGAAAGTTACGACGAAGGAACAATCTCGTTTCGTAAAGATCTGCGAGTAAGCATTTTGGAACAAGCGCCACAATACACAAGTGGAAGCAACGTACTTGATGCTTGCTTTCAGAGCAACAACGATGTAGTGCACACCATTGCCGAGTACGAACGACTAATTCAACTACAAGAAAAAGGCATACAAAACGATAAATTCGATGAAGTTCTTGCCAAAATGGATATGCTACACGCTTGGGATTTTGAAACAAAAGTGAAGCAAATTCTTGGCAAACTGAACATTCACAACCTTGAGCAACCAATAGAAGAACTTTCGGGCGGACAAATAAAACGTGTGGCTTTGGCAAATGCGCTTATTACCGAACCAGATTTGCTGATACTTGACGAACCCACCAACCACCTCGACCTTGAAATGGTAGAATGGCTCGAAGATTTTTTGCGAAACAGCACAATGACTTTGCTGATTGTTACACACGACCGTTACTTCCTTGACCGAGTTTGCAACGAGATTATAGAGATTGACCGACAAACAATTTTTCAGTACAAAGGCAATTTCTCGTACTACCTTGAGAAACGTGACGAAAGACTGCAAAATGAGGCATCGGAAGTGCAAAAAGCCAATAACCTCTATCGCCGAGAACTTGAATGGATGCGTCGCCAACCACAAGCACGAGGAACAAAAGCACAGTCGCGCATCGACGCATTTTACGACACTGAGAAAAAAGCAAAACAAACATACAACGACGATAAAGTAAAACTTGAAGTAAAATCGTCGTACATTGGCAATAAGATTTTTGAGGCAAAATACATCAGCAAATCTTTTGGCGACTTAAAAATTCTCGACAATTTCTATTACAACTTCAGCAGATTCGAAAAATTAGGAATTGTAGGAAGAAATGGTACTGGCAAAACAACTTTCTTACGAATGTTGATGGGCGAAGTGAAGTCAGATAGTGGTACTTTCGACATTGGCGAAACGGTTAATTTTGGCTATTACGGTCAGATGGGTATGAAATTTGACGAACAAACCAAAGTGATTGACGTAGTACGCAACATTGCTGATGACATTGACCTCGGCGGTGGCAGACGAATGAGTGCTTCGCAATTTTTGGAGCATTTTCTTTTCACGCCACAAGCACAACACAACTACGTGTACAAACTGAGCGGAGGCGAAAAAAGAAGGCTTTATCTCTGCACGGTGCTTATCAAAAATCCGAATTTCCTTGTCCTCGACGAGCCGACAAACGACCTCGATATTGTTACGCTGAGCATTTTGGAACAATACTTGCAATCGTTCAAAGGTTGCGTGATAGTCGTTTCGCACGACCGCTACTTTATGGACAAGGTTGTTGACCATTTGCTCTACTTTGAAGGCGATGCAAAAATCAAAGATTTCCCTGGCAATTACACCGACTTTCGCCTATGGAAAGAAGCAAAGCAACAAGAAGAACGTCGTGCCGAAAAAACCGAGCAAAAAGCATCGGCACCAACCGAAAGCAAACCAAAAGAGAAGAAAAAACTTTCTTACAAAGAGCAAAAGGAATTTGAGCAACTCGAAAAAGACATTGAAACCCTCGAAACCGAAAAGAAAACCATCGAACAAGAACTATCCGATGGTTCTTTAACTAACGACGAAATCGTGAAAAAATCTGCACGATACAGCGAGGTTTCAAACCTTATTGACGAAAAAACAATGCGTTGGCTCGAATTGAGCGAAATTTAATCTTTTTTCTCCAACTCTTGTACAGCACGTTTCACCGTGTTGTCTTCAGAATTTAGCACTGGATAAAAACCTTCGTCGCCAAGAATATCACGACAAATGTATGCTTCGAGCAAATTTTGGAACAATGGTTTTGATTTTTCCAAACTATACGGATTTTTCTTCACTCCTTTTTGTTCGGCAAAATCAGCCATTTTATTCAACAAATCGCACTGCTTAAGATATTGTGTAAGTTCAGTCCAAGATTTGTATCGTTTCAATACCGAGCGATTCTCGTCTGCATATTTGAACGAAAATTGATAAATGTAACCCAAATTTAACAATTTATTGTAGTACGCAGTGTTCAGCAACGTATCTCGTGCCACAAAAATATCGGGCATAATTCCACCACCACCATAAACCGTACGTCCACCGATAGTTTCGTATTTCAACGAATCGTTGAATTTTATGCTATCTTGTGCATCAAATTCGCCACGCAAATATCGGTTCATAATATCATTCTCGTAATCGGCAGATTTTCCACGTTCAAAAGGTTTTTGAATACATCTGCCCGAAGGTGTAAAATAACGAGCAATCGTCAATCGCACAGCTGAACTATCGGGGAATGCTATTTGATTTTGCACAAGTCCCTTACCAAACGAACGACGACCAATAATCACTCCCCTATCATTGTCTTGAATAGCACCTGCAAAAATTTCGCTTGCCGATGCCGACCATTCATCTAAAAGTACAGCGACTTGCGCATTTTGGCAAGAACTAGTACCATCAGAATAGGCATTTTCACGTGGATAGGTTTTACCTTCTGTATAAACAATCAATTGTCCTTTAGGTAAAAATTCGTTCACCATAGCCGTGGCAGCCTCAAGATAACCACCAGGATTGCTACGCAAATCGATAATATATTTGGCACAACCTTGTTTTTGGAGCGACAACAATGCAGTGAGAAATTCATTATAGGTTGTTGCACCAAATTTGCTCACTTTTATGTATCCAATTTTTGGAGCAATTTTATACCACGAATCAACACTTGTGAGAGGAATTTCGGCACGAGTAATATCAAACTTCAGTATATCCTTGTTGCCATTTCTTTTAATACCCACACGGACTTTTGTATTGAGTTTTCCTCGCAATTTTTTAAGTACCAATTCATTGGTAATATTTTCTCCAACAAACGCAGAATCGTTTACCTCAACAATACGATCGCCGGGAAGAATGCCAAGTCTCTCGCTCGGACCACCACTTATCACCGCCACAATCATTACCGTATCATTTTGAATGTTAAATTGAATTCCTACGCCATAGAAACTGCCTTCGAGGTCTTCGTTCACAGTTTGCAAATCTTCTTTTGGAATATATGAAGAATGAGGATCGAGTTGAGCCAAAATTTCAGGAATAACGCTCTCAACTACAGTATCTATATTGACATCTTCGTAATAATTATTTTGGATAAGAGAAAGCAAAGCATCGAGTTTGTCGTTGCGACCCAACTGCGGAAACAAAGACATCTCGTTTTGACGTTGAGCATAGTTTGCACGATTTGCGTAAAAGTTGCCGATTAACAACCCAATACAAAGAGCCAACGACAGCAAAATCGGTAATAAAACTTTTTTCATATAAAAAATTACAAAAAAACTATTCACATTCAGTGTTTTCTACAAAAACTACTTCAATACCAGCACGTTGGAGCAAATCTATACCATCGGTCAAACGGTATTTTTCGCAATAAACTACACGAACTATACCAGATTGGATAATGAGTTTGGCACACTCTATACAAGGCGAAGCAGTAACGTAAAGTGTAGCACCTTCGCTACTATTGCCCGAACGCGCAACTTTGGTAATGGCATTTGCTTCGGCATGTAGAACGTATGGTTTTGAAAGTCCGTTTTCGTCTTCACAAATATTTTCAAAACCCATTGGTGTGCCATTGTAACCATCAGAAATAATCATTTTATTTTTCACAATGAGCGCACCCACCTGACGACGTTGGCAATACGAGTTTTTTGCCCATATACGCGCCATTTGCAAATAGCGACAATCCAACTTCCTTTGTTTTTCGTTCATCATAATTTTTCCAAAAAAATCGCACAAAAATACTGAAATTTTAGCAATTTATCACCACAAGAGAAAAAAGACTTTTTATTCACTTTTGTTTCTATTTATTTTTATCTTTGTATGCAAACGAACAATTTTATGAAAAAACTTGTTTTTATTACAGGAGCAGGCATAAGTGCCGAAAGCGGAATCAGTACATTTCGCGATAGCGACGGGATGTGGGAAAACTACAACGTAGCCGATGTTGCCGACATTAATGGTTGGTTTCGTAACCCCAAATTAATGCTCGATTTTTACAATATGCTACGCACCGGACTGAAAGACAAGAAACCCAATACCGCACACCTTGCAATTGCCGAATTAGAAAAAGATTTCGACGTAACAATCGTTACGCAAAACGTTGATAATTTGCACGAAAGGGCTGGTAGTAGCAATGTCATTCACCTTCACGGCGAACTGACAAAAGCCTGCAACGAAAGCAAAACCGAGGTAAAAGACATCGGTTACGGCGAAATAAACATTGGAGACAAGATTGGTGGTACTCAAATGCGCCCTTTCATAGTTTGGTTTGGCGAAGCAGTACCTGAATTTGAACAAGCAATTCCCGTTGTTGCTTCGGCTGACATTGTGGTTGTAATTGGTACTTCGCTACAAGTTTATCCAGCAGCAGGATTATTGAATTACGTACCCAAAACTGCTCCTATTTTTCTTATTGACCCCAAACCAGCAAATACATTTTGCGAGGTAACTTGCATCGCCAAAAAAGCAACAGAAGGTGTAAAAGATTTAATTGTCGAACTAAACAAAATGAAATAACACGTGGAAAGTATTGACATTGTTCTTATCGTCATCGGATTTATTTGTATGATTGTCGGACTTTTAGGAAGTTTCGTTCCAGGATTACCAGGAACACCTTTAAGTTATGTCGGCGTACTACTTTTACATTTCACCAATGCCCATTGTTTCAGTGTGCAATTCCTAATAATTTGGGCGATTGCAACCATCATTATTCAAGTATTAGACTTCATCGTCCCAGCGTGGGGTACGAAAAAATTTGGTGGTAGTCGTGCAGGAACAATTGGTTGCACAATCGGCGTTTTCGTTGGACTTTTCTGTGGGCCGTTAGGCATTATTCTTTGTCCTTTCGCAGGTGCCGTAATTGGCGAACTTTTTGCCAACCAACCTTTCAACCTTGCTTTTAAAGCTGGATTTGGAGCGTTTTTAGGTTTCTTGGCAGGCGTTTTCATAAAACTTGCTGCTTCGATAGTTCTTACGTTTTTCTTCGTCAAAGAAGTGTGTAAAATGCTGTTTTAGAAAGACTTCTAAAAACAATAAGTATTTTTCTTCTTGTTAATTAAAAAAATAATTCTTACCTTTGGCAACTTGTGTAATTTTGCACGAGCGTATAACCTTATATACTATGAAAAAGACAACTATTTTCTTGTCATTATTGTTTGCT
>DCHK01000046.1:4531-11200 GCA_002315615.1 Bacteroidales bacterium UBA1754 | reverse complement strand
CTTGTTGATGTGTTACAAGCACGAAGCAGTTCCAACTTCAATAAAAAATACGGAAGAATATATGATTTTGTCGTACATTCAATCAATGGCGGTAAATATGTTCAATGCTCGATTGAATGAAATATCACAAAAGAAATCTGCTCCTTTTGCAATTGCCGAAGCATATGATCGCGATTTTTTAATTTCTAAAACAAAAGGTTCGTGGGAAGTTGATGTGATGTGCAAAGGTGGAATGGTAGATTCTGCACTTGCTTGCATTACGCACGAAATTCAACGCATAAAACGATACGGATTTACAGAAACGGAATACATTCGTGCCAAAGCAGATTTTTTGAAATCGCTCGAAGTTTCTTATAATGAACGTGATAAAGAGAAAAATTCTCATTACACACAGCAATATATCGACAATTTCCTCGATGCCGAACCAATTACAAGCATCGATTTCGACTATATGTTTTTCAATCAGTACACCAACAAAATTTCGGTTACCGATATTAATGACTACATAAATAAAATTATTACAGATGAAAATATCGTAGTAATGTTATTCGCTAATTCAAATTCGCAAATTCCTACAAAACAACAACTTGCCGATGTTTTTGCGAAAGCGTCTGCCGATTCTGTTTCGGCTTACGTAGATGATATTCCGTCGGTTGAACTGATAAATGGTAAATTGAAAAAAGGAAAAATAAAATCGGATGAAAATGGTATGTTTGAGACAGAATGTATAACATTGAAAAATGGCATTCGAGTTGTTTTGGCGAAGTCCGATTTGAAAAAAGATGAAATTCTAATGTCGGCATATAGTATGGGCGGAACTTCGTTGCTCGACGAAAAACAAATGCCAACCATTCATTTGCTCGACGATATAATTGATTTGGGTGGACTTGGCGAATTTAGTTCTATTGACTTGCAAAAAGTTTTGGCAGGAAAAAATATTGCACTTGCACCACATATTTCGCTGAATGCAGAGTCATTTTCAGGCAGTTGTTCGCCGTCTGATTTTGAAACATTTTTGCAGTTGTTGTATCTTTATTTCACCTCGCCTCGTGCCGACGAAGAAGCATACGATGCGTACATTTCTTCTATAAAAACTGTTTTGGAAAAGGCAGAAAAAAATCCAAAGTTCATTTTGAATGATTCTATCAATAAAACTATTTATGGAAATCATCCACGTGCCGAAATAATGAAAATCAAAGATGTAGATAAAGTCGATTACCAATTGGCAATGCAAATGTACCGAGAGCGCTTTATGAATGCCGATGATTTTACATTTGTGTTTGTTGGTAATATGCCCGATTCTACATTGAAACTGATTGAAAAATATTTGGGTGCACTGCCAAAAGTAAAACAAAGCGAAACGTACAAAAATACAGGTTTTGAGCAACGAAAAGGCGAATGGATAAACGTTTTCAATCAAAAGATGGAAATTGCCAAGTCAACCGTTTATACACAATATTTTGGTTCGTGCGAATACAATTTGAAAAATTCTTTGAAAATGAGTTTTTTAAGTCAATTACTCAGAATTGTTTATACTAAAACCATTCGCGAAGACGAAGGCGGAACGTATGGTGTGGCTGTATATGGCGAAATCAACAAATTTCCTACCGAAACATTCGAAATGTACATTTATTTTGATACCGACCCAGACAAATGTCGCCGTATGAAAGACATTATGTACGAGCAACTCAACAAATTGGCGAAAGACGGTTTTGCTGACGAAGATTTCTTAAAAGTGAAAGAATATATGCAGAAGCATTTCAAAGAAATGCAAATAGAAAATTCATATTGGCTTTCGCTCATCAAAGAGTATTATATGCTTGGCGTAGATAAATATACAACTTACGAGCAAACATTAAACGAGATTACAAAAGAAGATATTCGCTTGTTTTTGAACGATGTTTTATCGCAAAACAACAAAGCCGAAATCGTAATGATGCCAAAAGAATAAAACTGTGAAAATAAAAGAAATAACTGACGAAATTGAAAAATTGGCACCATTGACAAGTTATCTCTAATATATCAAACCTTTTATTAATAATAAACAAAACTATTTATTTCTAATAAAAGGTTTTTGTTTTATAAAATTAAATCCATATCTTTGTGTAACTCTAAGTTATAGAATTTATGATAAAGAAAAGTGATATAGAAAATGCCATAGATTCACAAATGTCAAAATTGAGTGAGCACAAATCGTATCATCGCGAAATACTAGAACGTGTAAATGACATAAAACCAACTTTTGCAAACATAATAACTGGCATACGAAGATGTGGCAAAAGTACACTTGTTGAACAAATGATTAGTGCAAGTGCAGAGCACTCATTATATTTGAACTTCGATACAACAAGTTTATTTGGTTTTGATATTGATGATTTTGCAGTTCTCGATTTAATTATAAAGGAAAGGAAACCGCAATGTTTGTATTTTGATGAAATTCAGTTTGTAAAAGGTTGGGAGCTATATGTGCGAAGCAAATTAGACGAAGGGTATAAGGTTGTTGTAACAGGTTCGAACGCCTCACTTTTAAGTCGAGAACTTGGTACAAAGCTTACCGGTCGGCATATAAACTATACATTGTACCCATTCTCGTATATGGAATATGTTGGTTATAAAGGATTTGTTCCATCAGAAGATTCTTATATGAAATATATGGAAGAAGGAGGATTTCCCGGGTATTTATTGTCTGGAGATAAAATGATGTATGAAAATCTTTTTTCTGATATTTTGTATCGAGATATAATGGCTCGTTATAACATTCGTGATGAATTTGCGATTAAAAACTTAGCTAAATTTTTAATTTGCAATATAGGAAATTTAGTATCTGCATCTAAACTGACTCAGGCTGTGCATATAAAAACAAGTAAAACGATACTCGAATACTTTAGTTATTTGCAAGATGCGTATCTTTTCTTTTTTGTAAAGAAATTTTCTTATTCCTACAAAAGTACGTTACTCAGTCCGCGAAAAGTGTATTCGATAGATTTGGGACTTCAAAGTGCAGTTACTTTATCTTCAACTTCCGATAGTGGACATCGATTAGAAAACTCTGTTTTCCTTCAACTTAAAAGAATGGGGAAAGAGGTGTTTTATTACAACGAAGATGGAGCAGAGTGTGATTTTGTTGTATGCGACAATTCAACTCCAATACAACTGATACAAGTTTGTGAGCAGTTAAATGTAGATAATGAAAAAAGAGAACTGAACGGACTTGTTGCAGCAATAAAAAAAATGAATTTGACTGACGCGCTTATTATTACACAAAATCAATCAGATGTGATAAATTTTGGTGGAATATTGATAAATGTAAAGCCCGTTTGGAAATGGTGTTGTGAAATTTCAAAATAGTTTTTTTTTAAAATAAACAGAAACATATCTTTATGAAAATCAAAGAAATAACTGACGAAATTGAAAAATTGGCACCATTGTCGTTGCAAGAAGACTACGACAATTGTGGTTTTCAGGTTGGAAATCCCGATGACGAGGCCACAAGTGCGTTGATTTGTTTCGACGTTACGCCCGAAGTGGTGCACGAAGCAATCAAAAAAAATTGCAACCTTATCATTTCGCATCATCCACTCATTTTCAGAGGATTGAAGAAAATTATTCCACAGTCTGACATTCAAAAAACCATTATTCTTGCTTTGCAAAATGGCATTACCATTTATTCTGCCCACACCAATATTGATAATGCCGTGGGTGGTATGAATGCAAAAATTGCCGAAAAAATAGGACTTGTCGATTGCGGGGTACTTTCGCCAATGGCAGAAACTGATTTCGAGCAAGCAGGTGCTGGAATGATTGGAAATTTGAAAAAACCGATGACCGAAACGGATTTTCTTATTCATATTAAATCGACCTTCAATATTCCCGTCATTCGACATACGCAGTTTTTGAACAAAAAAGTGAGTCGTGTGGCTTTTGTTGGTGGAGCAGGTGCTTCTTTCTTGAGCGATGCCATAAGTAAAAAAGCGGATGTTTTTCTCACTTCCGACATTAAATATCACGACTTTTTCTTGGCAGAAAACAAGATACTTTTTGCAGATTTTGGACATTTTGAGAGTGAACAATACATAAAAGAAACTTTTTTTGATATTATTAGAAAAAAAATTCCTAATTTTGTCATTCAAATTTCAGAAACTATAACAAATCCGATAAATTATTTATAATAATGGCTGAAAAGAAAGAAAAGAAAGAGCTTACAGTAGAAGAAAAACTGAAAGCACTCTACAAACTTCAAACCGTAAATTCCGAAATTGACAAAATCAAAACTTTGCGTGGCGAATTGCCTTTGGAAGTTCAAGATTTGGAAGACGAAATTGTAGGTCTCAACACTCGTATAGATAACTTCAAAGCAGAAATTGCTCAAAACGAAACAAACATTACTGGTAAAAAATCAGATATTGAAATAGCAAAATCTGCTGTTGCAAAATATACCGAACAACAAAATAATGTTCGCAACAATCGTGAATACGACAACCTTTCAAAAGAAATTGAGTACAAAAACCTCGAAATTGAATTGGACGAAAAACGTATTCGTGAATATACAGCAATTGTTAAAAACAAAACCGAAGAAATCGAGAAATTAAAAGAGTATCTCGATGGTCGCGAAATTGATTTGAAGCAAAAGAAACAAGAATTGGCTGAAATCGTTGCCGAAACAAAACAACAAGAAGAAGAGTTGCGCGAACAAATTTTGAAACTCGAAGAAACTATCGAACCTCGTTTGCTTACTGCGTTCAAACGTATTCGTAAAGGTGCTCGCAATGGTTTGGCTGTAGTTTACATCCAACGTGATGCTTGCGGCGGTTGCTTTAGCAAAGTTCCACCTCAAAGACAAATGGACATTCGTTTGCGTAAAAAGATTATCGTTTGCGAAAATTGTGGTCGTATCATTGTTGACCCAGAGTTGGCTGGAGTAGTTCCTGAAGAAACAGAAAAGTAAAATTGTTTCATAATCATATTTTGACGAGAAAATGCGTTTTTTGCATTTTCTCGTTTTTTTTGTGTATTTACACGTTCGCTACAAAATTTTCAATTCTCAGAGAGTTTAAAAATTCCGCATTATTCTGTTTTGAATTTAATTCTCATTTTAGAAATGATTTTCAAAACGCAAATATTTTCGATTTAAGCCACTTTTTCGTTTCGAGATTATAAAGTAATCATTTTACAGAAAAGAGTAGAGTAGGCGCAAAATTCATTTTTACAAACATTACATCTGTAATTATAAATTGTACAATTTTACAACAATTACAAATGTAATTTGGTAGTTTTTTCAAATAATTTCAAGTGTATAATTTACAAATGTAATATGATTAGAATTGTAAAAACAAAAATTTTAACATTTCAAAATTACGTATTTTTATAATATATAAAAATATAATAATCAGTAATTTACAATAAAAATATAAAGTATTTGATTATATAGATTTCAATGATAGAAGGGTAGTCGTTCTAAAGTATTGATAAATCACGTGAATATTTAATTATATCATTATAAACCACTATTTTATATAAGTTAATTAAAGTGTTACTTAAACTAATCTAAGTACTTGATAATAACTATATAAAGCCTAAATCAATTAAAATTGTAATGATTTACAAATGTAATTACACATGTAAATTGAATATTATAAATTACATTTGTAATTATTGTTTTTGTAAAGAATAGTAGTTACATTTGTAAACGTAAAAAATAACACTAAAAATGAAAGATCGTATCAGAAAAATAATCGAAAAAGAAAGTTTGACGAATGCACAATTTGCAAATCGTGTAGATATTAATCCTTCTAATGTTTCACACATACTTAGTGGCAGAAGCGAACCTGGCACTGAAGTGTTGCAGAAAATTTGTCGTGCTTTCCCCGATGTAGATCCACGTTGGTTGTTGTTGGGCGTTGGCTCTATGTACTATACCGGACAGCGTGCTGAACCTTTTCACCAAACATCTATATTTGAAGAAATAAAAGATGAAGATACACAACCTATTGAAAATAAGAAATCTACAACAGAAAACAAGGATGAAATACCAAATTCAACTCCGTCAGAATCAAAAAAAATAGAAACGCAGGTAGTTGAACAGCAAAAAATGCAGTTTCGTGAATTGAAAAAGGTAATTGCATTTTACTCTGACGGCACTTTCGAAGAGTTGGTAAAATAACTTGTATGGTCTGCTAATTTATAAGGCAATGCGATAAAAAAGCGTTGCCTTTTTTTGTGCTTAAATATTCTCTATAATGGAATGAAAAAAGCACCTTAAAAGTTTTCATAAATTGCAAAAAAAATGTAATTTAGTGCCGAATTTTGAAAAACATATAAACTAATAAATAATGATTGACAACGAAGACAGAATTATTAGAGTAAACATTGAGGAAGAAATGAAAACTTCCTATATAGATTACTCTATGTCAGTAATTGTAGCGCGTGCGTTGCCCGATGTGCGCGATGGTTTCAAACCAGTACATCGTAGGGTGCTTTACGGAATGAATGAATTGGGAAACAATTCGGACAAACCTTACAAGAAATCGGCTCGTATCGTCGGTGAAGTTATGGGTAAGTTCCACCCACACGGCGACTCTTCAATTTACGGAACGCTTGTTCGTATGACGCAACCTTGGGTTCTTCGTTATCCTTTGGTTGACAAACAAGGTAACTTTGGTTCTATAGATG
>DCHK01000046.1:0-4510 GCA_002315615.1 Bacteroidales bacterium UBA1754 | reverse complement strand
ATGCGTTACACCGAAGCACGTTTGTTGCGTATTGCAGAAGATATGCTTATTGATATCGAGAAGGATACAGTTGATATGGTGAAAAACTTCGACGAAACATTGTTTGAACCTACTGTTTTGCCTACTCGTATTCCTAATCTTCTTATAAATGGTTCGTCTGGTATTGCAGTTGGTATGGCTACCAATATGGCTACACACAACCTTTCGGAAGTGTGCGATGCTATAGTGGCATACGTCAAAAATCCTGAAATCACCATTGAGGAATTGATGCACTACATTAAGGCGCCAGATTTCCCTACAGGTGGTATTATTCAAGGTTATGCTGGTGTAAAAGAAGCATTTGAAACTGGTCGTGGACGTGTGGTAATTCGTTCGAAAGCAAACATCGAAACTGATGAAAACGGACACGAAAAGATTATCGTCAACGAAATACCTTACGGCGTAAACAAACTCGATTTGATTCGCTCTATCGTGGCGCTTATCGATGATAAAAAGGTAGAAGGCATTGCCAATATCAATGACGAATCAGACCGTAACGATGCCATTCGTATTGTAATAGATGTAAAACGCGATGCGAACTCAAATGTTATTTTGAACAAATTGTTCAAATACAGTCAATTGCAAGCGTCTTTCAGTATCAATAACATCGCATTGGTAAATGGTCGTCCACGTTTGTTGAACTTGAAAGATTTGATTCAACATTTCGTAGAACATCGCCACGACGTAATTCTTCGTCGTACCGCTTGGGAATTGAAAAAAGCCGAAGAGCGCGCTCATATTTTGGAAGGTTTGATTATTGCCGTTGATAACATCGACGAAGTAGTTCGCCTTATCCGTGCAAGTCGTACACCATCTGATGCTCAAAAGGCATTGGAAGAACGCTTCAATTTGGATACTTTGCAGTCTAAAGCAATTGTGGATATGCGCTTGTCGCAACTTACAGGTTTGCGTATTGACGAATTGAAGAAAGAATATGCTGATTTGATGGCTCTTATCGAACATTTGAAAGCAGTTTTGGAAGACATTGAATTGCGCAAAGAAATCATTTGCAACGAAACATTGGAAATAAAAGAAAAATATGGCGATGTACGTCGTACCGAAATTCAATATGCAGCAGATGAATTTAATCCTGAAGATTTTTATGCTGATGATGAAATGGTGATTACCGTTTCTCACCTTGGTTACATTAAACGTACACCACTTTCGGAATTCCGCACGCAAAGTCGTGGTGGAGTTGGTGCAAAAGGCGGTCAAACACGCGACACTGACTTTATTGAATATTTGTACACCGCTTCGATGCACAATACAATAATGTTCTTCACCCAAAAAGGTCGTTGCTATTGGATGAAAGTTTACGATCTTCCCGAAGGTGCTAAAAATACCAAAGGACGTGCAATTCAAAACTTGCTCAACATTGCACCAGACGATAAAGTAAACGCACTTATCAATACCAAAGAACTTGCCGACGAATCATTTGTTAAGTCACATTATTTGGTATTCTGTACTAAACAAGGTGTGATAAAGAAAACATCGCTCGAAGCATATTCACGTCCACGTCAGAATGGTGTAAATGCTATTACAATTCGCGAAGACGACCAAGTGATACAAGTTTGCATTACCGATGGCGACTGCGAAGTACTTATGGCAAACAAGAACGGACGTGCCATTCGCTTCCACGAATCAAAGGTTCGCGAGATGGGACGTACAGCAACTGGTGTTCGCGGTATGACGCTCGATGAAGATGGTCAAGACGAAGTTGTAGGAATGATTTGCGTTAAACCATCAGACAATCACACAGTCTTAGTAGTATCGGAAAAAGGTTACGGAAAACGTACTTTGCTCAACGATGAAGACGGCGAAGCAGTTTATCGTATTACCAACCGTGGAGGTAAAGGTGTGCGCACTTTGAATATTACCGACAAAACAGGTAAGTTGGTTGCCTTGAAAAATGTTTCTGACGAGAACGATTTGATGATTATCAATAAATCGGGCATCACTATCCGTTTGAAAGTTACCGATATGCGTGTGATGGGACGTGCTACACAAGGTGTTCGCCTTATCAACCTCGAAAAACGCAACGATGAAATTGCTTCTGTTTGCGTAGTTCCTGCCGAAGATGACGAAAACATTGAAGGCATAGAAAATTCAGAAGTATCGGTAGAAGGAGAAAATGAACAAATTCAAAATGAAAATAATTAATAACGAAAAAACTATTACTAAAATGAAAAAAATAGCATTATTAGCGATGTCGTTTGTATCGGTTTTTGCTTTTGCACAGAAAAGCAATGTTAATTCAGCATTTACTTTGGCTAACTTGGTTCCTGCAGACCTTAACGGAGCAAAAGAAAAAATTGAACCAGCATTGACAAATCCAGAAACCGAAAACTGGTCGAAAACTTGGTTTACCGCAGGTCTTGTTTACGAAAAATTTTTGGAAGAAGAACAGAAAAAAGCAATTTCTGAAAACGACGACAAAAATGTACGTGGCGAAAACACAATTAAAGCATACGATTGTTTTGTAAAAGCATACGAATTGGACATTTTGCCTAACGAAAAAGGACAGGTGAAACCAAAATACACAAAACAAATCGTAACATACATTAAATCTTATCCTGGAGAATTGATGAATTACGCCATCACACTTTATCAAAACGAAGATTTTGCAGGTTCATACGAAGCATTCAACAAATATGTAGAAATGCCGAATCTTCCTTTTATGACAGGCGAAATCAATACTGCCGACACTTTGTATATGACCGCTTGTTACTACGGCGCTGATGCAGCATTGAAAGCAGGCAAAAAAGACGAAGCGGCTAAATGTTTGGAAATCATCAAAGACCAATATCAACAAGAAAATTGCTACCAACTTTTGGCTATGATTTACAAGGAAACAAAAGGCGAAGATGCTTACGAGCAATTCCTTAAATCTGCATTCAAGAAAAATCCTAACAGCCAATTCGCGTTGTATTCTTTGATTGATTTCTACATCAAAAACAAAAAAATGGACGAAGCATCAAATATGCTTGACGAAGCCATTAAATCTGACGCAAAGAACCCTATTTTCTATTATTTGAAAGGTACTTTGAATATGGAAGCAAATGACAACGATGCCGCTATAAGCAACTTTGAAAAAGCAATTGAAAACGATGCTAATTTCACTGACGCTTATCTTGGTATTGGAAAATGCTATTACTTCAAAGGAAAAGAAATAGAAGATGCTGCCGACAATATTAAAGATTACAAAGCACGTAATGCCGAAATGCAAAAATCTAAAGCAGAATACGAAAAAGCAGCAACTTATTTCGAA
This sequence comes from Bacteroidales bacterium UBA1754, assembly GCA_002315615.1. Lineage (GTDB taxonomy): Bacteria > Bacteroidota > Bacteroidia > Bacteroidales > Paludibacteraceae > UBA1754. Next base: position 1,203 of record DCHK01000046.1, on the reverse strand, counting down.
AAAGTTCACGCTTTGAAAGCAGACAACAAAGAAAACTTGCGTTACTTGAAAAACATCTATTACCGCTTGCGTAAAGATGCTGAATTCGACAAAATTGACGCAGAAATGAAAGCGTTGGAATAATTAAGTGAAACATAACGAAGAAAAAATGCGTTAGGGTAATTCTCTAACGCATTTTTTTTGCCGTTTTTCGGGTTTATTTTGTCATTTTTCGAGAAATAACTGCACTGCACGATTGAACGCCCGAATCGCTCATAATTTTGTAACAAATAGTGTCTTCTTTGTTTGCAGCAAAAACAGAGAACTTTTCGCCACGCATCAATTCGTGCGAATACTTAATATCCACATAGATTGGAGAGAGGGTAGTTAGAGTATCGCAAGTATTCAGCATATATTGCAGATATTTGCACGAATTGAAATGATTGTTCAAATCGATGTCGGAATATTCGACCATACAATTTTTTACGATAGGATTATCATTAAACAATTCTTTTACCTTGATAGTTTGCAAAGAGACGGGCTCAGCAGTTATTGCCTTTTCCCAAGCATCATCGCAGAATGGTTCTTTTGAGCGTTGGCGTTTGTCAATATCTATGATTGTCCACACTGAAGAACCTTCACCAATAGTTTGCTCCACACCGTTTTTTACTATGTAAAAGCGGTAATTTCTTTTAGTCATCATCAGTTCGTTATTTTCTGCCCAAGTTTCAATGGTAAATTCCTCACGGTATTTGGGCAATACGTCAAGTTTGAATGTGAGGCGCAACAACACCCACGAGGCGTTGTATTTTGTACGCAGATATTTTGTACTTAAACCGACTTTATTCACGCCATCGTCGCTTGCTTGTATAATGCAGTTCTCGAAATTTGGGAGTCGAATCTGAAGCGAATTATCAACATCAGATGCTTGCACAATGAAATTCATTTTTGTTTTCATCACTGTTTAGAAAATTAGATTAAAATACATTGCAAAAATGCACATAATTATAATAATGAGCAAATGTTATGTAATGTTTTTGCACATAAAATACAAATTGTGCATAAGTATTCTTATTTTTTCTAATTCGTGATTGTGAGTAGAAGTTGTATCTTTTATAAAAAATGCAAAAATTACAGACAATACTAAATTTCCATTTATATTATTTGACATAATATAAATTATATAACAATTAGGCGAAGCTTTCAGGTAAACGTTCCAAGAAC
>DCHK01000005.1:22270-42130 GCA_002315615.1 Bacteroidales bacterium UBA1754 | reverse complement strand
AATAATTATGATTTCGGGGTAAAAATATTGACGTCTCTACAAATTATCGATTTATACTACACGTTAATCGTTGATTTATAATATTTTACGTACTGTAAGCACCTTTAGGATGATATGTCGTGACTTCGGCACTTTGGTCGGAGTGAATGATGATTCGCCACTACATTTAACTTTTAACTCTTAACTCTTAACTATATGCTAATGCATATTTATGCAGAAATTTTGCATATTTTTGAACGAGCTTTTTAAAAAAATGTCAAAAACGGCAATTTTGCTGATTTTACACCTTCGGTATTCCTTCGCTTATCCTTCGGTTATCGTTCGGTATTGGTTCGGTATTGCATAAGAAATGAATATTTATGCAATTATCGGCAAATGAGAGAAATGCTCAAAAGCAATCCGAAAAAGAATAAATTCAACGAGGTTTGGGCAAGCAGATTATTAAGAATTTTGCCATCGGTAGTAGATTTCAACTTTCGCCAAAGGGAAAAATGTGGCACAAGATACAACAAAGGCAAAAGTGCAGCAACGAAATTGCCAACGCAAATAAACATACACAACACACAAGCCACCACACCATTTGCCAAATAGAAATGTGTACCGAATTTTCTTCCAAATAGTACAATGGTAGTTCGCTTTCCGCAACGCTTGTCATTATCGTAATCACGATAATTATTTACCACCAAAATATTGGTTGCCACCAATCCAACCGACACGCCACAAATGAGTGCATCAAACGTAATCATCAACGACTGTACATAATAAGAAAAAACTACCGCAACAACACCAAAAAATACAAGTACGAATAAATCGCCCAAAGCATTGTACGACAAAGGATAAGGTCCTGCAGAATATGCCACCAAAGCCAGCACACAAAAAGCACCAACAGCCACCAACTTCCATCCACCGTAGCAGACCAAACCAAGTCCGAAAGCACACGCCAACACTATGGTAAAAAGCATAGCATTGCGCATCGCCGTAGGCGAAACCCACCCCGACGCCACTGCCCGTGCTGGACCAATACGCGTTTCGTCGTCGGTTTTCTTAATAAAATCGTAATAATCGTTGCCGAAATTAGATGCAATTTGCGACAATAGCGAGAACATCAAACACAAAAATGCAGCCAATGGTTCAAACGCATCTTCGGCAAATGCCAACGCCGATGCCACCATTACAGGCACCACCCCAGCAAGCAATGTTTTGGGGCGAGCCGCCAAAATCCAATGTTTCGCACTCATAAATTTAGTGTTTTACTACATAAAAAAAGTCAGTTACGAATAACCAATTTTCTTAGAAGTTTTCAGAATTTATTTCTTTCTCTTCAGTTTCTACAGATAGTTCAATTTCGTTGCGTTTCGCATCAAAAAATTTGTACTGCAAGAACGAAAAATCTTGAATAGGCATAATTTTTAGACCGAAGCCATACTTCATTCGCCAACGCCATTTCAAAGAATAAAATCCTTTGTTGATGTAGGCATAAACGTATGGATGAACTTGCAAAGTCATTTTTTTCTGATTTTGAACATTTCGCAAGAAATCTATTTTTTCTTCGAGAGACTCCACAAACAAAATTGAAGGTTGACATTTGCCTTTTCCCATACAAGTTGGGCAAACCTCTTCTGTTTGAATTTTTATTGCCTGACGAACGCGATGACGCGTAATTTGCATCAAACCGAACTTACTGAGTGGCAAAATGTTATGTCGAGCACGGTCGGGTTTCATCAGTTCGCACATTTTTTCGTATAGTGCCTGACGATTAGCAACCTTCTCCATATCGATAAAATCTATTACAATGATGCCACCAATATCGCGCAAACGCAATTGGCGAGCAATTTCTTCGGCTGCCAACATATTCACTTCGAGCGCCACTGCTTCTTGACCTTCTTCGGGTCTGAACCGATTGCCACTATTCACATCTATCACGTGCAAAGCCTCGGTGTGTTCTATCACCAAATAAGCACCATTTTTGACCGAAACAACACGTCCAAGCGAAGATTTCAACTGCTTGGTTACATTGAAATAATCGAAAATAGGCAAATCGCCATCGTAAAGTTTTACAATGTCTTTTTGTTCGGGCGAGATAAGCGACACATAATCGTAAATTTCTTGAAATGTATCTTTATCGTTCACGTGAATTGCGTGATAATCTGGCGAAAACAAATCGCGAATAATGCTCACCGAGCGATCCATCTCGCTCAACAGCAATTTTGGCGAGCCGTTGCGCGAAATCTTTGTCAAAGCATCGTTCCACCTACGCAACAGCAAACGGAGTTCGCCATCGAGTTCCGCCACCATTTTTCCTTCGGCAACCGTGCGAATAATCAAACCAAAACCTTGGGGCAAGATGCTCACCATCAATTGTCGTAAACGATTACGTTCTGCTTTCGACTTGATTTTTTGCGACACCGAAATTGAGTCGGAAAAAGGAATCAGCACCAAATAACGACCAGCAAGTGATATTTCGGTAGTGAGTCGTGGACCTTTTGTAGAGATTGATTCCTTTACAATTTGCACAAGAATTTCTTGACCTACAGAAAGATTGTCAGAAATCTGTCCATCTTTCAACAATTCTTTTTTTGCAGAAAAATTAGAGATTTCCGGAATCTTCTTTTCGTTCAAAATCACGTTAGTGAATTTCGTCATTGTAGCAAAACGTCTGCTCAAATCGAGATAATGAATAAACGCATCTTTATCTGAGCCAACATCAACAAAAGCGGCATTTAATCCTGGCATAATTTTACGCACTTTGCCAAGATAAATATCGCCAACGCCAAAAGCAAAATCCTTGTCAATTTTGTTAAACTCGACAAGTTTTTTATCGGCAAGCAAAGCTATTGATGCTCCGCCGTCTTTGGTATCTACTACAATTTCGTTATTCACAATTTTTACTAAAAAGAAAAAGAGCAAACTCAAAAATCATCGCGAGTTTGCTCTTTTAAATTTGTTACTTACCAACAAAATGGTAAAATTGTTGAGCATTTTCAATAGGTAAAAACCTATTCAATAAACTCAAAGCTTCACAAAAAAGATTATTATTTCTTCTTATGACGATTCTTTCTTAATCTTTTCTTTCTTTTGTGAGTAGACATTTTATGTCTCTTATGTTTTTTTCCGTTTGGCATAACTCCAAAAATTTATATGGTTAAATAATTATTTCATTGCTTCTGCAAAGACTTTTGCAGGTTTAAATGTTGCTATATCGTGTTCAGGCACATCAATTGCTGTATTTTTCAAAATGTTTCTTGCAGTTTTCTTTTTTCTTGTTTTTACAACAAAACTACCAAAACCTCTCAAAAAGACATCTTCCTTAGCAATCATTGCTTTTTTAACCTCATCCATAAAAGACTCAAGAGTCATACTTACTACCACTTTGTCGAGTCCCGTCTTCTTTGAAATCTCGTTTATCAAATCAGCCTTTGTCATTTCTTTAAGTTTTATATTTATAAAATTATATTTCTTTTTTCCTTTCGGGTTGCAAATGTACAAAATTATTTTCAATACAAAAACAAAAAGTGTTTTTTTACGCATAAAGAATTATCTTTGTTGAAAATAAATGTAAAAAACGTGGAAAACGAACCCCTCGAAATATGTTTCGCAAAAATATTGTTGAATTGGTACGAGCAAAACAAACGCGAACTGCCTTGGCGAAACACTACTGACGCTTATACAATATGGATTTCGGAAATCATTTTGCAACAAACGCGCGTAGAACAAGGGCTTGACTATTTTTTGCGATTCGTGAAACGATTTCCCGATGTAAAAACACTTGCCAAAACCGACGAAATTGAAGTGTTGAAATACTGGCAAGGTTTGGGTTATTACAGTCGCGCACGAAACTTGCATTTTGCCGCCAAACAAATAATGAACGATTTTGGTGGAAAATTTCCAGAAGAATATAAAAATATTCGCTCGCTGAAAGGCATTGGTGACTACACCGCAGCCGCTATCTGCTCTTTCGCCCACAACAAACCGTATGCCGCCATTGATGGTAATGCGTACAGAGTTCTTTCGCGATTTTTCGGTATCTGCACACCAATTGACACGCCTAAAGCAAAAAAGGAATTTACGGAATTGGCGAATTTCGTTCTCGACAAAAAACATCCAGGAAAATTCAACCAAGCAATGATGGATTTCGGCGCTACATTCTGTACGCCAGCATCGCCAAATTGCAACGAATGCCCTTTTGCCGAAAAATGTTTTGCTTACACAAATAACAAAGTAGATTCTTTGCCACAAAAATCTAAAAAAATCAACTCTAAAAATCGGTATTTCAATTATTTTTACATTAGAAATAACGGGAAAACTTATTTGCACAAAAGAACAAGTAATGACATTTGGAAAAATCTTTACGAATTTCCATTGATTGAAACAAAAAGTGAAGCCTCTCTGAACGAGATTTTGGGCAAAGATTTTCTGAAAGAAATTGACTTTTCGAAATGCAGAATTACCGAATCATTCACGAAGAAACACGTACTGACGCACCAAAATATTTTCGCAAAATTCTACATTATTGATTTTTTTGAGCACGAATCAAAAATTTTGAGTAATTTTATAGAATTAAATGAAAGCGAAATTGGCGACTATCCAATTTCCAGATTAAGTGAAATTTTTATTGAAAAACTTTATAACTAACACATAATGAACTTAAAAAAAATCATCAAAAACGGATTCTTGGTTTTTGCATCAATTGCTACCATTTGCTCCGCTACCGAAAATGAATCGAAAGAATTTACAATTACCAAAAACTTGGACATTTTCAACTCGCTTTTTCGTGAACTTGACATCTATTATGTAGATACCATTGATGTAGAAAAATTAGTGCAAACTGCCACCGAAAGTATGTTGGCACACATCGACCCTTATACCAATTACATTCCAAAAGAAGACACCGAAGATTTTAAATATATGACCACAGGCGAATATGGTGGAATTGGAGCAATTATTCGCGAATTGGGCAAAGATACCATCGTTATTTCTGAACCATACGAAGGCAAACCTGCCGACAAAGCAGGACTGAAAGTCGGCGATATTTTATTGGAAATAAATGGCCAAAAGACCAAAGGTAAAACCGTGACCGAAGTAAGCGAATTGCTTCGCGGACAGCCGAACGAAACCATAAAAGTGAAAATTTTGCGTCCTACAAGTGGACAAGAAATGACGAAAAACATTACAAGAGAAAAAATCGTTATCAATCCTGTGGGTTACTACGGCGTACACGATAGCATTGCATACATCAACCTATCAAGTTTCACCGACAAAGCCTCTGCCGAAGTAAAGAAAGCAATTCTAAACATAAAAAGCGAGAATAGAGACATTAAGGGATTTGTGCTCGACCTACGTGGAAATCCTGGTGGAATAATAGACGAAGCCATTTCTATATGTAATTTCTTTTTACCGAAAAACGAAATTGTTGTTTCTACCAAAGGTAAAAATTCGCAATGGGACCAAGTTTACAAAACAACACGCGAACCGATTGACGACAAAACGCCACTAATACTTTTGGTTGACGATTCGTCTGCATCTGCTTCAGAAATTGTTTCGGGCGCATTGCAAGACTTAGATCGTGCAGTTATTTTAGGAGAAACTACCTACGGAAAAGGGTTGGTACAAACAACTCGTCCTATCGGTTTTGAAAGTTACTTGAAAGTTACAACTGCTAAATATTACACGCCAAGTGGACGTTGCATACAAGCGCGCGAATATGATAGCGAAGGAAACGCAAGACGCATTCCTGACAGTTTAACTACCACATTCAAAACAAAAAATGGCAGAATTGTACGCGATGGCGGCGGTATAAAACCAGATATTGAACTGAATGATAGCGTGCGTTTCAGTACATTGGCATACAAACTTTACTACGAAAACTATTTGTTCAAATATGCCACAGAATATTGTCAAAAACACGAAAAACCAACAAGTGTAAAGGATTTTTCTTTCACCGACAACGATTTTGAAGATTTCAAACTTTGGTTGACAAAACAAAATTTTTCATACGAACTAAAAAGTAAAAAACTTTTCAACGATTTAAAAGATTTTATAAAGTTTGAAGGTTACGATGATGTTTTGGCTGATGAAATCAAAAACTTTGAAGAAAAATTAAAACCTAATTTAGAGCAAGATTTAGACCATTTCAAAGAACAGATAATTCAAACCTTAGAAATTGAAATCGCTCAACAATATTTCTACCAATGTGGCGCTATAGAAGAAACCCTAAAATTTGACAAAGGATTTAAACGCGCAAAAGAAATAATCAACGATACAGAATTATACAAAAAAACCTTGCATTTGAAATAATGCAAGGTTTTTTTACCAAATATAAAGCCCACATTTAGACTAACGCTAAATCTATCACTTCTTTTACATTTGAGACATATTCAAACTTAACGCCTTTCAAATACTCAGGTTTAATATCCTCAATGTCTCGTCTGTTTTTTTCGCAAAGAATAATCGTTGTAACTCCAGCGCGTTTCGCAGCAAGGATTTTTTCTTTTATTCCACCAACGGGCAACACTTTTCCTTGAAGTGTAACTTCGCCAGTCATCGCAATGTGTTTCTTCACTTTTCTGCCTGTGAAAGAAGACACAAGTGCAGTTGTCATCGTAATACCCGCCGATGGACCATCTTTTGGAATTGCACCCTCTGGCACGTGAATATGAACATTTCGCGTATCAAACAATTCTTCATTTATATTCAACTCATCTGCGTGAGATTTTATGTATTCCATCGCTAATACAGCCGATTCTTTCATCACATCTCCCAAATTACCCGTAAGCGACAATTTTCCACCAGACTTAACTTTACTCAAAGCAGATTCTATAAGCAAAACTTCGCCACCAACCGCTGTCCAAGCCAATCCTGTAACAACTCCACAAACTTCGTTTGCATCGCACGTATCACGGAAATATTCTTCTTTATCAAGAAAATCTTGCAAATTTTCTGGTTTAATAACTTTTGGCATTTCTTCGTCAGAAGCAATTTTCTTCACAGCACGACGCATCAATTTCGCAATTTTTCTATCCAACTCTCTCACACCAGATTCTCTTGTGTAAGATTCTATGATTTTATCGATTGCAGATTTCGAAATTGAAAACGACTTCTTTGGAACACCGTGATTTTCCATTTGTTTTGGAATCAAATAATGCGATGCGATCTCAACTTTTTCCTCTTGAATGTAGCCGTTCACCTCTATCAATTCCATACGATCGAGCAACGGACGTGGAATTGCCGACAAATTATTTGCTGTGGCAATAAATAGCACTTTCGACAAATCATAATCCACATCAAGATAATTATCGTGGAAATTGTTATTTTGCTCAGGGTCAAGCACTTCAAGCAACGCAGACGACGGATCACCGTGAAAATCGGAATTTATTTTGTCAATTTCGTCCAACACAAAAACTGGGTTTGATGAACCTGCTTTTTGAATGCCTTGAATTATTCGTCCAGGCATCGAACCAATATAAGTTCGACGATGACCACGAATTTCTGCCTCATCGTGCAAGCCTCCAAGCGACATTCTTACATATTTTCTGTTCAAGCTTTCAGCTATTGATTTTCCAAGAGATGTTTTTCCTACACCCGGAGGTCCGTACAAGCAAATTATAGGCGATTTCATATCACCTTTCATTTTCAAAACCGAAAGATATTCCAATATTCGCTCTTTCACTTTCTCTATTCCAAAATGGTCTCTATCAAGTATTTTTTGAGCAAATTTTATATCCAACTTGTCTTTTGTGTATTCGTTCCAAGGCAACTTCAATAAACATTCCAAATAGGTCATACCCACAGAATAATCGGGCGAAGAAGGATTCAAACGATCTAATTTTTCTATTTCTTCATCGAAATATTCCTTCATTTTTTTATCCCATTTTTTCTGCTTTGCAGCAATTTTCATCTTGTTCAAATGAGAATCTTCATCATCGCCAAGCTCACCTTTTATGGCTTTTATTTGTTGTTGCAAGAAATATTCCTTTTGTTGTTGGTCAATTTCCATTCGGGCTTTCGACTGAATAGAATTTTTTATATCCAACAACTGAAGTTCGTCTGAAAGCATTTGCAAAAGCGTATAGGCACGTTTTTCTACAGAATCTATCCCCAACAATCTTTGTTTTGACTTGACTTTCAATGGAAAATTGGAGCAAACAAAATGTAGCAAGTGCAAAAACGACTCCGAATTTTTAATCTCAAAAGTCATTTCGTTTGGCAAAGTTCCTGACTTTGTTATTACTTGTACCGACAAATCTTTAATCGATTCTTTCAGCGCAATATTTTCTCGCGTGTTTTCATCAAACTCTTCTTCGGGCAACATCAATATTTTTCCAACAAGAAATGGTTTCGATTTGGTAATTTCTTCCAAAACGAAACGTCTTCTTGCTTCCACAATAGCAGTTACACTATTATCGGGCATTTCGAGCAAACGAATCACACGAACCAAAGTTCCTTCTTTGTACAAATCATTGAATTGAGGATCTTCCACATTTTCATCGCGCTGCGCAATGACTCCTAATATCTTGTCCTTAGAAAAAACACTACGTATGAGTTTTACCGATTTCTCGCGTTTGATAGAAATGGGTAAAATCACATTAGGAAATACACACATATTGCGCAAAGGCAAAATTGGCAATGACTCAATATTATTCTCGTCAATGTTTTTCATATCCAAGTCTGTAATAAGCGACGTGAACGACACTTGATGTTCTTCTCCTTTTTCTTTCATATAATAAATTCGTTTATGACAATTTTTACAAACACTGACAATTTGTCAGTAAAACAACACATTTAATACTATTTTGTAGCATTAAACATCTTCAACAATATATATGCAAAACTTGTGCCAAAAAAAAGGTGAAAGACATTTGCCTTTCACCTTTTTCCTACTATTAAGAAATTTACTTAAGCTTCTTCTTCGGCAGCTTCTTGCAATCTTGCCATTTCTTCTTTTGAACCTACAATCAATTTGTCAAATTCTCTTTGACCCGTACCTGCAGGAATCAAATGACCACAAATTACATTTTCCTTCATTCCTTCGAGCTTATCAACTTTACCATTGATAGCAGCTTCGTTCAAAACTTTTGTAGTTTCTTGGAATGATGCAGCAGACATAAAGCTTGATGTTTGCAATGCTGCACGAGTAATACCTTGAAGAACTTGACTTGAAGTTGCAGGAATTGCATCGCGCACTTCTACTGGTTTCAAATCTTTTCTCTTCAATACGCTATTTTCATCGCGCAATTTACGCATTGTAACAATCTGACCTTTTTGCATAGTTTCAGAATCGCCTGCGTCAACTACAACTTTCTTATCCCAAATTCTATCGTTTTCTTCTGCAAATTCAAGTTTATCAACCAATTGTTTTTCCAAGAATTTAGTATCACCTGGATCTTCAATTTGTACTTTGCGCATCATTTGGCGTACGATAACTTCAAAGTGTTTATCGTTAATTTTTACACCTTGCAAACGATACACGTCTTGAACTTCGTTTACAATATACTCTTGTACAGCCGTCGGACCTTTGATGGCCAAAATATCAGATGGAGTTACAGCACCATCAGAAAGTGGCGTACCTGCACGTACATAATCACTTTCTTGTACAAGAATTTGTTTTGAAAGTGGAACAAGATATTTCTTCACTTCACCAGTACGAGAAGTAACAGAAATTTCACGATTACCACGTTTAATCTTGCCAAGGTTAACCTCACCATCAATTTCAGCAACAACTGCTGGATTTGAAGGATTACGAGCCTCGAACAACTCAGTAACACGAGGAAGACCACCTGTGATATCACCTGCTTTACCAACTGCTCTTGGTATCTTAACCAAAAGTTCACCTGCTGTTACACTTGAATTGTCGTCAACGATAACGTGAGCATTCACAGGCAAGTTGTATGTGCGAATTACTTCACCATTTTCGTCAACAATATGAGCAGAAGGCACAATGCTACGGTCACGAGGTTCAACGATAACTTTTTCGTGCAAACCTGTTTGTTCGTCAGATTCAGTTTTATATGTTGTATTTTCAATCATATTTTCAAAACGAATCTTACCAGTTGCTTCAGAAATAATAACAGCGTTGAATGGGTCCCATTCGCAGATTACATCATTTTTCTTGATTTTATCACCTGGTTTGAAGAACAATTTAGAACCGTATGCAATATTTTGGTTCATCAAAATGATATTTGTATTTGGATCAACGATACGCATTTCAGCCAAACGACCTACAACGATATATGCTTTTTTGTCGCCATCGCTCACCTCGACTGTACGCAACTCATCAATTTCAATAATACCATCGTAACGAGAAACCAATTTAGATTCTGCAGCAATATTTGATGCAATACCACCGACGTGGAATGTACGCAATGTCAACTGAGTACCAGGTTCACCAATAGATTGTGCAGCGATAACACCAACTGCTTCTCCTTTCTGAACTAACTTACTTGTAGCCAAGTTACGTCCGTAACATTTAGCACAAACACCTTTTTTCGATTCACAAGTCAATACAGAACGAATTTCTACGCGCTCAATTGGAGATTCTTGAATTAATTTTGCTTGGTCTTCGTTGATTTCATCACCTGAAGCAACGATCAACTCACCCGTCAATGGATGATAAACATCGTGAACAGATACACGACCCAAAATTCTTTCAGAAAGAGATGCTACAACTTCTTCGTTATTTTTGATTTCTGTTGCAACCAAACCACGCAAAGTTCCACAATCTTCTTCTGTAATAATCACATCGTGAGAAACGTCAACCAAACGACGAGTCAAATAACCTGCATCTGCAGTCTTCAAAGCGGTATCTGCCAAACCTTTACGAGCACCGTGTGTTGAAATAAAGTACTCAAGCACAGACAAACCTTCTTTGAAGTTAGAAAGAATTGGGTTTTCAATAATTTGACCACCTTCAGCACCAGATTTTTGAGGTTTTGCCATCAAACCACGCATACCAGACAACTGACGAATCTGCTCTTTAGAACCACGGGCACCAGAATCCAACATCATATATACAGAGTTAAATCCTTGGTCAGCAGCTGCCATTTGTTTCATCAATACGTTAGACAAATTAGCATTAACGTGTGTCCAAACATCAATAATTTGGTTGTAACGCTCATTGTCTGTAATGAATCCCATATTATAGTTATTCAGAATTTCTTCAACTTCTTCATAACCTTTACGAACCATTTCTTCTTTTTCTGCAGGAATAATTACATCACCCAAGTTGAACGAAAGTCCACCTTTGAATGCCATATAATATCCCAAATTCTTAATGTCATCAAGGAACTGTGCAGTTTCAGCAACACCACAAGTTTTAATAACTCGTGTAATAATGTCACGCAAAGATTTTTTAGAAATCAATTCATTGATATAACCAACTTTTTTAGGTACGAATTCATTGACCATCACACGACCTACAGTTGTCTCCTTCATTACTTGAACAGGATTTCCGTTTTCGTCAACATCGTCAACAATCACATTAACGGGAGCGTGAATATCTACTTTTCCTTCGTTATAAGCAATTTTTGCTTCTTCTGGTCCGTAGAAAGTCAGACCATCACCTTTAGCACCTTTTCTTGGTTTGGTAATGTAATACAAACCAAGCACCATATCTTGCGAAGGCACTGTAATAGGAGCACCATTTGCAGGGTTAAGGATATTGTGTGAAGCAAGCATCAACAATTGTGCTTCCAAAACAGCTTCATTGCTCAAAGGCAAGTGAACAGCCATTTGGTCACCATCAAAGTCGGCGTTGAATGCGGTACAAGCCAATGGGTGAAGTTGAATAGCTTTTCCTTCAATCAATTTTGGTTGAAATGCTTGAATACCCAAGCGGTGCAATGTTGGGGCACGGTTTAGTAATACGGGATGTCCTTTCATCACGTACTCTAAAATATCCCAAATAACGGGCGATTTTTTATCAACAATTTTCTTTGCTGATTTTACAGTCTTCACAATACCACGTTCAATCAACTTTCTGATAATGAATGGTTTGTAAAGTTCTGCTGCCATATCTTTAGGCAAACCGCATTCGTGCATTTTCAATTCTGGTCCTACAACAATTACAGAACGAGCAGAATAGTCAACACGCTTACCTAACAAGTTTTGACGGAAACGTCCTTGTTTACCTTTCAAGTTATCTGACAAAGATTTCAAAGGACGATTTGCTTCTGTTTTAACGGCTCCCGCACGTCTTGAATTGTCGAACAAAGAATCGACAGCTTCTTGAAGCATACGTTTTTCGTTTCGAAGAATTACTTCTGGAGCTTTGATCTCTATCAATCGTTTCAAACGGTTGTTTCGAATGATGACACGACGATAAAGGTCATTCAAGTCTGAAGTTGCGAAACGGCCACCATCCAATGGAACCAACGGACGCAATTCTGGAGGAGTAACAGGCAAAACCTTGATAATCATCCATTCTGGTCTGTTTTTATCTTTAGATGCTCTGAAAGACTCAACAACTTGCAAACGTTTCAAAGCTTCATTCTTACGTTGTTGTGAAGAGTCTTGATTTGCCTTATCGCGCAATTCGTATGAAAGTTTATCCAAATCGATGCGGCAAAGCAAATCATAAATTGCCTCAGCACCCATTTTTGCAATAAACTTATTTGGATCTGAATCGTCAAGCATTTGATTTTCAGCAGAAACATTCTCAATAACATTCAAATATTCCTCTTCTGTAAGCAAATCACCATTAGAAACAGTTCCTTCTAATACACCTGCTTGAATAACAACATATTTTTCATAATAAATGATTGCATCAAGTTTTTTACTTGGCATTTCCAATAAATAACCAATTTTATTTGGCAACGAACGGAAATACCAAATGTGAGCTACAGGAACTACCAATTGGATATGTCCCACTCTTTCACGACGTACTTTCTTTTCTGTTACTTCAACACCGCATCTGTCGCACACAATGCCTTTGTAACGGATACGTTTATACTTTCCGCAATGACATTCGTAATCTTTAACTGGACCAAAAATTCTCTCGCAAAACAAACCATCACGTTCTGGTTTGTATGTTCTATAATTGATAGTCTCTGGTTTCAAAACCTCACCGCTTGACTGGTCCATAATTTCTTGTGGAGAAGCCAAACCGATAGTGATTTTGTTAAAATTACTCTTTATCTTATTTTCTTTTCTAAAAGCCATTATCTTATTTTTATAAAGAGTTATAAAATAATATTATTTACTGGATTAATCAAGGTTAATACTCAAGCAAAGTCCCTTCAACTCGTGCAACAACACATTCAATGATTCAGGGATACCTGGAGTTGGAAGTGGATCACCCTTCACAATTGCCTCGTACGCTTTCGCACGTCCCATAACATCATCAGACTTAATTGTCAAAATTTCTTGCAAAATATGAGCAGCACCGAATGCTTCAAGTGCCCAAACCTCCATTTCACCGAAACGCTGACCACCAAATTGTGCTTTACCACCAAGAGGTTGTTGTGTAATCAACGAATAAGGACCGATAGAACGAGCGTGCATCTTATCATCAACCATGTGACCAAGTTTCAACATATAGATGACACCAACTGTCGCTGGTTGGTCAAAACGTTCACCCGTACCACCATCATACAAATATGTACGACCATAATGAGGGATTCCTGCTTTATCACACCATTCGTTCAAATCGTCAAGAGATGCACCATCAAAAATTGGAGTTGCAAATTTAACATCCAAATTTCTACCAGCCCAACCCAAAACGGTTTCAAATATCTGTCCAAGGTTCATACGAGAAGGCACACCTAGTGGGTTCAAAACTATATCCACAGGAGTTCCGTCTTCCAAGAACGGCATATCTTCGGCACGAACAATCTTAGAAACGATACCTTTGTTTCCGTGACGACCTGCCATCTTGTCTCCAACACGAATCTTACGTTTCTTAGCGATGTACACTTTTGCCAATTGCTGAGTTCCTGAAGGAAGTTCATCACCTACAGTGATGCTCAACTTACGGCGTTTTGCGTATGCATCATACTCCTTGTATTTTCTTAAATAATTTTGAATCAATTGCTTAATCAATTCAGCATTATGAGCATCAGAAACCCATTTGGTTGTTTGAACTGTATTGTAATCTATTTCATTCAACACTTTTTGAGAGAATTTGTTGCCTTTTGCAATAACTTCAGCACCCAAGAAATCTTTTACTCCTTGCGATGTTTTTCCATTAGTCAAAGTCAACAATTTCTCAACCAAAACATTCTTCAACTCAGCAACCTTTTGTTCAAACTCCTCATCAATTTGTGGAAGTTGAACTTTTTCATTTGCTTTTGACGCTCTTGATTTGTCAGCACGTTTGAACAAATTCTTTCCAATTACGACACCACTCAAAGATGGAGTTGCCTTCAACGAAGCGTCTTTCACATCACCTGCTTTGTCGCCGAAAATTGCACGAAGCAATTTTTCTTCTGGAGAAGGATCTGACTCACCTTTTGGAGTAATCTTACCAATCAATATATCGCCAGGCTCAATTCTTGCACCAATGCGAACTATACCATTTTCGTCCAAATCTTTAGTTGCATCTTCGCTGACATTAGGAATATCAGAAGTTAATTCTTCCATTCCACGTTTAGTTTCACGAACTTCCAAAGAATATTCTACAACGTGAACTGATGTCAAAATGTCTTCACGAACAATACGTTCATTCAACACGATAGCATCCTCATAGTTGTATCCTTTCCAAGGCATGAAAGCAACTTTCAAGTTCTTACCAATTGCCAATTCTCCATCTTCTGAAGAATATCCTTCTGTAAGAATTTGTCCTTTTGTTACTCTTTGACCTTTAGACACAATCGGACGAAGGTCAACTGTTGTATCTTGATTAGTTCTTTGGAACTTAGGAATATAATGGTCTTTGATAGGACTTTCGAAACTTACAAATTCTTCGTCGGAAGTTCTATCGTAACGAATGCTAATTTTAGAAGCATCAACAAAAACAACCACACCATCACCTTCTGCCATCACTTGAGTTCTTGAGTCGCGTATCAACTGACGCTCAATACCTGTTCCAACAATAGGTGATTCTGTTCTCAACAAAGGCACTGCTTGACGCATCATGTTAGAACCCATCAAAGCACGGTTAGCATCATCGTGTTCGAGGAATGGAATCAATGAAGCGGCAATAGAAGCAATCTGTTGTGGAGCAACGTCCATCAACTGAACTTGATCTGGCGCTACTACAGGGAAATCTGCACCTTGACGAGATTTTACAGTTTTACGTATAAACGTACCATCATCGTTCAATGGAGCATTACCTTGAGCAATAACGAGATTTTCTTCTTCCTCTGCTGTATAATATTTTATACCATTTTCAGAAAGGTCAACTATTGAATTTTCAACTTTTCTATATGGTGTTTCAATAAATCCAAGATCGTTGATTTTTGCATATACACACAACGAAGAAATCAAACCAATGTTTGGACCTTCTGGTGTTTCAATTGGACACAAACGACCATAGTGAGTATAGTGAACGTCACGTACCTCAAATCCGGCACGTTCACGAGACAAACCACCAGGACCAAGAGCAGACAAACGACGTTTATGTGTAATTTCAGCCAACGGGTTTGTTTGATCCATAAACTGAGACAACGCATTCGTTCCAAAGAATGTATTGATAACAGAAGCCACAGTTTTCGCATTGATCAAATCAACAGGTTTGAACACTTCGTTATCACGTACATTCATACGCTCACGAATAGTTCTTGCCATACGTGCAAGACCAACACCAAATTGATTATAAAGTTGTTCGCCAACTGTACGTACACGACGATTACTCAAGTGGTCAATATCATCAACGTCAGCTTTAGAATTAACAAGTTCAATCAGATATTTAATAATTTCAATAATATCTTCTTTGGTCAAAACTTTGATATCCATACTGGTATCAAGTCCCAACTTCTTATTAATTCTATAACGACCAACTTCTCCTAAATCATAACGTTTTTCAGAGAAGAACAAGCCGTTAATAACTTCTTTTGCACTTGCAATATCAGCAGGTTCTGCATTACGCAACTGACGATAGATATAATTCAAAGCATCATCTTCTGTATCGCAAGTATCTTTTTGAAGTGTATTGTAAATAATTGAATAATCAGATACATTTTGTCCTTCCTTATGCAATAGAACAGTTTGAACACCTGATTCCAAAATGATATCAACATGTTTAGCTTCAAGTTCAACCTCTCTATCAATAAGAATTTCACTACGATGCATAGAAGACACCTCACCAGTATCTTCATCAACAAAGTCTTCAACCCATGTTCTCAAAACACGAGCAGCCAATTTTCTGCCAACAACTTTTTTCAAATTGGCTTTAGTAACTTTAATCTCATCTGCAAGATCAAAGATACCGAGTATATCTTTATCGCTTTCAAAACCAATTGCACGCAACAATGTAGTTACAGGCAATTTTTTCTTACGATCGATATATGCATACATAACATTATTAATGTCTGTAGCAAATTCAATCCAAGAACCTTTAAAAGGAATAATTCTAGCCGAATACAATTTTACACCATTCGCGTGAACACCCTGACCAAAAAATACGCCAGGAGAACGGTGCAATTGCGAAACTACAACACGTTCCGCACCATTTATGACAAATGTTCCTTTTTCCGTCATATACGGAATCATACCAAGGTAAACATCTTGAATTGCAGTATCAAAATCCTCGTGTTCAGGATCTGTACAATACAATTTTAATTTTGCCTTCAATGGAACACTATAAGTCTGACCTCTCTCAATACATTCTTCTATCGTATAACGAGGAGGATCAACGAAATAATCCAAAAATTCCAAAACGAAATTATTTCGAGTGTCTGCAATTGGGAAATTTTCTGCAAAAACCTTATACAAACCTTCGTTTTTTCTTTTCTCTTGAATAGTGTCAAGCTGAAAGAAATCTCTAAACGACTTTAACTGAACTTCCAAAAAATCAGGATATTCCATCTGATTTTTTATAGAAGCGAAATTAACGCGCTGTTTTTTATTAGTTGACATTTGACGTGAATTTAATTGAACTTTTTGTAGTTATATACATAAAAAGGTTTAGAATCCTTTACACTGGGATTCTAAACCGAAAATCCTTAATACAGGACTTATTTACTTAAGTTCAACTTCAGCACCACCTTCTTCCAATTGTTTTTTAAGGTTTTCTGCTTCGTCTTTAGCCATACCTTCTTTGATTGCTGAAGGAGCAGCATCAACTAAGTCTTTTGCTTCTTTCAAGCCAAGACCAGTCAATTCTTTAACCAATTTTACAATTGCAAGTTTGTTTGCTCCAGCTGATTTCAAAATAACATCGAAAGATGATTTTTCTTCAGCTGCTGCTGCACCTGCTGCTGGACCTGCTGCCACTGCTACTGCAGCTGCTGCTGGTTCAATACCATATTCTTCTTTAAGGATAGTTGCAAGTTCGTTAACTTCTTTTACTGTAAGGTTAACTAATTGTTCTGCAAAAGCTTTCAAATCTGCCATTTTAATTTATTTTTTAATGATTATTTTTATTATTTTATCTCTCTGATAATGTTTGTAACACACCATGTATAGTGTTGCCACTTGATTGGAGTGCTGATACAACATTCTTCGCCGGTGATTGAAGCAATGCAATAACATCGCCAATAAGTTCGAAACGACTCTTAATGTTGATCAAAGTTTCTAATTGATCTGCACCATAGAAACATTCTTCAACGTATGCCATTTTCAAAGCAGGACGCTCCAAATCATTCTTCTTTGAGAACTCTTTGATAATTTTTGCAGGAGCATTACCTGTATTTGACAGCATTAACGCAGTGGAACCAGCTAAAGATGAATACATGCAAGAAAAATCTGCATCCATTGAATCCAAAGCTTTTTCAATCAATTTGTTTTTAACAACAATTAATTTAACATCTTGTTTGAAGCACTCTCTTCTTAAATCGCTTGTCTGCTGAGCATTAAGACCAGCAACATCAACGAAATAAAAATGACCGTATTCCTTAACTGTATCAGCAAGCTGTTTGATGATTAAGTCTTTATCTTCCTTTTTCATAATTTGATTTTTTTAGTTTTCTACTGATTTCGGATCAATTTTAATACCCGCACTCATAGTACTTGAAAGATAAACACTCTTAATGTATGTACCCTTCGATGCTGTAGGTTTCAATTTCAACAATGTAGCAACAAATTCTGATGCATTTTCAAAAATTTGATCTGCAGTGAAAGATACTTTACCAATTGAAGTGTGAACAATACCGAATTTGTCAACTTTGAAGTCAATTTTACCTTGTTTAACTTCTTTGACAGCTTTAGCAACGTCCATAGTAACAGTACCACTCTTAGGGTTAGGCATCAAACCTCTTGGACCAAGGACACGTCCTAAAGCACCAATTTTTCCCATAATAGAAGGCATTGTAATGATAACGTCGATATCAGTCCATCCACCTTTAATTTTTTCTACATATTCATCAAGTCCAACATAATCGGCACCTGCCTCTTTTGCTGCAACTTCCTGATCTGGAGTACATAATGCAAGAACACGTACTTGTTTTCCCGTACCGTGAGGTAATGAAACCACACCACGAACCATTTGATTCGATTTTCTTGGGTCAACACCTAAACGAACATCAATATCAACTGATGCATCGAATTTAGTAGTAGTAATTTCTTTTACTAATGCTGCAGCTTCTTTGAGAGAATACGATTTTCCAGCTTCAATTTTTTCTAAAGCTAACTTTTGATTTTTTGTAAGTTTACCCATTTTAATTGAAGTGTTAATTAGTTATTTTCAGGGAAAGCTCCCTTAACTGTGATACCCATACTTCTCGCTGTACCTGCTACCATTCTCATGGCAGAATCTAGAGTAAAGCAGTTCAAATCTGCCATCTTCTCTTCAGCTATTGTTTTAACTTGATCCCAAGTAATTTCTGCAACTTTTTTACGATTAGGTTCTGCAGAACCACTCTTTTGTTTTGACATTTCCAACAATTGGATAGCAACGGGAGGAGTTTTAACAATAAAATCGAAAGATTTGTCAGAATAATAAGTAATTACCACTGGTAATACTTTTCCTGCTTTGTCTTGGGTTCTGGCATTAAATTGCTTACAAAACTCCATGATATTAATACCCTTAGAACCTAAAATAGGACCTACGGGAGGTGAAGGATTTGCGGCTCCACCTTTTACCTGTAATTTAATAAATCCAGCAACTTCTTTAGCCATCTTCTTTTGATTTAATAAAAAAAACTTATTTCGAAAGATAATTTCGTAACATAAATTACTCTTTCTCTACTTGCAAGAAACCTAACTCAAGAGGAGTCTTACGATCGAAAATCTTAACCATGATTTTCAATTTCTTCTTGTCGTTGTTCACCTCTTCAATGACACCCGTAAAACCAGAGAAAGGACCATCGGTAACTTTTACCGCTTCGCCTTCTGCAAAAGAAATAGATGTACGCTCTTCTTCCATTTCCTCCAACGAATCAACAGAACCAAGAATTCTGTTTACTTCTGATTGACGCAATGGAGTTGGAGCATCAGCTTTTTTCGTATCACTCAAGAAACCGATAACATTTGTCATATTTCTCAAGTAATGAGCTACCTCTCCTGACAACTCTGCCTCTACAAGAACATATCCAGGCAAATAGTTACGTTCTTTGACAACTTTCTTACCATTCCGTACCTGATATATTTTTTCAGTAGGAATCAACACCTGAGAAACGTATTGACCAAGGTCAGTGTTTTTAATTTCAGCCTCAATAGCTTCTCTTACCTTGTTCTCTTTGCCACTAATAGCACGCAAAACATACCATTTTTTTGAAACCTCAGACATTTTTCCTCCTCAAAATTATAACTTAACCGAATAAATAAGTGTCA
>DCHK01000005.1:22044-22224 GCA_002315615.1 Bacteroidales bacterium UBA1754 | reverse complement strand
TAGAAACACAATCAATGCAATGATGACGGAAGCTATCATAACAACCACTGCGCTATTGAACACTTCTGAACGAGTAGGCCAAGAAACCTTATGAATTAGTTCGTTGTAAGATTCTTTAAAATAATTAATTACTTTCATCTTCGTAATATTTAGCACGGAAGGAGAGATTCGAACTCCCGA
>DCHK01000005.1:21871-22008 GCA_002315615.1 Bacteroidales bacterium UBA1754 | reverse complement strand
GGTTTTGGAGACCAGTGCTCTACCACTGAACTACTTCCGTATGAAAGAGCATAGCAAACACTATGCTCTTAATTATTATCAAGTTTTATTATTTGATAATTTCAGTAATTTGTCCTGAACCTACAGTACGTCCACCT
>DCHK01000005.1:21033-21794 GCA_002315615.1 Bacteroidales bacterium UBA1754 | reverse complement strand
TCCAAGTTATCACCTGGCATTACCATTTCAGTTCCTTCTGGAAGAGTGATTTCACCAGTTACGTCCAAAGTACGAATATAGAATTGAGGTCTATATTTATCTTTGAATGGAGTGTGGCGACCACCTTCTTCTTTTTTCAAGATATAAACAGAAGCCTTGAAGTTAGTATGAGGAGTTACTTGACCTGGTTTACAAAGTACCATACCACGTTTGATTTGATCTTTGTCAATACCACGAAGCAACAAACCTACGTTATCACCAGCTTCACCACCTTCGTCCAAAAGTTTACGGAACATTTCAACACCAGTAACAACTGATTTCAAGTTTTCTGCACCCAAACCAATGATTTGAATTTCATCACCAACTTTAATGATACCTGTTTCGATACGACCTGTAGCAACAGTACCACGACCAGTGATTGAGAAGATATCTTCAACTGGCATCAAGAATGGTTTATCGATAGCACGTTGTGGCAATTCAATCCAAGTGTCAACAGCTGCCATCAATTCCATTACTTTATCTTCCCATTCAGGAAGACCATTCAATGCGCCAAGAGCAGAACCACGGATGATAGGAGTATTGTCTCCATCGAAATCATAGAAAGAAAGCAACTCACGCATTTCCATTTCTACCAAGTCAAGCATTTCTGCGTCATCAACCATATCACATTTATTCATGAAAACAACGATACGTGGAACGTTTACCTGACGAGCCAAAAGGATGTGTTCACGAGTTTGAGGCATAGGACCATCAGTAGCAGC
>DCHK01000005.1:20603-20980 GCA_002315615.1 Bacteroidales bacterium UBA1754 | reverse complement strand
ACCATGTTCTTTACATAGTCGGCGTGACCAGGACAGTCAACGTGTGCATAGTGACGATTTTCAGTTTCATACTCTACGTGAGAAGTATTAATGGTTATACCACGTTCTTTTTCTTCTGGAGCGTTATCGATTTGGTCGAATGATTTCAATACGTTTACTTCAGAAGGAAGTTTTTTTGACAACACTGTAGTGATAGCAGCAGTCAAAGTAGTTTTACCATGATCCACGTGACCGATAGTACCAATGTTCACGTGTGGTTTAGATCTGTCAAATTTTTCTTTTGCCATAGTAGTTAATAATTTAATTGTATAATTTAAAAATTTATCTTCATCGCTTGAGCTGTTGATGGGACTTGAACCCGCGACCTCTTCCTTACC
>DCHK01000005.1:0-20550 GCA_002315615.1 Bacteroidales bacterium UBA1754 | reverse complement strand
GAGCCTCTTGTCGGATTCGAACCAACGACCCCGAGATTACAAATCACGTGCTCTGGCCAACTGAGCTAAAGAGGCAATTATGTTTTTACCGATATAAAATACACTCTTGTACTAATCGGCTTGCAAATGTACGAACTTTTTTTAAAATAAAAAAAATCTTTTGTTTTTTTTTTCAAAGTATGCAATTTTATAAAATCGAGAGATTTCCATTTACATTAAAACAAAAGAACTCCCTTATTTACAAGGAAGTTCTAATACTTTTCCATAACATTATGGTCATCGCAAATGCGATTATCATTACAATTTTACAATTTTGATAAAATAAACTGCATTATTTTGAACGCAATTTTTCTTTATTTTTGATAAGTTGTTTTTCCAATGCCTCTACAGAAAGATCAATACTTTCTTCGAATGTATCGGTTGTTTTTGCCGCAAACAATTCTGCGTTAGGAATTTGCAACTTTATTTCCGCTTCTTTATTTTGTGCAGTTTCTGGTTTTACCACTTTTAAATACACATCAACTGTTTGAATATCATCACATACGCGAGACAATTTGTTAACTTTTTTTTCGATGTGCGCTTTCAACTGAGCAGTAGCTTCAAAGTTGATTGATTGAATTCTGATTTCCATAGTATTTAATTTTTATGCTCTTGGATGAGCGAGTTTATAGATTTTTTGTAATTGTTCAAATGTCAAATGCGTGTAAACTTGTGTAGCAGCCAAATTTGCGTGCCCAAGTAGTTCTTTCACTGCGTTAATATTTGCACCTTCATTAAGCAATGCCGTAGCAAACGTATGCCGCAAAACGTGAGGACTGCACTTTTGCAACGTAGAATATTTCATCATTAAATTATGAACGATGCGATAAACCAAAACAGGATATAAAGCACCACCATCTTCACGGCAGAAAAATCGTTCTGTCTCTCCTACAAATTTACATTTTATTTCATTATAATGCGAAATTTCAGAATATAATTTTTCGCCGAAAGGAATAATTCTTTCCTTGTTACCCTTACCTAATACTTTTATTGAGCGATTGTTCAAATCAACATCATTAGTTTTCAAACCGATAAGTTCGGCACGACGAATGCCAGTTTCGTAAAACATTGATATTATCAACCTATTTCGTTCTACAACAAACTCCGATTCTTTTTCGTCGTTTTCCATAGTTGCACCTTCGACAGAATCTTGTCGAAAGAAAATGGGCAATTTTTTTTCTATTTTTAGTGCCGAAATTTTATGCAAGGGGTTTTCTTTCACTTTACCCATTCGCAATAAATATCCATAAAAGGCACGCAAAGCCGATAATTTTCGGTTGACCGAACGTGGTGTATTTTTATTTTTAAGGAGATAAACTACCCACTGACGCACATCAGCCGTACGAACATAAAGCAAATCAGTGATGGAAGTTTGTTTAGACAAGAATTGTTGGAATTCTAAGATATCAGTTTTATAAGACAAAACAGTATGAGAAGAACGATTCTTCTCATACTGCAGATATGTCAAAAAATCCTGAATCATACACTCACTTTAGTTTTTACGAATGTACAAAACAGTTTTTGAAAAAACAAATTATTCTTCGTTTCTTTGCAATTGGTTGATATAAATTGCGTGTTTTTTCTGTTCGCGAGCTGTAACAGAAGGTTTTTCGAATTGTTGTCTTCTTCTCAATTCTTTTACAACACCAGTTTTTTCAAATTTTCTTTTGAATTTTTTGAGGGCTTTTTCAATATTTTCGCCTTCTTTTAATGGAACTACGATCATAATTCTTTTTTAGTTTATAATTTTTATTACTTGTTTCAAATTTCGAGTTGCAAAATTATACAATGATTTCCGTTTTGCAAACTTTTTCAATTTTTATTTTTCGTATTTCTTTTATTTTTAGGAAAATCCCCCTTTCAAAATTATAAAATTAAATCGTAAGCACGAATTTGTTTATTCTAAATATTTTAGTTATTCTCCAATTGTTTTTGCCATTTCCAAGCAGAGCGCAAAGTGTCTTCTATCGACTCCACAGCCTTCCAACCCAATTCTTCATTAGCATATGTTGGATCAGCCCAAATCTGTTCGATATCACCTTCGCGACGTCCTACAATTTTATATGGTAATGTCAACTCATTCACTTCTTGGAAAGTTTTTATCAATTCCAAAACAGAAAGTCCACGACCCGTACCGATATTAAAACATTCAACTTGTTGTTTGTTTTTCTTTTCAATCATACGATTAAGAGCAACAACGTGCGCTTTTGCCAAATCGACCACGTTGATATAATCGCGAATGCAAGAACCATCTGGCGTAGAATAGTCATCGCCAAACACTTTTAATTCTGGACGAATACCTGCAGCAGTTTGCGTGATAAATGGCACCAAGTTCATCGGTACTCCATTTGGCAATTCACCAATAAGAGCAGAAGGATGAGCACCAATAGGATTGAAATAACGAAGCAAAATTCCGTTCAAATTAGCATCAGCTACAGCTGCATCGTGAATAATCTCTTCGCACATTTGTTTCGTATTGCCGTATGGCGAGGTTGCAGTTTTTATTGGAGCAGTTTCCGTTACAGGAAGTTTGTCTGGTTGACCATACACTGTGCAAGATGACGAGAAAACAATATTTTGCACACCAAATTGTTGCATTGTTTCTAACAAATATACGAGCGACAAAATATTGTTCCTATAATACAACAATGGCTGTTGCACAGATTCATTTACCGCTTTTTTTGCCGCGAAATGAATGATACCATCAATTTTACCTTCGTTGGCAAAAATCTTTTCAATTCCGACTTTATTCAAACAATCTTCTTTATAAAAAGATGGCTTTTGACCCGTAATTTTCGTAATTCTATCGACTACGTCGGCATTTGAATTTGAAAGATTATCAACAATAACAACCTCAAAACCAGCATTTTGCAATTCTACAACTGTATGAGAACCGATATAACCAGTGCCACCAGTAACTAATATTTTCTTTTTATTTATTCCCATAATTTTGCAGGATATTCACCCTTACGGATAAGTTCGTTAATTTTCAAAACAACTTGTTCGCGATCGTTTGCGTATGTTACGCCGAACCATTTAGATGTAGTAGAAAGCACGCTTACCGTAGCACGACCAGATGAAATCAATTCATTTACCATTGTAGGTATGTAAAATTCAGCTTTCAGTTCTTTAGATTTTTCTTTCAAAAATTCCACAAAACGAGCTTCTGAATATTTAAAATAATCGGGTGTAAATCCCCACATATTCATTGAAACAAGAGCATTTGCATCAATTTTTTGAGACAAACCTTTTTCATCGCGGAAAACGACTTCGCCATCGACCATTTCAATTTGTGTACGTTCAACCACTGACGTCAAATGTCCTTTATCATTGCTTGAACAAACGCCACGGCTCACTGTCCCACTTTCCGACAAAGTATTGCCTACATGATATGCAACCATACAATAATCACCCGATTTTCCTTCTTTTTCTTTCAAAAAGTTACAAAGAACCTCGAACGATTGACGACCATAAAAATCATCGGCATTGATTACACCAAAAGGCTCGTTTATTACAGAAGCACCCATCATAATGGCGTGGTTCGTACCCCAAGGTTTTACACGCTCTGGATTTGGTTTGAAACCTTCTGGTAAAGAATCAATTTCTTGAAAAACAACCTCAACAGGCACTTTTTTCTCAAATTTTGCAACCACTTGTTTACGGAAATCCTCTTCAAAACTATGTCTGATAACGAACACAACCTTTCCAAAGCCAGCACGCAATGCGTCGTAAATAGAATAATCCATAATAGTTTCGCCATTAGGACCTAACTCATCCAATTGTTTTAATCCTCCGTAACGGCTTCCCATACCAGCCGCCAATACAAATAATGTAGGTTTCATTCTTCTTTGTTTTTATTTTTTGCAAAGTTACACTTTTTTTGTCATTTTCTTTTGAGGAAAATCTCATTTTGTAAGATAAAATGTATTTGTTTTGTTATGAAATTTAAAAAAAAATCCTTACCTTTGTCAAAGTTTTTCGGGAGATGAAAAATTCAGGGCCTATAGCTCAGTCGGTTAGAGCATCGGACTCATAACCCGCAGGTCACTGGTTCAAGTCCAGTTGGGCCCACTGCAAAAAAAAGAGACAACTCACGTAAGCGGTTGCCTCTTTTTTTATGATTCATTGCTAAAACTATTTGCTTAAGAACAATTCTGGATTCTGCAATTCCTTGTCTTTATAAATCATAAAGTACAATTCTGTTTTGTTTCCATCTTCGGTATCGGTATAAATTTTCCCTATTGCTTGTTTAGCAGAAACGTGGTCGCCCTCTTTTACATAGATATTAACCAAATTTGTGTAAACAGTTCTGTAATTTCCGTGTTTGATAATTACTGCATAATTGTTTCCTGGAATAGCAAAACGTTGAGTTACTTCACCCTCAAACACAGCACGAGCGACTGCATTTTGTTCGGTCTGAATGTAAATTCCCTTGTTATTTGTCGTTACGTGTGCCAACACAGGATGTGGTTGCAAACCAAATTTACCTGATATAAACCCTTTTTCGACAGGCCAAGGCAAACGACCTTTATTTTTCTCAAAATTTCCCGCTATAAGTTGTTCCTCTTTGGTAAGTGCATAAGTGGTAGAAGATTGCACAGGTGCAGGTTTTCCACTCTTTTGAGCAGCCAAACGAGCACGTTCTTGCGCCTTTCGTTCTTCTTCGGCAATTAATTTCGTAATTTTATCATTTAACTGATTGATTTTCTTTTGTTCAGCATTTAGTTTTTTCAATAAACTTTTTTCTTGTGCTTTCAAATTTTGAACCAAAACCGCTTGCTTATTTTTTTCGTTAGTAAGTTGCTGACTCTCTATTTTCTTTACATTCAGTGCTTTTTCCTTTTCTTGTTTTGTGGTTTGAAGCAGACCAAGTTTTTGGTTTAGTTGCGCAGTAAGTTGTTCAATTTGTTGCGCTTGCTCTTTACGGTAAATTGAAAGTTCTTGTAAATAACGGAACCTGCGGTATGATTGACTGAACGAATTAGCAGACAAAATAAACATCAGTTTTTCCATTGAATTGTGTCGCCAATATGCATGATAAACGAGATTTGCATATTCTTCTTTCAGCATTTGCAGTTCTTTCTCCCCTTTTTCTATTTCCAACTTCAAATTTTCAATTTCTGCGCTCGTTAGTGATATTTCATTGTTTATTTGATCAATAAGAGATTGACGGATTTCAATTTGTTTTCCGAGAAGCGTCAGTTTCGATAACGATGTAGATGTATTTTTTTTATTTTGGTCTATAAGTTTGCTTGTGAGAGCCAACTGCTCCATTGTTTTTTTCTGTTGTGCCTTTAAGTCCTTAATTGCCTTCGTTTGAGCATTGCCTACAACTGAAAAAACAGTCAACAATATAAACAAGAATATTTTTCGCATAAATTCTTTTTCCAAAACAGTTACAAAGATAAGAAAAAAGTTAATCGAAAAATTGCCATTCGTAAAAATATACAACGATTGACAAACAAAAAAAAGACTGCCCGAAAGCAGTCTTTTCCTACAAGAAAAATTATTACGAATTATTTTTCTTTTTCCAATTTTTCTTTCAAAGCAGCCAAGTCTTCGATGTCACCAAGAGTAGTCTTTTCCAAAACTGGAGTTACAACTTCGTCTTTTTTAGATTTTTTAGAAGATTTTTTTGCTTTTGCTGATTCTTCTTCGCCATTAGCAGCTTTCTTTTCGTCTTCGAAAATGCGACTATGAGAAAGAATGATACGTTTTGCATCTTTGTTGAATTCGATTACTTTGAATTGAAGTTTTTCATCCAATTTTGCTTGCGAACCATCTTCTTTTACAAGATGTTTTGGAGTTGCAAAACCTTCAACACCATAAGGAAGAGCAATAACTGCACCCTTATCCATCATTTCAACAATTGTTCCTTCGTGAATGCTATCAACAGTGAACATTGTTTCGAACACATCCCAAGGATTTTCTTCCAATTGTTTGTGACCAAGGCTCAAACGGCGATTTTCTTTGTCGATTTCCAATACTTGAACTTCGATATCAGCACCAAGTTGAGTGAATTCTGATGGGTGTTTGATTTTCTTTGTCCAAGAAAGGTCAGAGATATGAATCAAACCATCTACGCCTTCTTCGATTTCTACGAATACACCAAAGTTTGTGAAGTTACGAACTTTTGCAGTGTGTTTAGTTCCAACAGCGTATTTTTCGTCGATATTTTCCCAAGGATCAGCTTTAAGTTGTTTGATACCAAGAGACATCTTACGTTCGTCACGATCGAGAGTAAGGATAACTGCTTCAACTTCGTCGCCAACTTTCAAGAAATCTTGAGCAGAACGCAAGTGGAGAGACCAGCTCATTTCTGAAACGTGAATCAGACCTTCAACGCCTGTAGCGATTTCTACGAATGCACCGTAATCAGCTATCACAACTACTTTACCTTTTACTTTGTCACCAACTTTAAGGTTAGCGTCAAGAGCATCCCAAGGATGAGGAGTAAGTTGTTTCAAACCAAGAGCGATACGTTTTTTATCGTCATCAAAATCAAGGATAACAACATTAAGTTTTTGATCCAAAGCAACGATTTCTTCTGGATGTGTAACACGTCCCCAAGAAAGGTCGGTAATGTGAATCAAACCATCTACGCCACCGAGGTCGATGAACACACCATAAGAAGTGATATTCTTAACAGTTCCTTCAAGAACTTGACCTTTTTCAAGTTTTCCGATGATATCTTTTTTCTGTTGTTCAAGTTCAGCTTCGATAAGCGCTTTGTGAGAAACAACAACGTTTTTGAATTCGTGATTGATTTTAACAACTTTGAATTCCATAGTTTTGCCTACGAAAATATCGTAGTCGCGGATAGGACGAACATCGATTTGTGAACCTGGCAAGAATGCTTCGA
Organism: Bacteroidales bacterium UBA1754; assembly: GCA_002315615.1. Classification (GTDB taxonomy): domain Bacteria; phylum Bacteroidota; class Bacteroidia; order Bacteroidales; family Paludibacteraceae; genus UBA1754. Next base: position 13,649 of record DCHK01000005.1, on the reverse strand, counting down.
TTCCAAATACGTCAACAATCATACCGCCCTTAGTGCGACATTTAACGTAACCTTTGATAATTTCGTCGTTTTCCAATGCTTCGTTAACACGATCCCAAGAACGAGTAGCACGAGCTTTTTTGTGTGAAAGAATAAGTTGTCCTTTTCTATCTTCAGGACTTTCGATGAAAACTTCAACTTTGTCGCCAACATTGATTTCTTCGCCACGGAATTCGCTCATAGGAATTACGCCGTCTGATTTGTAACCAATTTCAACAACAACCTCGCGTTTGTTCATCGAGATGATTGTTCCCATTGTTACTTCTTTGTCTTTGATTTCATTGAGGGTGTTGTCGTACATTTTTGTGAGGTCTTCTTTGTTCATCTCAACTTTGACACCACCATTTTCGAATGCTTCCCAGTCGAAATTTTCATCTGGGGTAACAGTTTTTAAATCTGTCATTTAGTTTTTTTATTGTGCCTAATTAGGCGGGTTAAACAATATGGTTAATAAACACGGGTGCAAAGGTACAAAAAAGAAACGAGAAACAAATAAAAATTCGAGCGTAAAAATTATCACAAAAAAAAACTCGCCTAAATTAGACGAGTTTACAATTCTTACAAGTTTTATTTCTCCATAATAATGGCTTCGGTGCGACGGTTCAATGCACGTCCTTCGTCGGTTTCGTTTGTTGCCATCGGTTTGGTTGCTCCAAAACCTTCGCACGACAAACGACTGATTGGAATACCCTTTTTTACCAAATAATCGAGTACTGCTTTGGCACGATGACGCGAAAGAGTCAAATTATATTCATCGGAGCCTTTGTTGTCGGTGTGTCCACCTAATTGGATTTTTACACGTGGATATTGACGCAAGAAATCGCACAATCTGTCAAGTTCGGCACGCGATTCTTTTTTCAAATGATAGGAATCGAAATCAAAAAAGATGTTACGCAAAACGAGTTTACGACCAGTTTCTATTTTTGGCAACTCAACTTCTTGATTTACTTTGATATGCACACTATCACCTTCATCGAAATGCCCCGAATAAAACAAATACCCTTTTTTGCTGACGTTAAAACCATATTCTTTGTCGGCAGGCAAACACGCAAGAAAATCGCCATTTTTACTATCTGAAACTGACTGATATACAGTTTTATTGCTATTCAAATCGAACACCTCAACCTTTGCTTGAATACCATTTTGAGAATCATAATCGGTTACTTGACCTTTGAAATATTTCACAGGATCGGGGCGAATGGCTGTATAGAGTTCCACTTCGTAAATATCTTTTTGGCGACCATTATTCAGAATTCCGTCTGAAGAAAAATAAGCCTTGTCGCCAGCCACATTCACCACAAAACCTATCTCATCGCGATGTGTATTAAGTGGATAGCCAAGATTTTTCACTGGCGACCAAGTATGATTCGGCAATCTACGAGACATAAAAACATCGTACCCACCAAGTCCAGGATGACCAGTAGATGAAAAATACAATGTTTTATTGTCGGCGTGAAAAAATGGCGAAAACTCATCTTCGATTGTATTTATCGGTTCGCCTACATTTACAGGATTCGAGAAAGAAAGCACACCATTTTCATCCATTTTAACTTTGCACACCCAAATATCTTTTTTGCCTTTGCCACCAGGTCGGTTGCTTGAGAAATAAAGTTCATCGCCACTTGCTGAAAAACAAGGACTTGTCTCCCAATATTTAGTATTCAAAGGTTCGCCAGGATTTACAGGCGCGCTCCAAGTTTCACCATTTTTTATAGAGTAATAAATATCACACCCACCAAGTCCAGTACGTCGGTCGCACGCCACAAAAAACATATATCGCCCATCGAACGAGAAAGTTTGAGCGCCCTCGTTGCCAGGAGTATTCATCGGGGCACCGATATTTTTACTTACAGTCCATTCTCCATTGACCTTTTTACTATGAAAAATTTCCTCGTGAAAACCTATTGTAGTACTACTATTAGCCATTTTTCCCACCAAAACAGTCATCGAAAGAGTTTGCTCGTCAGCAGTAACACTTGGCCAATAATCATCGTAAATAGTATTCAATTTTGGACCAAGATTATGAGGTTCGAAAGGAATAGGTTTCTTGAACAACGAGACAGCCACTTCGCACCTATCAATCCAATTTTGAATACGCGCAGTACGTTCTGCTGCTGGAATTTTGGTAAACGACTCATAAGAATCTTCGTAGAATCCGTTTTCATATTGTGCAATTCCCAATCGCGTCAATGTTTGCGTAGTGCTTGGAAATGATGTTGACGCAATTCTTTTAAGCGTATTTATACGTGCAGTTTCGTCTTTTTGCGATTTATACACTTCCGCCATTACCCAATAGGCATCAACGAAATTTTTATCGCGTTTTATGGCATCGCGAAACGCATCCAAAGCCTCCTTGTTATTTCCCAAACGGAATTGCGAAACACCCAGATAATAATCTTTCTCGGCAGCCTTAGAAATTGTATTCAAATTCTGACAAAATGCCATTTGAACAACAAATATAAATATGGAGAAAAGAAGGGTTTTCTTCATAAATCAATGTTTTACATCGTTTGCAACAATATTTCGAATGTTCTCTATTTCTTCTGTATGATTTTGCTGATTTGCGTTGAGCGACACCTCCTCGTGAAAAACGATTTCAATTTTATGTGGTTTTATAAAAAATGATGTGCGAGGCATTATTTCGAACGGACCACTTATAGAAACAGGAATAATAGGCAACGAAAGGTCTGATGCTATTTGGAAAGCACCTCGTTTGAAAGCACTTACATTACCATCTGGGGTACGTGAGCCTTCGGGGAAAATGACGACAGAAAGCCCATTTTGCAACTTCTTTTTGGCATCTTCAATACTTTGTAAAGCCGATTTATTTTGTCCACGAGCAATAAAAATATGTCCAGCCGATTTGCAAGCAGGTCCGATAAAAGGCACTTTCTCGAGTTCCTTTTTCATAATCCATTTGAAAGAAATATTCAACCAACCATAAATGGCAAAGACATCAAAGAAACTCTGATGGTTGCATACAAAAATATACGACTGATTAGGTTTTATATGCTCTCTGCCAACAAATTTTACACCACAAAAAGCTGTCCAGCAAGAAATTCTTGACCACCACTTTGCAGGATAAAATCCCCAAATACGATCATCGAACACAGCACACATCACAATAGTGATGACAGCGGTAAGAATTGTTGTTACTAAGAACAACGGAAACCAAATTATCCATTGATAAATAAAGAACAAAGGATTTATTTTTCGACTTTTCATAACCTTTATTATTAAAACCTTGTATTATTCTTAATTACTCTTTAATGTTTTTTGCCACCAACTCTGAAATATCAACCACCTTAGTATCAGACACTTGTGCAAATGTTCGTTTACACATTGGGCAAGCAGTTACCAACGTATGTTTATCTGGATTGATATGACGAAGAGCGGCTTTCGCAATATTTTGTCGTTGCTCGTTTGTTGCCCTTGTACTACCCAAACTGCCACCACAACAAAGCGTTTTTTCGCCTTTTTGTTTTGCTTGTTCGTCTAACACTGCAATAGCATTCAGCACTTCGCGTGGAGCAACAGTAACGTGCGTTCCACGTGCCAACTCACAAGGGTCGTGATAAGCAACTTGCTCATCAGTTTTAGTCAACTGCAACTTTCCTTCTGCAATCAATCGTTGAATATATTCGGTATGATGAACAACTTCTATTGGCAAATTGTATTCATTTTTGAATGTATTGTAACATATTGGGCAAGATGTAACCAACAATTTCGCACCAGAATTGATAATTCGTTCCTTGTTAGCCGCCATCAATTGTTCTGCCTCAACCTCTTGACCGCTAAGTTTGAGTGGACGACCACAGCAAATTGTACCATTCTCGTCCAAAAATTGAAAATTTTCATCTGCCGCACGCATAATTTTCATCATAGAATTTTTAATGACAGGCGTAAGATGCGTCATACAACCAGCGAAATAAAGTACATCTACACTATTTTCTGCCGACTCTTTCAAAACTTTTGGCAAATATGCAAAACAATTTTCGTTGTGTTTGCTCCACATCGCACGACGCTCGTTGGCACGCGTTTGTATAGAATCAATTTTAACAGGACAAGTTACATTGCAACGTCCGCACATAAGGCAAGTTCGCAACATTTCTTGCGACAACGGAACGTGATGACGAATTTCGCGATTGAGATATGTTGGCTGCATTGACCGAATTTCGGTAGCACGAGCCAACTGACAATTATTTACACAAATACCACAACGTGAACACGAAAAGATTTCCGCTTGAGAAAATCCATCGCTATTTTTTTTCGAAGGTTTAACACCTGCATTGCGCATAAAAATAAGCACAGGTTCCGACAAAATGTGCATATAGCGCGAATACGGCACACCTACGAAGAATATTCCTAAAGTAATAGAATAAATCCACCAAAATGGTGCAACACTTTTCAGCAAATACGCTTGTGGAATAATTTGTGCAAAGACATTTCCCAAAGTTCCCGTAAGGAAAGAACCTGTTCCGTAAGCACCAGACGTTATACTTTCGGCAATCAAGCGGGCAGGGAAAATGCACCACAAAGCACCCATCGTGATTTTATCACCCAAACGCAATTTTGTGGTTCTTTTCATACCAAAAGTGGTGGAATGAAAACGCTTCAAGTAAGCCAAACAACAACCAGACAAAATAATGAGCAACAACAAGTCCATCATAAAATCGAAAAAACCTGTCCGTATGCTGAAATCAATTACCGTTTTCGGCAAAGAATGACTTCCTTCTGTAGCAAAATATTTCAAGAAAATTGGATAATGAGGCAATTCAAATCCAGTTCCAAGTCCACCACGAACGATTTTTGCCTCGATATTTCCGAAAACGATGAGCAAAAACCAACCGAAAGCCAAACTCGTATGCATATAACCAAGCAAAAGGTTTTGTTTGAAAATACGCAAGTGAAGCAACGACTCGCGACAAATTTCCTTTACCGATGCCCAAATATTTTGAGGTAAAAAACCTTTCAATATCTTCCATTGAGAATCTTCAATTTCCATTGTCCAACGAAGAGTTTTGTAAATCATCGTGCAAATGAAAAACAACAATCCTACATTGAACGGAATGGTGAAAAGTGGAAATATATCGAGGAAATATTTATACATTATTTAGTTGAAAAATAAATTCTTACAGCTTATCAAAATATTGCTTAATGGCTACAATCACACCACGCGTATTTACGCCACGCGGACAAAGCAATGTGCATTTTCCGCAAAGCATACATTTGTTCACTTCATCTCGCACTTCGTCCAACTGACCACGAAGCACCAACAAATTGATGCGTCGCAACGAGAAATCTGTAAAATTTCCAGCAGAACAAGTGGCAGAACAAGTTCCGCAAGACATACAAATATTGAACGAGGGTTCTTCCGTCGTCAAATACTGCGTAAGTTTTTGCGAAGTTTTGTCCATATCTATGGACTTGTCCTTATTTATTGAGAATCCAAATTGATTCATTTTCTTTTGTCTTTAACTTTTGCCGAAAGATTTCGATGAATTTGCAATGCTGCCGAACAAGCATCGTTTATCGTTTCGCTAATGCTTTTTGCCGAAGTGCAAGTACCTGCCACATAAATTCCATCGACATTCGTGCGATTTTCATCAAAATGACAATCACGAATTTTTATAAAACCATCTTCATTCTTTTCGATTCCTAAACTCTCGAGCAAAGGGAAAGTCGTTTTTCGTGGTTCAAATCCAACCATCAAAACCAGCATATCGACCGTCATTTTCATCGGGCGACCCACAAGTGTATCATCTACTTTTAGAAAAATTCCGTGGTCTTGCGTTTCTGATGCTTCGGAGAGACGACCACGAACAAAACGCACACGATGTTTCTGCTGTGCCTCCAAATACAATTGCTCAAAACCACGACCAAACATACGCAAATCCATATAGAAATTGAAAACCTCTACATTTGGAATCAATTCTTTCAGTTCTATTGCTTGCTTAACGCCCGTAACGCAACAAACACGCGAGCAATATAAATTTCCACATTTTGTATCGCGCGAACCGACACAATGAACAATACCAACACGTTGTGGTATTTTACCTTCGGCAGTTTTCACTTCACCATTTTTGAACATTCGTTCCAAATCGGCAGAAGTTATCACATTATTATAAATGCCATAGCCGTATTCCTCTTTTCTGTAAGCATCGAAAAGATGATAACCCGTAGCAAAAAGCACCACATCAGCCGAAACAGGCGATTGGTCTGAAAGAATAGCGAGAAAAGAACCATTAGGATTTCGGCGCAAATCGGTAACAGTACGTTTCAGTCGAATCTCAACATTAGGATGTTGCACTTTTTGCAACAAATGATTGACAACTTCTTCAGAAGGACGTTTATTAGGGAAAAGTCTATCCCATTTGCGAACGTGTCCGCCCAAAACGTCTTTTCTTTCAACCAATACGACAGAATATCCCAATACGGCAAGTTGCCCTGCAGCCTCCATACCAGCCACTCCGCCTCCTATTATCAATACTTTTTTCATCGACTTTCTATTTTTGCAAAGGTAAAACTTTTTTCCGAAAAACTAATTTATCCATTTTGCGCGCCATCAAAACGCACTGAACAACAATCAAAAAAGTGAATCCAATTTCGAAACGTCTCCTTTTTTATATTTTGAAGGAATAGACAAATCTACATTGATGTCTTTATTCAATTCCACCTTCGTAAATATTACATTCATTTTTTGCATTTTCTTGCCATCGAACGAAGTAAATTCCAAATTGAAAGGAATTTGATATTTTTCTATTTGCATAAAGTTTGAATATCTGCAAGATAGCGTTTCAACACGTTTTTCTTCGCTAACAAAAGTTTGACACACACGGCAATTTTTATCAATGCTAAACTGAAAAAGATACGGACAAGACACCAAAGACGAATTTGATTTAAACAAATATCCATCAGTAGATGAAGAAATTTCAAACATATTTTTCGACAATTTTTCTTTACTGATGCCCGTCAAAAAAAGTCTATCGCACAACAATGATTGCAAAGTTTGGTAATCGGCAAAAAGTCCCGTCATTTTTCTAATTTCATCGTAAGTCGCTTCGTAGTAGTTCGAATTTATGCGATCAATCACAACGATTCTGTTCGGTGTAGCCCAAACACGCACCAATTCAATTCCCACAAATGGTTGTAAAGAAATAAAAGCGCAACTATCGTTCAAAATTTTAATTGTGCTCTTCACATTGTACGATTTTCCGTTGTAGTCCATATTCAAAGTTGCCTTTGCTTCAAACGTAGAAAAGGATGGTTCGTTATTTACCACGCAATTATATACTGCCGAATTCTCATTTTTTTGGCTTTTCGTTTCAGTAGCACCAATTTCTGTCACACTTTTCTTGGCGCGACAAGAAAACATTGCGAGGCACAAAAAAGCAAAGAAAGCAATTTTTATATACTTATTTCTCAACATATTTTTTCAGTTCAATTTTAGTTTTTATCAACTCGCTATTGTTGCCAAGTTCAACTGATTTTTGCCAAGCCGCAACTGCATTTTCAACGTCGTTTAACTTTGAAAGAATATCGCCGTAATGTTCCCAAATAACTTGACGCGTCACTTTACCGAGACTTTCATCATTGAGCAATTTTTCAATATTTTGCTTTGCCAAATGATAATATTCTTGTTTGAAAAGCACCCAAGCATACGTATCAATGGCATTGTAATTGTTCGGTTCCAATTTCAAGCAAAGTTTCACCATTTTTTCGGCTTTCTCAAGTTCCTCGCCACGTTCTGCCAACTCGTAACTATAATTGTTCAAAATTTGTGTGTTTGAAGAAGAAAACGACAAACCATTTTCATAACACTCAAACGCTTCTTTTGTCTTTTTCTGACTATTATACAAATCGCCAAGCATCGCATAAAGTCCAGAAGTCATTTGTGCATCTTTTTGAGTTTTAGCCAATTCTATGCCTTTAATAAGCGAATCTTCGGCTTTTTCATTGTCATTTTCATAATAATACGAGGCTTCGTAATAATAAAATTTTGCATCTTCGGGGAATGATTCTTTTGCAGAATTTATCGCTTCAACGCAATCTTTACTATCTTGTTGCAACATCAATTCAATTTTCAAATACTGATATTCTTTCATTTGTGGGTCAATATCAATCGCCTTTTGCAATTGAGCAATGGCAGCATCATAATTCTGAACAGCAATATAATACGATGCAAAATAATAATGCACATCAGCAACATCGGGATGAATATTTTCAAGAGATTCAAACAAAGTAAGAATTCGTGTTTGCCACTCGCTACGTTCTTGTACGGAATTTAGATAATCTGAAAGCATTTCTACTTTCGTTTCAAACTCCAAACTTGAACTACGCAATGTTTTGTCCATCATTTCAATGGCTTTTTCCTTTTCGCCTATGCTCTCGTAATGCTTAGCAAGTTTCAAAAGTGCCAATCCATTTTCTGGCTCTTTTTTCAACACTTCATCAATTATTTTGAGTGCTTCGTCTATATCACCATTGTCGTACAAAATTTCGGCACGAAGAAGTTTCAACCTCGTTTCATTAGGATTTTCATCAATCAGTTTGTCAACTTCTTTCAATGCCTTTTCTGGTTGATTCAAATAAGTATAGCACTTAAATTTTTCAAGTGAGATTTCCTCTTGTACGCCAAATGTTTTCTCGTGTTTATCCATCACTTCTATAGCCTTTTCGAACATATTATTTTGTTCGTAAATGCTAACCAAAACCAAATAAGAGTTTTCTTCTTTAGGAAATTCCTTTATTGAATTTTCGAGCACTTCGACCGCCAACTTAACGTAATTGTTGTCGAGCAATAACTCGGCTACATTTTGGTTTTGCCAATAATTGTCGGGTGCCAAAGAGTATGCCAAAAATGCGTGAGCCGTTGCCCATTTCACATCACCCACTATTTGAAACATTTTGGCATATTCGCTATGCAACGCATCGCTTTCATTGTTGATTTTCATACACTTATTAAGCAAATCGGCAGATTCGCTATAATTTCCTGCTTCGCGCTGACGAACAGCCTCATAGAAATAATATAAAAACTTGTTTCTATCAGAGTCTGACAATGCCGATTTCTCTGTTTTTTTTGCCACAACAAAATTTGAGCAAAAAAGCAAAAGCAGAAACGACAATATGTATTTTTTCAGTGACATTTTATTTCAATTATTTTTTTCCTGTATGACCGAAACCACCTTCGCCACGTTCGGTTTCCGATAGAATTTCTACTTCTTGCCAAGAAATATGTTCGTGTTTGGCAATCACCATTTGACAAATACGTTCGCCATCGGCAATTTCAAAATCTTCGTTCGATAGATTGATTAAAATTACGCCTATTTCGCCACGATAATCGGCATCGACTGTTCCAGGCGAATTGAGTACAGTAATTCCTTTTTTCAATGCCAAACCACTGCGTGGACGAATTTGTGCTTCGTAACCTTCTGGCAATTCGATAAACAAACCTGTCGGTATCAACTTTCTTTCCAAAGGTTTCAACACAATGCTTTGTTCAATATTTGCACGCAAATCCATTCCTGCCGATAGTTCTGTGGCGTATTGTGGCAATTGGTGCTTCGATTTGTTTACTATTTTTATTGTCATACTATTTTTTTTGATTAAAAGTTATTTCAAATATTGTTTCAATTCTAATTTTTCACCGTCAAACTCGGCATACGAATATTGATTTATCCAATCGCCAAGAATTACCACACGACGACCATCGAATGTTTTGTCGAGCATTATGTGGCGATGACCGAAAATAAAATAATCGACAGACTCGCCATCGTATTTTTTTGCAAACTGCACAAGATGTTCTTTATCTTCGCCGAAATAAAAAGAAAACTTATTTTCTTTCTTCTTGCGACTTTTCCCCGACCAATAAAGTCCAATAGACATTGCTATGTGCGGATGCAACAACGCAAAAAGTCGCTGGCAAATATGACTATGGAAAAATGTACGCAAAATTTTGAATTTAATACTTGGGTCGCCCAAACCATCGCCGTGAGCCAAGAAAAATTTCTTGCCCATTATCTCCATAACATCTTCTTTTCGGTGCATTTTCACACCTATTTCCTTCTCCAAATAGTTGAATGTCCAAATATCGTGATTTCCCGTGTAAAAATGCAGTTCCACACCAGCATCAGAGAGTTCCGAAAGTTTTCCTAAAAATCGAGTAAAACCAGCAGGAACGACATATTCGTATTCAAACCAAAAATCGAACATATCGCCAAGCATATAAATAGCCGAAGCCGACTCTTTTACAGAATCGAGCCACGCAACCAAATGCTTTTCATTTTCCCTTGTTTGCGGAACACACGTAGCACCAAGGTGCGCATCAGCTATAAAATATACTTTTTTCATCCAAAAAATCTTAAATCCCGTTCTCGCTTCTTGTTTCTTGAATCTCGCTTCTTTGCTACATCAACCCAAGTTCGAGTTTTGCTTCTTCGCTCATCATAGATTGGTCCCACATCGGCTCAAAAACAAGCGAAACTTCGCAAGCTTTCACTCCCTCTACACCCTCAACCTTCATTTTTACATCTTCCACCATAAAGTCGGCAGCAGGACAACTTGGAGCAGTAAGCGTCATTTCAATTTTCACCAAATTATCCTCACACACATCAACTTTATAAATCATTCCAAGGTCGTAAACATTCACAGGAATTTCGGGGTCGAAAACAGCTTTCAACGCCTCCACTATTTTCTCTTCCAACCCGAGAAATTCATTCGTATTATTTTTTTCAGTATTATCCATTATCACACAAAGAATATTTTATCAAGTTCGTCGCAAGATTTCAATTTTCCATTTACCAAAGCCACACAATCTACACGTGCTTTCACACAATTCGCACCATCGGAAACACGATAAATATCTTGATAAAACACATATCTAATTCCTTCTTTACAAATATACAACTTACTGATGAATTCGTCGCCACTACGCAACGGACTTTTGTAGGCAATTTCTATTTTTGCCACCACCACATCGATGCCCTTGCTATGCAAACCAACCACATCAACGTTCTTTGTACGCGTAAACTCGTGACGCGTATGCTCCAAATAATTTTGATATACAGAGTTATTGACTATGCCTTGAAAATCGCACTCGTAATCGCGCACTTTCATTGGCAATTCAAAAATATATTGTGGCATAATAAAATCGTTCTTTTCCAAATACAAAGATAAAACAAAAAAATCTGCAAGAAAATTCTTACAGACTTTTTGTACCGCAAGTGGGACTTGAACCCACACGACCATTACTGGTCAAAGGATTTTAAGTCCTTCTTGTCTACCGATTCCAACATTGCGGCATTAGGTATTTCGCTAATGCGGTGCAAAGATAAGTCTATTTTTGCGTTTTTGAAATTTTTCGACGATTATTTTAAAATTTTTCTCTATAAATTTTGCATATCAATAAATGTAACGTACCTTTGCACCAACAAAAACGATTTGCTTCAATAGCTCAGTTGGTTAGAGCACATGACTGTTAATCATGGGGTCGTTGGTTCAAGCCCATCTTGAAGCGCAAAAAAGACTGATTTTCATCAGTCTTTTTTTGTTTCTCAACCATTCCAAATAAAAAAAGCGAAACTTTCACTATAGAAAATCTCGCTTTTTTATCGTTGTTTCTCTTATTATTTGAACCAGCTCGACAATCTGTCTTTTGCAAACAAATAATAAACGATTATTCCAATCCAACTTGTAAGAACAAGTACAATGATTGAAATGATTTTTCCTGCCATTGAAATATTCATTCCAAGAATTTCAATAATTGCTTTGATAGCGAGGATAATACCAATTATCCAAACAATTGTCATCATTTTTCTTATAATTTTACTAAGCCAAGAAATGGGCATTTACCCATTTCTTAACTTTGGTTGATACTTAAATTACTCGCTCCAGTCCATTTTTGTCATACGAATATAGCTTTGATAACGTTTCTTAGCCATATCTTCACAAGCATTGAACAAATCTGCTGCTTCGATTGGATATTGTTTCATTACTGAAGCAAAACGAACTTCTCCTTTCAAATAATCTTGGAATGCGCTCCAATCTGGTTCTTTGCTATCGAGCGAGAATGGATTCTTTCCTTCTGCTTCCAATGCTGGATTGAAACGCCACAAGTGCCAGTAACCACATTTAACTGCAGCTTCTTCTTCGGCTTGAGATTTACCCATACCTTTCTTCAATCCGTGGTTGATACAAGGTGCGTAGGCAATAATCAAAGAAGGTCCATTGTATGCTTCAGCTTCGCGAATTGCTTTCAAACATTGTGCTTGATCGGCACCCATTGCAATCTGAGCAACATAAACATATCCGTATGTAGTTGCAATCATACCAAGGTCTTTTTTACGAACACGCTTACCTGCTGCGGCAAATTTAGCAATTGCACCAAGTGGTGTTGCTTTTGATGATTGTCCACCTGTGTTAGAATAAACCTCGGTATCGATAACCAAAATGTTTACATTTTCGCCAGATGCGATAACGTGGTCGAGACCACCATAACCGATATCGTATGAAGCACCATCGCCACCAATAATCCACTGAGAACGTTTAACGATGTATCCGCTCAATTCGCTGATGCCTTTGCAAATATCGCAACTGCAAGCATTGACAGCAGGAATGATTTTTGCAGCCAATTCTTTAGTCTTTTCTGCATCATCTTTATTTTGAACCCATTCTGCAAACAACGCTTTCAATTCGCTTGAGCAACAATCGCAAGATTGACCTTTGGTCATCAATTCTACCAAACGAGCACGCATTTTCTTGTTAGCCAATTCCATACCAAGACCAAACTCGCAGAAATCTTCGAACAAAGAGTTAGCCCACGCTGGACCTTGACCTTTTTCGTTTGTTGTGTAAGGAGTTGATGGAACTGAACCTGAATAGATAGAAGAACATCCTGTTGCGTTCGCCACCATTTGACGATCGCCGAACAATTGAGAAATCAATTTAACATAAGGAGTTTCGCCACAACCAGAGCAAGCACCAGAGAACTCGAACAAAGGAGTTGCAAATTGTGAATTCTTAACATTTGCTTTGATATCTACTAGGTCTTGTTTTGACTTCACGTTATTAACGCAGTAATCCCAGTTTGCAGCTTCTTTTAATTCGCCTTCCAAAGGAACCATTGTAAGAGCAGAACCACCCAATTTTGGATTTCCTGGACAAACGTCAGCACAGTTGCCACAACCAAGACAGTCCAAAACGTCAACTTGCATACGGAATGTCATTCCTTCGAAAGATTTTCCTACTGCTTTGATTGATTCGAATTGAGCGCCTTTTTGTTCGTCGGCATCAAGTACGAATGGACGAATAGCTGCGTGAGGACAAACGTATGCACATTTGTTACATTGGATACAGTTTGCAGCGTTCCAAGTTGGTACGAATGCGGCAACACCACGTTTTTCGTATTTCGCAGTTCCTTGTTGCCAAGTTCCATCTTCAATGCCTTTGAATGCTGATACTGGAAGCAAATCGCCATCTTGTGCGTTGATAGGACGAACTACTTCGTTGATGAAAGCAGGATCGCTATTTGTTGCTTTTGCTTCGTCAGCAAGATTTGCCCAAGAAGCATCAACTTTCAATTCTGCATATTCACCACCACGATCGACTGCAGC
>DCHK01000021.1 GCA_002315615.1 Bacteroidales bacterium UBA1754 | reverse complement strand
GCGAAATATCCGTTTTTGTTCAAATAGTCCACTTCCTCTTGGCGACTAAGATTGTTGTCGCGCGTAAGTGTGATGATTTCTACGCCTGGCGCCATCACAAGAAACGTCATATCGAAACGAATTTGGTCGTTGCCCGCACCAGTAGAGCCGTGTGCAATAGCAGAAGCACCAATTTCTTTGGCATAACGTGCAATGGCAATGGCTTGGAAAATACGCTCTGAAGAAACAGAAATTGGGTAACAATTGTTACGCAACACGTTTCCGTAAACCATATATTTCAAACTTTTGTCGTAATACTCTTTTGTAACGTCGAGTGTTACATATTTTGTAGCACCAAGTTTGTAAGCATTTTCTTCGTTTGTTTTCAGTTGCTCTGCACTAAAACCTCCTGTATTGGCACAAGCAGCATAAACTTCGTAACCTTTTTCTTTTGCTAAATACATTACAGTGTAAGACGTATCGAGTCCACCACTGAAAGCAACTACAACTTTTTTCTTTTCCATATTTTTTGAATGTTTAATCGTTTAATGTTTAATTGTCTAAGGTCTAAGGTCTAAGGTCTAAGGTCTCTCAACTCTAATCTCTAAACTCTCAACTCCTAATTCCTCATTCCTCACTCCTAATTAATATCAGTCTTCTGGGAAACCGTCGGGGAAACGTGATTTAATGATTTCCACTACGTTAGGGTCGTTAGCCAATTCTTCGTCGGCATCGCGAACACTGCGCGCACGTTCGGGGTCGTATAGCATACCAGTGCATACGCAGTAGCGGCGGTCGGTACGTTTAAGAATATCTTGGTTGATACAACCTTCGCAACCTTTCCAGAATGTTTCGTCGTCGGTAAGTTGAGCAAACGTAACAGGCACATAACCGTGGTCTGTATTGAGTTTCATCACTGCTGCGCCAGAGGTAAGACTGAAGATTTTTGCATTCGGCCAACGCATACGTGCCAACGTGAAAGTTACGTGTTTGATGCGGCGTGCCAATCCGTGACCACGAAATTCCTCGGGAACAATCAAACCCGAAGTAGTTACGTAATGCTTTCCGCCCCAAGTTTCGATATAACTAAAACCCGCGAATTTGTCGCCATCGAGTGCAATGACTGCTTTACCTTCGCTCATTTTTTGTTTCACATAACCAGGATTGCGTTTGGCAATGCCCGTTCCACGCACTTTGGCAGCGGCAGCAATAGTTGTCAAGATTTCATCTACATATTTGTAGTGTTCCTTGTCGGCAACCATAATTTTGATAGAATCGTTATACTTTTCCATTATTGAATTTTTATGAATGTAGAGAGCGCAGCAACTACTTGCTCTCTGGTTGATTTTTCGTTTAATACAAGAATCACAGTATCTTCGCCTGCCACAGTGCCGATTACCACATCGCTTGCATTTTCGTCAATTTCGTAAGCCAAACGGCTGGCATATCCTGCACGTGTTTTCACTACGGCAATGTTTCCAGAGAAAGCAATACTCACAAAACCCTTTTCGTCAGATTTTACAGGCGTGGGCGACAAACGAGGCAACACATAGCGATAACCTCCACCGAGCAATACGGTTTTTGAAACATTCAGTTCTTTCATATCGCGCGAAAGAGTGCTCTGCGTGAGTGGCGAACCATTTTTCTTCATCAAATCCATCAACTCTTCTTGACTGGTAACAGTGTTCTCGGTCAGCAATTGACGAATCAACTGAAGTCTTTGTGTTTTTGTTTTCATCATTTAGAATTTTGGACTGCAAAATTAAATAAAAATTGCATAAATATTCATCAATATTGAATTTTTATGCAAAAATTGGTATAAAATCACAAAAACCGTTGTAACTCCTTACAACGGTCCTTGCAACCTTAAATCTTTAATACTATACTATGAAAAACGCTAATATTCTAAAACAAGCATATCCCAATACTTTAACGAAGGCAACGCAACTACCAAATTTCCGCCTTGTTGTTCAAAACTCAACGAGCGTGCCACGCCTCCATCGACATCTGGCGATGCAAACCATACACTTTTTACATTTGCAGATGTAGGTATCGAAACATTCAAATCTGTAAATAAACTCGGCTCGACTTGTGTTCCATAAGAGTCGCACCAATCAAGATGAGTTGCATTTGTATAATTCAATATATGGATATATTCCGAATTATCTATTCTTTTACCAAAAGTTGCCACTTGGTTTTTCACTGGAGGCCAAGCGTTGAAAACAACCTTACCATCGTTGCTCGCAAGCGACACATCGAACCATTTGCCATCGTCGCGCAAAGGATTTTCGTATGCCGTAAGGAAATCGTAGTAGCGAATAACAGTCTGCTTCAACGCTTCGTTCATTTTCACATTATTGTTAGGGAAATATTCCTTGCTCAACATATGTTCGCCCATCTGCAATATACTACCACCCCAAGCAAAAGCAACAGCCATCGTCATTGTAATACCAGGATTATTGAAATAGCCACTTTCTTTCTTGTAATTCATATAGGCAGCAAGCACCGTTTCTTTCCCATTGCCCAACCTATCGTTTTCCTTTATTGTTTCGGCTATGATATTGTATCCTTTAGAATTGCTCTTGTCCCACACTTCTGTATAAAGAAATTCTACAGGAGACGTAGCAATTTTACTTTCGCCGTATTGAGCAACAGCATTCATTGTCAGCAATTTTTCGGGATGAGCCTTTTTCATCGCATTGATGAAAGGTGAAAAACCACCTATCATATCAACCTCGTTACCATTGTAGTCGTATAACTTATCACGACCGCCCAATTGGTCTATTTGAAAGCCATCAAAATCGAAAACTTTGTAAACCTCGTCATTTCTTTCTGCCATATACTCTTGCCACTCTGCATTATTTGGGTCTGTCAAGAAAATATCACTTTTGAAAGGTGGATTAGGCAATGCGTGTTTGTCTTTGTTTGTGTGTTTTGTATCTTTGAAAAGATACCATTCTTCTTTCACGCCATCGGCAGAAGCATCATCCAAAGCACCATAAGCCAAATTATAGAAAATCGCCTTCATTCCATACTGATGAGCAGCAGAAATATAAGCATCTACAGTACTCTTGTAGTTGGTTCTACTACAAATATCCTTCCACGTTGACATAGGATTTGTTGGCGTACCTGCCAATGGATAATGATGTTTGTAATGCCAATCTTGGAACTGAAGATAATTTATATGATAACGATTGAGTGGTTCCATTACTTTGGCAATTTGCGCCTCGGTTTTATATCCATATTCCGACAAAAAACCATTTCGCACATAGTGAAAACCATCGCTTGACACATCAACTGCTATGCAACCAAGAATAGAGTCGCGACCGTCAATCTTTTTATACAAATCAACCATATATCCTTTGTAGTCATCGCTTGGCGTAATCCAATTCCACGTAGAGCCCGAAAAAGATTCTTCTTTTACAATTTTATTCAAATGACGATAACGAACCCATACACCTGCATTGGCATCTATGGCTTTGTCTAAGGTAAATTTAACTGCTTCGCAAGGACTATAAACAGCCTTGTCGGTAGATATACTGACAGCAGCATAAGAACCCTTGTCAGGTCTATCGTACTTTTTGTCAACCTCCTCATACCGAGTTACCGTTTCGTCATTGCAAGACAATAGACAACCCACACAAAAAAACAATATAACTCTTAACAACTTCATTTTAATTTTTCACAAAAGATATTTTTTGAGTTTTTAAGTCGATGGTAATGGAATAATTTCCGGCTTGTGTTATTTTCCACTTATTATCGGGCTGATTGGCAATAACAAAAGTATCATCTTCTTTAGGCGCACAATTTGCTTCGTTTGCCAAGATGAACAAACCTGTAAAATCGGTAACCTTTTCTATTGGGAATTTTAATTCTCCCACTTTCAAATTACCCGTATAGGTAAATGTATGACCATCGGTTGAAGTCATCGGAATAATATTATCCCAGCCCCAACCATTGACGGCAGAACCAATCAACCAAATATTGTCTGTCGCTATTCCATACGAAATTGACAACGTATTCAAATCGACATTTACTTCATAGTATCCCGCTTTGGTTATGCTCCATTTATTATCAGAATAAGACTCTTCGGTAGGTCTGAAAACCATTTTAGTGTCGTCTGAAACGTCCTTCACATACGCAGGCAGAAAATCTTTTCGGGTAGTAACAAATTTAAATTCACCTACATTTAGGTAACCTCTCCACGAAAAAACATCGTTTTTCATAAACTCCCTATTCAACGGCACTGCCTTGTCCAATTGCCAACCATATAAAGTGGCATCACCTATCAAATACAAGTTTTTCTTTTCGTATGGTAAAATTTCCACCGTCAGCACGTTAGACGTGTCGAGCGCGCACGATGTGGCAAGGTCTAACAAAATAAGGCGAGTTTCAAAGGCATTTTTCAATTCGTATGAAACATCTGACCAATTCTCTGTAATTAAATAATTTATCTCGGAATGCGTGAAACTTTTTACTAAATCTGACCCACAATTTTGCTTTACGCTTTTAGAAAAGTTATTTCCTTGCTTGTCAATCTCCAACATATACGCCAAAGAATCGCATACCTTGTTCCAACGAAACGTGAGAGCCACATCATTGGCGTTTTCTTCCATCAGTGCTACATCACTTTTGTCGGAAATGAAATTTACCTCTTTATCAATGTGCACAATGTTGATGTTTTCGTCTTTTTCGCAAGCGCAAAACAAAAACAAGAAAACACAAAATAATAAACATTTAGTAACACTTTTCATCCGTCGGCAGTTTAAAGAAAACTATCTGTCGGCAAAGATAAAGTGTACAATTAAGATAATAAATGGATAGTTGTAAAAAAGTAGATTAAAGAAAAAGGCAAATAAATAACATTCAATTATTTAATTTCTTTTTTGTTTGCTAAAAAAGTAGATTAAATTACAAGATTTCCATCACTTTTTGCTCAAATTCCGCACGATTTACACAAGATTTATTTCTCATTCTTACACGACAATTGTAAATTGTACTTGCCGAAAACCTTAGGAATTTTGCAATTTTTGCACTGTCGTTGATTCCTAATCGCACAAGAGCATACACACGCAAATCTGTGTTTAGGCGTTCTCCTGTTTTCAATGTTATTTGCTCATCTTCTTGCAAAAGAAGATTGAACTTCTCGACAAAATCGGGGAAAATTGTAAGAAAAGAAGCGTCAAAATTCTGATAAAATTCATTCAGTTCCTTCTCTATTTTTTTAGGCGATAATATAGAAAACAAATCTACCGATTGCCCTTCCTTTTTCGACTTGTTTATATCTCGCCTAAAATTATCGAGTTTTTCGATGTAAGAAGAACATAAATCCATATACCGACCTATATATTCTTCTTTTACTTTATTACTGAATATCAATTCGTTATTGGTACTTTTCAACTCTTCGTTTATCTTTTGCAGACTTATATTCATCTCTGCTGTCTTGTTCCTTAGGTCAGATACCTTTTTCATTTGGCGAAGAACCATAACAAAAGCAAAAATTACAAGTATTAGCAACACACAAATAGATGCGACGAATATAATCATTTGCGTTCTGTATTTGCTAACTTCTTTTTGGTACGCTTCTTGAATAATAGGAAAAATCGTTGTAACCTCCATTGTACGCATTTGTGCCTTGCACAAAACAGCGTCTTCCATCGCACAACTCAAATATTTATACGCACGCCTCACATCTCCATCTTCGTACAACATTAGTGCTAATTTTCGCAACGACACATATTCTCGTGTCCCCATTTCAATGTCGTTGATAGCAGACAGAATGTAATAATATTCGGCAGAATCTCTTTGAGATAAATTCTCGAAAATCTCTGCTTGACAGAAAGATAGTATCGCCAAATCTTGTTTGGTACATTTATGCGTTTTTTGATATTTCTTCAAAGCCTCGATTGAAGATTCGGGATTTTGTCCTTTACTTGAAGAAACAACCACATACACAAAAGACATAGAATCATTTACGGACAAAATTGAGTCTCGATACCTATTGCGCATTTGTTGGTACGCTTCTTTCTTCGATGCTACAGGTGTAGTTTCTAACATCAAATAGAAAAGTGTGTTCTGCAAATGAAAAAAATAGGGTTTTAACTCTGGCTCTATATTCGTATTTTGCAAGTTTTCTATTTCATCAAAAGCCTCTTTGTACATACCCGCAATATACATCGCCTCTATTTCGTTCATCTTCGCCATTTTTTTGCACAAATCGGTGCCTTCGGCTTGTGCCACTTGTTGCCGAATGTTTACATACTTGAAAAGCGAATCGGTGTTATAGAGTTTGTACTCGCCAACAATGTCAGCCAAAACACGACATTTATGTTCGACATTGTTATTTTCATTCAAAAGTTGCTTCAAAGAGTCGATGCGTTGCTCTTTCTTTTGTACGAAAATTGCTTTCTTTTCTATGGTGGCATCAAGTTTTTTTAGCAAACTATTTTTGGCGCTTGCAGAAAAAGACATTTGCATTGCAAATGCTAAAATTATTAGCAATGAAATTCTCAAAACTTTATCTTTTACTTTTTCCAAACTTGACGGAACTCGTACTCTTTCGTCTCGTATTTTCCTGTCGAAACGAGCGAATTTGTCTTGACGAAAATTATGGTAGAATCTGCACCTTCTTTTCGCAGTTGTTCTAATTTGAAGCACATTGGCGCACTCGATGTGGTGGAGTTTTTGCTATTGTTGGCATTGTATCTAAGTTCGAGATATGCCGTATCTTGCGAAGAAGTACGGTCGGGACTGAATATTAACGAAATGTTTTTCTTGCTCGAATACGATGAAAAATATACGTTCAAATAGTCGGCGCCCACATAGAACATATTAAGGTAATAAGTGCTGTCGCAACCGATAGAGTCTTTTTTTGCATACGTCAGTTCTTCGATGGTAGAAGTTGGCACTTCTTGTATGCTGTATAGTCGTTGTGGTGTGGGCGAAGTTCGGTAATATGCCAAGCAACGCAAGTTTTTCGTAAGTGTACCAGACGATGTTTCGCCAAGTTCTACGGTAACCAAGTTGCCATTGTCGAGTCGCAACTGCGCATCTACCGACGAAGCATTTTCTACCGTTACAAATTGCAGTGCGTAAATTTCATTTTCATCGTCGTTATCGAGATTGCAACTCGTAAAACCACAAACGCCAATTAGCATTATGATTGAAAATCTGACAAATTTTGCTTTCATCATATTGTTATTTTCCTATTGCTATAAGGTGATTTTTCAGAGGATTAGCGTACATTTCCAACATTTTTGTACGCAAAAAATCGACATCTTTGTTCGGAATGTTAATTTTGTCTAACTGACCTTGCAGATACGTTTCAAATTTTGCTTTTTCTTCGGCTGTATATTCTTTCGCAAAACGGTTTTCGCCCGTCAGCAAATCGTACGCCACACGATTATTTGCAAAGATTTTGTAGTTTTTATGAATGTGTTTGTCAACGAGTTGTGCCACGGCCGTATATTGCTCGTTTTTCGTTCCGTCTGGAATATTTAGCAGTTCTTCGTCGAGCGTAGAAATAATGTATTTCACTTCACCTTTCCATCCGTAAATTCCCGTGAGCATATTCTCGGCATCGTCTTGTGGCGTTTTCTTGTAATCGGCATTGTCGCGCTTCAGTTGAAATTCTTTTGCTTTCAAAAAGTCGCAAGGGTCGTACTCATAACAAATAGTAAGTGGCGTAAGATTTAATTCGGCAAAATTTTCGGGTATAGATTTAGTGCCACTTATATTGAGCATTTTTAGCAAACTTTCTTGCGTGCGGTCGTTAGAATCTTTTGCTCGTCCCTCGCGTTGCGCTATCCAAAGGGCAGAATGTTTTTCGGTGATAGAATATCTAATGTAAGACGAAAGCACACTCGACACTTCGAGCATTTGTCTGACTGGTACATTTCGTTTCACTACAATATTATTGTTAATTCTTGCCAAAGGCTCCATCCACGGCGTAACGAAAAGGTTGTTGCCAATTGCCACTTCGGTAGTAGCAATGTCGTTTTCAAAAAACAAAACATTCAGCAACAAGGCGTCTAACACAATATCGCGATGATTTGAAATGAAAACTCTGTTGTACTTTTTGCGCACAAGTTCAAGTCCATCAATCGAAATAGAGGTACTGCACTTATCCACAATGCTACGCGTGATAGGACAAACAAACACTCCTTGAAATTCTTTGGTAGTTTTTATTGCTTCAAGTTTTTTCTTTATTGTTTCCTTGTCGTACTGTGGCATCAAGTTGGCAAGTGCCGCCACAAATTGTTCGTTGGCAGCAATACGACGAACCACCGCATTCACCTCCGACTGATTATAAGGGCGAATTTCATCGAAATTTTGTTCCATATCGTTATTCTTTTATTTCCTCGTAAAAGTAATAATAATTCCACTTAAAAACAAAATAACAAGCATTCGCAGTTTTTTGATTTTTCTTCTATCTTTGTCAAAAAACAAGACAAATGAAAAAAGCATTATTCATTGGAGGAACAGGCACCATTAGCGCAGCCATTTCAAAATTGGTAGCACAAAATCCAAATTGGGAACTTTATCTCGTCAACAGAGGAAACCGCAACGATATTCTTCCTCAAAATATACAACATATAACTGCCGACATTAACAACGAAGCAGAAGTTGCCGAAAAAATTAAAGGTCTTTCGTTCGACTGCGTTTGCGATTTTATTTGCTTCAAACAAGAACAAATTGAGCGCGACTACCGAATTTTCAATGGGAAAACAAAACAATTCATCTTTATAAGTTCTGCCTCGGCATATCAAAAACCTTTGGCAAATTACATTATTACAGAATCTACACCGCTTAAAAATCCGTATTGGCAATACTCTCGCGACAAAATTACGTGCGAAAATTTTTTGATAGAAAAATATCGCACCGAGAATTTTCCCATTACTATTGTGCGACCAAGCCACACCTACGACGAACGTTCGGTTCCTGTTGGCGTACACGGAAATTTTGGCAGTTGGCAAGTAGTGAAGCGTATGCTACAAGGAAAACCCGTCATCGTTCACGGCGACGGCACATCACTATGGACAGTAACGCACAATAGTGACTTTGCAAAGGGTTTTGTAGGACTAATGGGAAATGTTCACGCTATTGGCGAAGCATTTCAAATTACATCGGACGAGTCGCTCACGTGGAACCAAATTCACCAGTGCATAGCAGATACACTTGGCGTGGAATACAAACCTTACTACGTTTCGTCTGACTTCATTGCAAGCACAGGCAAGTTTTTCGACTACAAAGGCGGACTGATTGGCGACAAAGCAAATACCGTAGTCTTCGACAACGAAAAGTTGAAACGCGCAGTACCCGATTTCAAAGCAACCGTTCGTTTAGAACAAGGCATTGCTCGCACATTGGAATACGTGCTTTCTCACAAAGAATGCCAAAAAGAAGACGCAGAATTTGACGCTTGGTGCGACAAAGTGATAGAAATTTTAGAACAAGCGAAGAAAAAAATCTGATATTATTGTTGTATTTAACAATAATTGTTGTACTTTTGTTGAATAAAACAATTATGTTATGAATGACAATCGTACAAGAATAGGCGAACGCATCAAACAACTGCGTGAAGCAAAAGGACTTGACGCCAAAGATTTGGCACAAAAAGCAGGACTTGACGCCGCCAACCTTTGCAGAATAGAAAAAGGGAAAAGTTCCGTTGGCTTGGATATATTGTCAAATATAGCCGATGCTTTGGGAATGAAGATTGACTTTGTAGAATCTTCAAACGTAGATATGCACTACAAATTCAATGCACAAACCGACCCCACCGACGAACAACTTGAACAATTGATGAAAGATGCGGCAGCAGCCGTAAAAGCCGAGAATATGGCGCTGAAACAAAAATACGAATCAGAATTGGCAGAACAAATAAAAATCTGCCGCGAAGAAGCCGAAAAATATGGGAAATAATCATCTGCCATTGCTCATTATAATTGCTGGTCCAAATGGTTCGGGCAAAACGACCATCACTTCGCAAATACTAAAACACGAATGGATGGAAGACTGCATTTACATCAATCCCGACAATATAGCACAAGAGAAATTTGGCGATTGGAACTCGCAAGAAGCCGTTATAAAAGCAGCAAAATATGCAGAAAATATGCGTGAACAATATCTCTCCGAAAAGAAAAGTATGATTTTCGAAACCGTATTTTCGGCACAAGACAAAGTCGATTTCTTGATACGAGCCAAAAAAGCAGGATATTTCATTCGTCTGTTTTTCGTTTCGACCGACTCGCCCACCATCAATGCTGCACGAATAGCCAACCGTGTGATGAAAGGTGGACACGATGTACCTATCACGAAAATCATTTCGCGTTACTCGAAATCAATTCTTAATTGTGCAAAAATCCTGACGGTTGCCGATAGAGTTTACATCTACGACAACTCCATAGAAAACGAAAACGCACGCATTTTGTTTCGATACAAAAGCGGGAATTTGTTCAAAAAATATACCGACGAAATTCCCAATTGGGCAAAAGGACTGATATAGCGACAAACAACTTTTTGCGTTGACTACTGCACAATAACATCCACTTTTTCGAGCAAATCGCTTTGTGCCATCTCTTTGGGCAGAACGCCCATTTTTCCTTGTGGAACTTCGCAATTGAGCAGACCAAAAAGCCAAGGCCAATATTGTGGCATCTCGCCATTTTTATCGGTAAAATCGAGCGGTTTTTCATCAAAAAGAAATTTGCCGTCGGCGATGTAACTATCACGAATCAACTCGGTGCAATATTTTGCAGTGTCGCTTTTAGTAAAGTGAATATTGTATTTCTGTCCGACGAATTTTTTAGCATTTTCTACATAACTCGCCGCTTTTGCATTGTCTTTCAGCCGCATCACATCAAAAACAGGAAGTGAACCATCTTTCAAAGTGAAATCTTCGAAAAACACCGCCAACGGATGTCTGTCAACGCCGTGTATCAATGTGGCATCGATAATGTAAGTTCCGCTATCGGTAACTTCGGCAATAGCAGTATGAATGTAGGTTAATTCTCCGTATGCAGACATACTGTCGAGGTTCAAGCCCACAAAAATTAAATCGCCCGTTTGCAAAGTCTGCTTTCGGCAACTTACAAACAACAACAGAAAAAATGCTATATATAAAATCTTCGATTTCATCGGTAAAAAAACTTTTGTACAAAGAAAAAAAGAACAGTCGCTCGTTTGGGCGACTGTTCTTCGTTATTAAATTGAATTAAATTACAATTTAGGACCAGCAGCAACCAATGCTTTACCTGCTTCGTTAGTTGTATATTTTTCGAAGTTTTTGATAAAGCGTGCAGCCAAATCTTTTGCTTTTTCTTCCCATTCGCAAGCGCATTTGTAAGTATCGCGTGGGTCGAGGATAGCAGGATTTACACCTGGCAATGAAGTAGGAACTTCAAAGTTGAACATAGGAATCATCTTAGTTTCTGCTTTCAAGATAGAACCATCGAGAATAGCGTCGATGATACCACGAGTATCAGGAATAGAGATACGTTTGCCAGTTCCGTTCCAACCAGTGTTAACCAAGTATGCTTTAGCACCTGATTTTTCCATTTTCTTAACCAATTCTTCAGCATATTTTGTTGGGTGCAATTCCAAGAATGCTTGACCGAAACAAGCTGAGAATGTTGGAGTTGGTTCGGTAATACCACGTTCTGTACCAGCCAATTTAGCAGTAAATCCACTCAAGAAATAGTATTTAGTTTGTTCTGGAGTAAGAATAGATACAGGAGGAAGCACACCAAATGCGTCAGCCGACAAGAAAATTACATTCTTAGCTGCTGGAGCAGATGAACCTGGTTGAATATTTTTGATGTGGTTGATTGGGTAAGATACACGAGTATTTTCAGTAACTGATTTATCGTTGAAATCGATTTTGCCATTAGCATCAACTGTTACGTTTTCAAGCAATGCATCGCGTTTGATAGCACCATAAATATCTGGTTCGTGTTCTTTAGAAAGACCGATAACTTTTGCGTAGCAACCACCTTCGAAGTTGAACACACCGTTGTCGTCCCATCCGTGTTCGTCGTCACCAATCAATTTACGTTTTGGGTCGGTTGACAAAGTAGTTTTACCTGTACCAGACAAACCGAAGAAGATAGCAGTATCTTTACCTTCCATATTGCAGTTTGCAGAGCAGTGCATAGAAGCCATACCTTTAAGTGGCAAGTAGTAGTTCATCATAGAGAACATACCTTTTTTCATTTCGCCGCCGTACC
>DCHK01000067.1 GCA_002315615.1 Bacteroidales bacterium UBA1754 | reverse complement strand
TTTATTTTTTAGTGGACACTAATGTGTTGATAACTATAAATTACCACTTGAAAACTTTTGAAATTTTACTCTTGCAAAATTAAAAAAGACGTTTAGATAGAACAAATTTCTAAACTTTATTAGTTCTGATAAAAAATATTAGAGAAAATATTCAACACAATTTTCGACCGATTTTAACAACCATTCTTCAAAAATATATTAACTTCGTGAATAATTAACAATTTTCTATTTTTTACTTAAATTATTGAAAAATAAAGTTTTATAAATTTATAATTTGTTAATAACGTAAATATCTAATCTTAAAAACCTTTTTAGCAAGAAAAATATAAAATAGTTTTCACAGTTATCAACAGGATAACAATAACATCATATTTAATTTTTTTAAATTTATAAATTATTATTTATATGAATAGTTCAGATTTCATCGAAGAAATTCGTCGTTTGAAAAAAGAAAAAAATGCTGTCATAATGGCGCACTACTATCAAGCCACCGAAATACAAGAAATAGCCGATTTTGTGGGTGATAGTTTGGCTTTGGCGCAATGGGCAGCAAAAACTGATGCTGATATTATAGTAATTTGCGGTGTGCATTTTATGGGCGAAACAGCAAAAATTCTTTCGCCAAACAAAAAAGTGCTTGTACCCGATGCTTCGGCTGGTTGCTCGCTTGCCGATAGTTGTCCTGCCGATGAATTTGAAAAATTCATTAAAGACCACCCTGGTTATAAAGTGATTTCGTATGTAAATACTACTGCCGCCGTAAAAGCACTTACCGATGTGGTAGTTACTTCTACCAATGCAAAACAGATAGTAGAAACTTTCGACAAAGATGAGAAAATTATTTTTGGTCCCGATAGAAATCTTGGAAATTATATCAACAGTGTTACGGGTAGAAATATGTTATTATGGAACGGAGCGTGCCACGTACACGAGAAATTCTCTGTTGAAAAAATAAAATCGTTGAAGAAAATTTATCCAAATGCCAAAGTTTTGGTACATCCCGAATGTAAGAAAAACATCGTTGAATTGGCAGATAAAGTTGGTTCTACTGCTGCTTTATTGAAGTATGCTACAAATAACGATTGTAAAGAATTTATTGTTGCTACCGAAAGTGGAATTTTGTTTGAAATGCAAAAGGCGAATGCCGATAAAGTATTTATTCCTGCTCCGCCCGAAGATGATACTTGCGCTTGTAATGTATGCGATTTTATGCGACAAAATACACTCGAAAAATTGTATAATTGCTTGAAAAACGAAACCCCAGAGATTTTGATAGACGAAAAACTACAAAAACAAGCGGTGAAACCTATCAAAAAAATGCTCGAAATTTCCGAAAAATTGGGATTGTAATTTTTCAGATTATATTAACAAACAAAAGCAACCTTCCGCAGGTTGCTTTTTTGCTTTATAAGTCTGAAAATCAATTATTCTGATTGTCTTGTACTTTGCTTGATTCAACCCATTTGTAGAGTTTGTCTGATGGACGAATCTTATCTTTTAGTTTTATTGAGAAAGACTCACCTTTTTTGGCTTCGGTAGCATTTTTGCAGTCCACTTGCATTTCGGTGATGGTTGTTTCCACTACGCCAGTGGTTGGTCCCATTATCACTACTTCGTCGCCTACTTTCACATCGCCAGTTTCAACCAAAAATTCTGCAACGCCAATATTGGAGAAATACTTCATTCCTTTGGCTACATACACTTTTTTGTGTGTTGCTTCTGAACCGTAATTAGCACTCCACTCTCCTAATCGTTGACCGAGATAATAACCGTTCCAAAAACCACGGTTGAAAACTTTGCTAAGTTTTATGTTCCAATTTTCTATTTTGTCTTCGCTGAAATCGTTATTTAAATACGAATTTATTGCTTCGTTGTAACATTCGCAAGTTGTTTTTACGTATTCAGCGCTACGTGCACGACCTTCAATTTTAAAAACCCTTACGCCAGCATCCATCATTTTGTTTATGAAATGAATGGTTTTAAGGTCTTTAGGCGACATAATATACTGATTTTCAATGTCAAGTTCTACATCGCGCTCTTTGTCAACCACATTATATGCGTGTCGGCAAATTTGCATACAAGCACCTCGATTGGCTGAGGCATTCATTTCGTGCAAACTCAAATAACATTTTCCTGAAATTGCCATACAAAGTGCACCGTGGCAAAACATTTCTATGCGAATGAGTTCCCCTTTTGGTCCACGAATGTTTTGTTCCAAAATATTTCGATGAATTTCGGTTACTTGTTCCAAATTCAATTCGCGTGCAAGCACTACTACATCGGCAAATTGAGCATAAAATTTAAGCGCTTCGGTATTTGAAATATTTAGTTGTGTAGAAAGGTGAACTTCTACTCCCACTTGGTTGGCGTACGTCATAGCGGCTATATCACACGCAATAATTGCCGAAATTCCGACTTTTTTTGCTGTATCGATAATTTCCTTCATCAAGGTAATATCGTTGTCGTAAATCACAATATTTACCGTTAAATAGGTTTTTATATTATGTTCTTTGCAGATGCTGACGATTTTCACCAAGTCTTCGGTAGTGAAATTGTTTGACGAACGACTGCGCATATTCAGTTTTTCGATGCCGAAATAAACCGAGTTTGCACCTCCTTGTATGGCTGCCATAAGAGATTCGTACGAACCAACGGGTGCCATAATTTCAAAATCTTCGCGTTTCATTTTTCATTTTATTTTTTGCAAAAGTACGAAAAAAGGCAAATTAGTGAGATAAATAACCTTCAAATCTTAAAATTATCAAATCTTAAAATTATTTTTGCAGAAAATATTTCACAAATGAAAATCGGCAACATTGAATTTGGTAAATATCCGTTGTTTTTGGCACCAATGGAAGATGTAACAGACCCTGCGTTTCGCCAGTTTTGCAAACGTTTTGGTGCCGATATGCTTTATACCGAATTTATTTCTGCCGATGCACTCATACGTGATATTCACGCTACTACACGCAAACTTACCATTTATGCCGAAGAACGTCCTGTTGCCATTCAGTTGTACGGACGTGAGCCCGAAGCAATGGCAGAAGCCGCCAAAATTGCCGAAAGTGTTCATCCTGAAATTATTGACATTAATTTTGGTTGTCCTGTTAAAAAAGTGGCAGGCAAAGGTGCTGGTGCTGGACTTCTTCGCGATGTGCCAAAAATGCTTGAAATAACCACTGCTGTAGTAAAAGCGGTGAACATTCCTGTAACTGTAAAAACTCGTCTTGGTTGGGACGATAATCAAAAGATAATTACCGACCTTGCCGAACCATTACAAGACTGTGGTATTCAAGCACTTGCTATTCACGGTCGCACACGTGCGCAAATGTACACTGGCAATGCCGATTGGACTTTGATAGGCGAAGTGAAAAAAAATCC
Organism: Bacteroidales bacterium UBA1754; assembly: GCA_002315615.1. GTDB lineage: Bacteria > Bacteroidota > Bacteroidia > Bacteroidales > Paludibacteraceae > UBA1754. The sequence continues at coordinate 46,931 of DCHK01000067.1, read as the reverse complement.
TCGCATACATATTCCTATTATTGGCAATGGAGATGTGTGTACGCCCGAACGTGCAAAGGAATGCTTCGATCTTTATGGCGTAGATGCCGTAATGGTAGGACGTGCATCAATAGGAAAACCTTGGGTTTTCGAGGAGATGAAGCATTATATTCAAACTGGTGAGTTATTACCTACAAAGTCTTTTGCAGAATGTGTTTCGATTCTCAAAGAATACATTGGCAAAAGTATAGAATGGGTGGGCGACGAGCGTCGTGGTATTGTTCACGTTCGTCGCCATTTGGCTGCCTCTCCTATTTTCAAAGGAATACCTGATTTCAAACCTACACGTATCCGTATGCTTCGTGCAGATAGTTTGACGGAATTATACGATATTTTTGCCGAAATAGAGCAAAAGTTCATTCACGAGTAATTTTCACTTTTGCATAAAAATGACATATTTTTTATGTAAATCATAAACTGACATTTTAAGATTTGCATAAAATTAGGCGTTTTTCCATAAATTTTTCCACGAAACAAAAAGTCCACTTGTTGTTCTAAAGTTGACATCTCCACCATATATTACAGCGGTGTTTTCTTGTGGTAAATTGGTTATTTGTCTAAAGTTTTTTAATCCTTTCAAAAAATCTGCATTGATGGTAGCCGAAGATTTTATTTCGTATGCTTGTAACGAAAGTCCATTTTCTACCAACAAATCCACTTCGTTTTGGTTACTATCTCGCCAAAAGTAGATTTGTGGCGTTTTACCTTGTGCATAATGATATTTTACGCAGTCGGCTATTATCATATTCTCAAATATTTCGCCACGCAAATAATGAGTAGCCATTTGTTCTGAATCAGTCATTCCGAGCAACGATGCCAAAACACCCGTGTCATAGAAATATAGTTTAGGCGACTTAATGAGTCGTTTGTTGAAATTTTTATGATATGGTTGTAATAAGAAAATTACATAACTTGCCTCCAAAATAGAAAGCCAAGTTTGAACTGTAGGCACACTTATTCCACATTCATTAGCAAGCGAATTGATGTTGAGCAGTTGACCAACTCGTGCTGCACAAAGTTTAAGAAACTTATGGAATGTGAGCAAGTTACCTATATTTCTAAGTGTTTGCACATCGCGTTCCATATAGGTCTGTACGTAATACGGATAAAAATCTATAGGCTCTATTTCTTTGTCGTATATACGTGGATAACCGCCTGTAAACAACCATTTATTAAGGTTAGATGGTAAAATATTGGCATTTTGCATTTCAGATACAGAGAGTGGAAATAATTTGAGTACGGCTACTCTACCCGCCAAACTTTGCGAAATTTTTTCGATAAGCAAAAAGTTTTGTGAGCCCGACAAAATATACATTCCACACTCATTTTTTTCATCTACTTTTGTTTGTATGTATGAGAAAAGATTTGGTGCATATTGCGCTTCATCTATTATGAGGTGTTCGCCGAAGTTATTCAAAAATCCACGTGGGTCTTCTACTGCCATTGTACGATAATCGGTATCTTCCAAGGAAATATACTGATAATCGGGAAATGTATTTTTTAATAAATACGATTTTCCACACTGACGCACACCTGTAAGTGTTATGACAGGAAATTTTGTGGCTAATTGTTTTAGTTTTTCGGTTATCTCTCTTGCTATCATACCAATCTATTTTTATGCAAATATATAAATTCATTTTCACTTTTGCATAAAAACATTATATTTTTTATGTAAATCATAAACTGATATTTTAAGATTTGCATAAAATCCTTTCGGTAGATGATTAAGAATTATTTCCACTTTGGTAAAAATTCAAAATTCAAAATTCTCTTAGTGTGCTTCTAACCAGTTGTTTCCTATTTGGCAATCGGCTATGAGTGGAACGCTTAGTTTTATTACGTTTTCCATTTCATTTACAACAATTTTTTTCAGAGTTTCGGTTTCGTTTTTTGGTACGGTAAAGTTCAATTCGTCGTGCACTTGCAGTATCATTTTTGCTTGTAGATGTTCTGTTTCTATGCGTTTTTGAATGCGTATCATTGCCAATTTTATAATGTCGGCAGCAGTTCCTTGTATCGGTGCATTTATGGCATTTCGTTCGGCATAACCTCGTACTACGCTGTTTTGCGAATTGATGTCGCTCAAATACCGTTTGCGTCCGAAGAGTGTTTCTACATATCCTTTTTCTTTCGCATCATTTATGCTTCCATCCATATATGCTTTCACACTTGGGTATGTTTCAAAATATCCGTCAATTAATTCTTTTGCTTCTGCGCGAGGTATGTTTAGTCGTTCGGACAATCCAAAAACTGATATGCCATAGATAATTCCAAAATTGGCAGTTTTTGCTTTTCTACGCATATCTTTTGTTACTTCATCGAGTGGTACTTTATATATTTTGGCGGCTGTTGCTGCGTGTATATCATTGCCACTATTAAAGGCGTCAATCATATTTTTGTCGCCACTCAAATGTGCCATAATGCGAAGTTCTATTTGCGAATAGTCGGCACTCAAAAAATCGCTGTTTTCATCGGGAATAAATGCTTTTCGTATTTCTTTTCCTTGCTCGTCGCGCACGGGTATGTTTTGCAAATTTGGGTTGCTCGAACTTAGTCTTCCTGTCGATGTAATTGTCTGATTGTAAGATGTATGTATCTTTCCCGTTTTTTTGTTTACCAATTCTGGCAGTGCATCGATGTATGTATTTAACAGTTTTTTAACTCCTCGCAGTTCTAATATTTTTCCAACGATGTCGTGTTTGTTTTTCAGTTTTTCCAGTACTTCTTCCGAAGTTGAATACTGACCTGATTTAGTTTTTTTTGCTTTTTCGTCAATTTTCAGTTTTTCAAAAAGTATCTCTCCCACTTGTTTTGGCGAACTAATGTTAAATTCTATTCCTGCTAAAGCGTAAATTTCTTGTTCAATTTTTTGCATTTCAGCAGTCAGAATTTCCGAACTTTGCTTCAGTGCAGCACTGTCTATTCTTACGCCGTTTAGTTCCATTGTCGTCAATACCCGCATCAGTGGCATTTCCATTTCGTAGAAAAGCGTTTCAAGTTTGTTTTCAACTATTTCATTTTCAAGAATTTCTTTCAGTTGGAAAGTAATGTCGGCATCTTCGGCAGCATAGTCGGCAAGTTTTTCTTTTTCTACGCTTCGCAAATCGAGTTGTTTTTTGCCTTTTCCGCCTACCAAATCTTCGTAGTGTATAGTTTTATATTTCAAATATATTTCTGCCAAATAATCCATTCCGTGATGCAATTCTGGTTGTATCAAGTAATGTGCTATCATTGTGTCGAACAACTCCCCTTTCACGTCTATTCCGTACCTTTTAAGCATCAAAATGTCGAATTTCATATTTTGTCCGATTTTTGAAATTGTTTCATTTTCGAAAAACGCACGGAATTTTTCCAAAATTTCTTTTGTTTTTGCCTCGTCGTTTGGTAGAAGAACGAAATACGCTTCGCCTTTTTTCCAACAAAACGACATTCCTACCAATTGATTACTGAAAACATCAACGCCTGTAGTTTCTGTATCGAAGCAAACTGTTTTTTGTTGTAATAAATTGTTAATCAACGAATCTATATCTTCGTTATTTTCAACTAATTTGTAAAAATGTTTAATTGTGTTAATATTTTCAAAGTTATTATCGGTGTTTTGCGTTTCTTCTTCTACCGATGTACTATTGCTATCAAACATATCGAAAAGCGATGTTTGCATAGGGTTTTCGTTTTTCTTTTTTGAAGCAATTGGTTGCGAAGTTTCGCCAATTATTTTGTTTAAAAAGTTTCTAAATTCCAGTTCGGTGAAAAGTTCAACTAACTTTTCTTCGTTTTTGGGTTCAACAATCAATTTTTCTTCGTCAAAATCTATTGGAACATCGGTTTTTATAGTTGCCAGGAATTTCGAAAAAGTGATAAGTTCTTTGTTTTGTTCTACCTTTTCTTTTAGTGCACCTTTCAGTTTGTCGGTATTTGCAAGTAGATTTTCTATACTTCCAAATTCTTTCAGCAGTTTTTGAGCGGTTTTTTCACCTACGCCTGGGCAACCTGGAATATTGTCGGCTGTATCGCCCATAAGTCCAAGCAAATCTATCACTTGACTTTCATTTTCAATGTCGAATTTTGCTTTAACTTCTTGTTTGCCAAGTGTTTCAAATCCGCCAGAATGTTTTGGTCTGTAAATAAAAATATGTTCCGACACAAGTTGCCCATAATCTTTGTCGGGCGTGAGCATAAATGTTTCAAAACCATTTTTTTCGGCTTCTTGTGCGAATGTTCCTATCACATCGTCTGCCTCGTACCCGTCCACTTGCAAAATTGGTATGTTGTATGCTTCAATGATTTCCTTGATGATAGGAATTGATTTTCTAATGTCTTCTGGTGTTGCTTCGCGTTGTGCTTTGTACTGTTCGTATGCTTCGTGTCGAAATGTTTTGCCCTGAGGGTCGAATGCTACGGCAATGTGTGTGGGGTTTTCGTGTTTCAACACATCTTCAAGTGTATTTACAAACCCAAAAATTGCCGATGTATTCAGTCCTTTTGAGTTTATTCTTGGGTTTTTTATAAATGCATAGTAAGCACGATATATGCAAGCATAGGCATCTATCAGAAATAGTTTTTTCATATTTGATGATTTTATTTTTGTAAAAATAGGAATAAAAATTGTCTTTAATCTATTTTAGATAAATCTAATTTTTATAAATTTGTATTTAAATTTTTGAATGAATGACTTGTATCGACAAAATTAAACAATCGCTTTTACCCGAATTTTCTCTTTTTGAACAAGAGTTTTACAAGGTGTATGCAAGCGAAAATCAATTGTTAAGGTCGGTACTCGAACATTTATCAAAAGGCAAAGGCAAACAAATTCGCCCTATGTTGGTTTTACTTTCGGCAAAACTTTGTGGAGCGGTCAACGATTCAACAATCAATTCTGCCATTTCGCTCGAATTGCTACATACGGCAAGTCTTATTCACGACGATATTGTTGACGAATCTTTCGAACGTCGCGGTTTACCATCGGTAAATGCTTTGTGGAATAACAAAGTGGCTGTTTTGGCTGGCGATTTTGTGCTTTCTAATGCTTTGAATATTGCGGTAAAAACTAAGAATTTAAGGATTCTCGAAATCATTTCAGATCTTGGAAAATCTTTGGCTGACGGCGAGTTGCTTCAACTTTCAAACACAAAAAAATTACTTCAGTCTGAAGCCGATTATTATACGATAATTCGTAAAAAAACTGCTTTGCTTTTCTCTGTTTGTACCGAAGCAGGAACTATTTCTGCTAATGGAAATCAAGCACAAATTTCGCAAATGAAGCAATTTGGCGAGTTACTTGGTATGTGTTTTCAAATTCAAGATGATATTTTCGACTATTCAAATGATGTAAATATCGGGAAACCTGTTGGTAACGATATTCGCGAGGGAAAAATAACGCTTCCACTTATTCTTGCTTTGCGCAAAAATAACGATGACGAAATTCGCTCAATTGTCGAAAAGAAACAGTTTTCAACCGTAAATGTTGATAAAATTCTTGACTTTGTTAGGAAAAACGAAGGAATAGAACTCGCACGTAAAGCAATGGAACAATTTAAATTGAGAGCAATTGATACTTTGCAAGATTTTGCGTCATCAGACATAAAATCGGCGTTGCTTGATATTCTTGATTTTACAACAAAAAGAAACAAATAGTTTTTTGCAAAATTTAACAATTTTGTTTTTCTGAAGCCCTTTTCTTCAAATATTCATTCAGACTTTCTGGTGTAGTTTTCCATCTGCGGTGCATCCAAACCCATTGTGTTACTCTTTCTCTGATAATTGATTCAAGTATATCGTTGTGAATCTGTGTATTATGTTTCAAATCGTAATCTAAATTCCCAGTTAGTTCCAACGGAACTTCTTTGTATATTTTGAAAGTATATGTGTCGTCGTCGTTTCTGAAAGTTGCCATCGGAACAATTTTTGCACCCGTTTCCATTGCCAATTTTGCGCATCCAAGTGGGGTATAGGCTGTCATTCCGAAGAATTGCAAAAATTCTCCTTTAATGCGTTTGGAATCTTGGTCTATCATAAAAATAAGGCATTCGCCTTTTTTCAGTGCGTTTACGAGTGCATCGTAGCAATTTCGTTCGCGACTGATATTTTTCATTCCGCGACTCTCGCGTTTTTCTATCATCAATTCGTTGAGTGCTTTGTTTTTTATTTCTCTGCTCAATGCCGAGGTTTCATAACCCAAAACAGGTGGCATTATAGCCGAAAATTCCCAACCGCAAGTGTGTGGTATTAAGCAAATTACACCTTTCCCTTCGTCGTATGCTTTTTTCAAGTTTTCCTCGCCTTCTATCTTGAAATACTCGCAAAATTCTTCGCGTGTTTTTTTCTTCGAAAAAATTCCGTAGTCGGTAAATGTTTTTCCCAAGTTAATGAAAACTTCTTCGCCCATTTTTGCAATTTCCTTTTTGCTTTTTTCATTTCCAAAAACAAGCGTTAGGTGTTTAATTATATTTTTGTGTGTAGTAGGGAAGCAGTGCCAAACTATTTTAGCAATGAACGTGTGCCAACCGAGTAAAAATTTTCTTGGCAACATTCTGCTGAAACAAAAAACAGAATTTAAAAAGTAATAGGCTATAGTGTCGCGAAAAGGTCTGATGATTTTTCGCTTGATGAATCCTGCCATTTTTATTGTTAAAAATTTTTTGTGAAAGTAATATTAGAATTTGAAATTACAATACGATTTTCGTTTTTCTTATTTGGTTTGTGAAAAATCATTTTTTTCATTTAAATATCTCGTCTATTTTTTAGAAAATCCATCATTTATCCAAGTCATTTATTTTTATGCGATTCTCAAACTGTTTATAACTCTGCAAATAATTATAAATCAGTAAGATAAACTAAAAAAATTATGTTTCTAAAATTGAAATTTTAAGATTTTTTTGGATGAAAATACTCAAAAATGATGTTCGCCTTGCTTTTTCCCACAATTTTTTCCAAATCTTCAAAACTCGATTCTTTTATTCGTTTTGTACTTTTCAAAGTTTTCAACAAGTCGGTTTTTGTTTTTGCACCGATGCCATTTATTTGGTCAAGTTCGGATTGAATTTGCGTTTTGCTTCTTTTGTCGCGATGGAATGTGATGGCAAATCGGTGTGCTTCATCTTGAATGTTGGCGAGCAGTTTGAAAAGTTCATCGTTTGCTTTTAGTCCAATTGCTCGTTGCGGAAACCCAAAAAGTAGTTCCGATGTTCGGTGTTTGTTGTCTTTCACAAGTCCCGCAATCGGTATATTTAGGTGCATTTCGTCTTCAATTACTTTTCTCACGCACTCCATTTGTCCTTTTCCACCATCGGTTATAATCAGGTCGGGTAGGGTAGAGTTCTCGTTTTGCAGTCGGGTGTAACGGCGTCTTACAATTTCTTGCATCGAGGCATAATCATCAGGCCCATCTACAGTTTTAATGTTGTAGTGTCGGTATTCTTTTTTTGCTGGTTTTGCTTTTCTGAAAACAACGCACGACGCTACTGCATCGCTACCTTGTATGTTCGAGTTGTCAAAACATTCTATATGCAATGGCAGTTTTTCCAATTTTAGCATATCTTGTATTGCCTTCAAAATTCTTGTTGTTCGCTGTTCAGGATTCAGTTTTTCTGCTTGTTTAAGTCTGTCAAGTTTATATTGAAGTACGTTTTGATGAGCAAGGTCGAGCAATTTTTTTCGGTCGCCACGTTCGGGAATGCTAATGTTGCAGTTTGTCAATTCGATTTCTGTTTCAAAAGGAATAAAAATTTCTTTCGATTTACTGCCGAGTCGCTCACGAAGTTCTACAATTCCCAATGCTAAAAGTTCTTCTTTTGTCTCGTCAAGGTTCTTTTTGTATTCTATGGTGTAACCTTGCACTATGCAACCATTTGAAATTCTTAGAATGTTTACGTAAGCAGAATTTTCGTTTTCGTCGTATCCAAACACATCGGTATCGTCCATTTTTGTGTTTGTAATGATTGATTTCGATTTGTAATTTTCTATTGCGTCGTATTTTTTTTTCAGTTCAGCCGCTTCTTCAAACTTATATTCTTCTGCCAAATCTTGCATTTCTTTCAGCAATCTGTTACAAATTTCCTGAGAATTTCCTTTTATTATTTTTTCAATTTCTTCAATATTCCGATTGTAATCTTCTTCGCTTTGCAAACCTTCGCAAGGTCCACCGCAATTTTTTATATGATATTCTAAACAAACTTTGTATTTTGTTCCACGTGGAACATTTTCAAAATTATACTTACAAGTTCTGATAGGGTAGAACTTATGAATTAAGTCAAGTATCGTATCAATTGTGTAATTTGAACTGTAAGGACCAAAATACTTCGACCCGTCTTTTATGATGTTTCGAGTTTTAAAAATTCTTGGGAATTTTTCGTTTTTAATACAAATGCTCGGATATGTTTTGTCATCTTTCAGCAGTACATTGTAGTGTGGCTGATACTTTTTTATCAAATTGTTTTCGAGCAGGAGAGCATCTTCTTCAGTATTTACCACGATGTATTGCAGACTTTTTATTTGTTTTACAAGTGCATTTGTTTTTCTTGAGTCGTGGTTTTTGTTGAAGTATGACGAAACTCTACGTTTCAAATTCTTTGCTTTGCCCACATAGATTATCGTTCCGTTTGCGTCAAAATATTGGTAGCAACCTGGTTTTTCAGGAAGCGAATTTATCATATTTTTCAGCATTTCATCCATACTTTTTGGAAATGTTCCACGTGGAACATTTTTTATAAATTAAGCAATTTTAGTGTTTTTTGGTCTTGTTTCCCGTCGTAGAATATATCTAAAACTTCGTTGATAATTGACTTTGTTTCTATGTCATCGGTTGAGTTTAGAAACAAAGTTAGGCTCGATTTTAATTTCAAGTTGTCAGGAAATTCCATGATTTCATCGATGGTTTTTGTACTATTTTGTTTATGAAAATAGAGTAGTGCTTGGCAACATTTTATGTAATTTTTTCGTAATAATTCGTCGTTCATATATGCTTGGGCTTCCTCTTTCGAACCGATTCCGAATACTTTGCTTGTATATGAGTGTCCTAATTCTTTTAGTTGAGGAAAAATCCACCACATCCAATGACTTATTTTTAAGCCATTTTTCAACTCTTGCTCTGCTGTTTCAAGTGTTAGTTTTTGTTCTATTTTGAATCTTTCGAGGTTGAATTTATTTTCCATAAAAATGCCAATTTTCTTCGATGAAATGGGTAAATGTTCCACGTGGAACGTTGTTAATTTTGAATTTAGAATTTTGAAATAGTGCAAACTGCAATTCAAAATTCTTAATTCTTAATTCATAATTATTTTTATCGTCCCATTAGTACCAAAAGTATGCTGATGTCGCTTGGCGAAATGCCAGGAATTCGACTTGCTTGTCCAATAGTTTCAGGGTCAATTTTTATCAATTTCTGGCGACATTCTGTCGAGAGTGCTTTTATTTCATCGTATTTCAAAATGCCTTTTATGCGAATGTTTTCCAAACGTTTTATTTTGTCGGCAATTCCTTTTTCGCGTTCAATGTAGCCCTCATACTTCATCATAATTTCTGCTGCTTCTATGGTTTCGTCTTTCACGATTTCTACTTTGTCGCACACAGATTTCAGTGCGGGAACTTTTTCTATTAAATCGTAAATCGAAATTTGAGGACGCAAAAGAATGTCCTGAAGTTTCATCGTTTGTTTGATTTCTGTTGTTTCTTTTTCGCGAAGTAAATCGTTAATTTCTTTAGGTTTCACCGAATAATTTTGGATGAAATCAACAATCATATTTCTGCCTTCAATTTTTTGTTTTAACAAATTAAATCGCTCGGATGTTGCCAATCCCAATTCGTAGGCACGAGGCGTGAGTCGTACATCGCAATCGTCTTGTCGAAGAATGATGCGATATTCTGCACGCGAAGTAAACATACGGTAAGGCTCATCAACGCCTTTTGTTACCAAGTCGTCAACCAAAACGCCAATGTACGATTCGTCTCTTGCCATTGTGAATTCTTGGTTGCCGTGACATTTTAGGTGAGCATTTATACCTGCCATCAGTCCTTGACCTGCCGCCTCTTCGTAACCAGTTGTTCCGTTTACCTGACCTGCGAAAAATAAGTTTTTCACTAATTTTGTTTCGAGTGTATGCGTCAATTGTGTTGGGTCGAAATAGTCGTACTCAATGGCATAACCTGGACGATAAATTTTTACGTTTTCAAATCCCTTTATTTTTCTCAAAGCATTGTATTGCACATCAAGTGGAAGCGACGATGAAAATCCGTTCAAATAATATTCTTGCGTTGTTTCGCCTTCGGGTTCAAGAAAAAGATGGTGTTTGTCTTTGTCGGCAAAGGTTACCAATTTTGTCTCGATGCTTGGGCAATATCTCGGACCGATACTCTTAATTTGTCCGTTGAAAAGGGGAGAATCTGCAAATCCACTTTTCAAAATTTCGTGAACTTCTTCGTTGGTGTAAGCCATCCAGCAACTGAGTTGTTTTAGTTGTCGTGGTTTGAAGTCGAGATACGAAAATTTATGGAAGTCATCTTCGCCTTTTTGCTCGATGAGTTCTGAGAAATTTACTGTTCGTCCGTCAATTCTTACAGGAGTTCCTGTCTTCATTCTTCCTGCGGTGAAACCTATTTCTACCAATTGCTCGGTGAGTCGGTCGGCAGCGGGTTCGGCAACACGTCCGCCCGACATTTGTACACGACCGACGTGAATAAGTCCGTTCAAAAACGTTCCCGAAGTAATTACAACCGCTTTGGCACTAAATTCTACGCCAAGTTTAGTTTTTACTCCTGCTATAGCGCCATCTTTCACAATGATTTCAGAAACCACATCTTGCCACATATCGAGATTTGGAGTGTTTTCTATTGTGTGTCGCCATTCGAGCGAGAATTTCATTCTGTCGCTTTGTGCGCGCGGACTCCACATTGCTGGACCTTTCGAGCGATTAAGCATTCGGAATTGAATAGCAGTTTTGTCTGTAACGATGCCACAATTGCCTCCGAGAGCATCTATCTCTCTCACTATCTGACCTTTAGCAATTCCTCCAATGGCTGGGTTGCAACTCATTTGGGCAATTTTGTTCATATCCATCGTGATAAGAACTGTTTTTGAACCGAGGTTTGCGGCAGCAGTGGCGGCTTCGCATCCAGCGTGTCCTGCGCCTACTACTATTACATCATATTTGAAATTCATAGTTGTATATGAGTGTATTTATTTTGAAATCACAAAGTTATGCAATATCGTTGATTTATTTATTGACTTTCTACTGCAAAAATCTTTCATTTTAGCATATTTTTTGCAAAAACGTTGCATTTTCGTTAACTTTTTGAAGTGGCGGAGAATGTAAAATTTTGGCGTTGCTTTGTTTTTCAAAAATGATTTCTATATTTGTAGAATGAAATAAATATTTTTGCCTATGAAACATAGCGTATAGTTTAGTACGCACATCTTGAAAATATTGAAAAAAGCGTTTTAGCTTAGTTTCTTCTTGCTGTAAAATTTGGCGATTTTAGAACCATGAAGAACAAGTAATAAATGCTCACGTATGGCGTGGGTATTTACTTGTTTCGTATGGTTAGGGTTACGCCAAATACCCACAGCAAGCGAGATACAGTAAATGTACCGCGCTTTTTTTATGTGCGTATATGAAAGGGTACTAAAAAAGGAGCATTCGAAAATCCTAAAAAAAGAGTAGAAAAATTTTAACGTAACAAAAAATGAATACTACAAAAAAAATCGTAATGATGATGGCAATGGCATTTCTTTGCCTTAATTTTTCATCTTGTAACAAAGATGATGATAACAAAGACGAGAAAGAAACCCTAACTGGCAATGCACTAATAAAAAAGGTTTTTGAACAAGCCTCTGCGCAAAAAGGTCTTGATGTGATGAATAATTCATCTTACAAACTTATTGGAACAGAAACGGATGAAGATGGTACTTATTACACGTATGCATATGATAATGATACAATTGAAGTTGATGTTGCAAATGATATAGTTGAGTTTATCTCCTTAGATAAATATCTACAAAAGAATTGCGTAAATAGGGATGGTGCAGATTTTATAGAAAAAGAAATTGGCAAAAGTCCTATTGTATTAGGGAAAAATCTCAATTTCGTAAAGGCATGGATAGGTCAAGAAATCGTATATAGTTATGAAGATACTTTAGATAAAGTTAAATACGATAGTGAAGCAAGTAAAAAAGAATTTGAAATTACTTGGCGTAATGAGAATGTGGAAATATTTGTACTTCTTCGATATAAAGAAAAAACACAAAAAACGACAATATATGCGTATTACGAACGTCTATAGAATTATTGTATAATTTTCGGGAAGATGAAACATTCAACGAACCAAAAGCCGAGTGTCAAACTCGGCTTTTCTACGATGAAATCTATCATTTTTACTTTTTTGTGGTCTTTCCTTTACGGAATCCTTTGCGTGCAGGTTTTTCGGGTTCGGCTTCAATTATTTTTTTAGCATCTTCGTACGAAATGGTGGCTGGCTCTGTGCCTTTTGGAATTTTGTAATTCTTGCCTTTGTACGCTATGTATGGTCCAAAACGTCCGTTAAGGATTTGCATATCAGCATCTTCGTCGAAAGTTTTGATTTTGTTGTTTTCTGCTTGAGTGCGTTTGGCATTGATAATTCCTTGTGCTTCTTCGGCGGTTATCGTCATTGGGTCGAACTCTTTAGGAATAGAGTAGAACTTGCCGTCGTGGCGGATGTACGGACCGAAACGACCTACAGCAATTGTCATTACTTTGTTTTCGTATTCGCCTGCCTCGCGTGGCAATTTGAATAGGTCGAGTGCTTCTTCAAGCGTGATGGTTTCGATACTCTGGTTTTTATGTAGCGAAGCAAATGCTGGTTTGTCGTCGTCGTTGGTGTCGCCAAGTTGTGCGATAGGACCAAAACGACCAATTTTCACCACTATAGGTTTGCCGGTTTTTGGGTCAACACCCAATTTGCGTTCGCCTTTCATTTTGGCAGAGTTTTTCATCGTATCTTCTACGTTTGGATGGAATTTTTTGTAGAATTTATCGATGGTTTTTTGCCATTCTTCTTTCCCTTCTGCCACAAGGTCGAACTGTTTTTCGACGTTTGCGGTAAAGTCATAACTCATAATATTGGGGAAAAATTCCATCAAGAAATCGTTTACCACAATTCCTATGTCTGTTGGGAGCAGTTTTGCTTTTTCGCTTCCTACAATTTCGGTTTTCTCTTGAGAAGTGATTTTGCCAGATTTCAACGATATAATTTGACTTTTTCGTTGCTCTCCATCGCGGTCGCCACGTTCTACATATTGACGATTTTGAATTACTGTGATGATTTGTGCATAAGTAGCTGGGCGACCGATACCCAATTCTTCCATTTTCTTTACCAATGTTGCTTCGGTGTAGCGTGCTGGATGTTGTGAAAAACGTTCTTGTGCTACTATTTGTTTCATATCCAGTGCATCGCCTTCTGCCATTGGTGGTAGCATACGACTATCGCTGTCTTCGCTTTCGTCGTCGGTCGATTCCATATAAACTTTAAGGAAACCATCGAATTTCAACACTTCGCCAGTGGCGGTAAATTTCTTATCGGAATTTGAAATACCTATAGTGGCTGTGGTTTTTTCCAATTCGGCATCAGCCATTTGCGAAGCGATGGTGCGTTTCCATATCAGTTCGTAAAGGCGTTGCTCTTGTGCTGTGCCTTCGGCTTTGTGTTTGTTTATGTATGTAGGACGAATGGCTTCGTGTGCTTCTTGTGCACCTTTCGTTTTGGTTTGGAAGTTGCGCGCTTTCCAATATTTTTCGCCTATATTGTTGATAATTTCTTCTTTAGCTGTGCCAATGGCAAGTGACGAAAGATTTACAGAGTCGGTACGCATATAGGTAATTTGTCCCGATTCGTAAAGACGTTGCGCCAATCGCATTGTTTGCGAAACAGAGTAACCAAGTTTTCGCGATGCCTCTTGTTGCAAAGTAGATGTAGTAAATGGAGGTGCAGGCGTTCTTTTGCTTGGTTTGGTAGTGATGTTTTCTATGATGAAATCGGCATTTTTGCAATTTTCAAGAAATTCTGTTGCTTCTTTTGCAGTCTTGAAACGAACCGAAAGTTCTGCTGGCATTTCTACCATATTGCCTTTTTTGTCTTTCACTACGAAAGTGGCAATTACACGGAACGATGATTCTGTTTTGAAGTTTTGAATTTCTCTTTCTCGGTCAACAATCAAGCGAACTGCAACCGACTGAACACGACCAGCCGAAAGAGCGGGTTTTATTTTTCGCCAAAGAACGGGCGAGAGTTCAAAACCTACAATGCGGTCAAGTATGCGTCGTGCTTGTTGTGCATCAACAAGGTTGATGTTAATATTTCGTGGATTTTCTATAGCATTGAATATGGCTTGCTTGGTGATTTCGTGGAAAGCGATTCGTTTTGAATTATCTTTTTTCAAACCAAGCGTTTCGTACAAGTGCCAAGCAATGGCTTCTCCCTCGCGGTCTTCATCGGATGCTAACCAAACCATTTCGGCGCTTTTTGCAGCTTTTTTCAAGTCTTGCACCAATTTCTTTTTGTCTTCGGGAATAATGTATTCAGGCTTGTAGTCATGTTCAAGGTCAATACCAAACTCCTTCTCTTTCAGGTCGCGAATGTGTCCGTAACTCGACATCACGTGGTAGTCCGAACCTAAAAACTTCTCAATTGTTTTTGCTTTTGCCGGTGATTCGACAATCACTAAATTTTTTCCCATAATTAATGTACGGCTAAAATTTTTTGCAAAGTAACAAAAACATTTTCGTACTAACCAAATATTTTTTGCAGTAGATAAAAAAAAGTGGCGATTTTGTTATTCAAAAATAGCAAAAGCAAATTGTGAATTAACAAATAATAGATACCTTTGCGCCTATGAAAAAATGGGTGGAACACTTATTGAATCTACTTTATCCGAGACTTTGTGTGGCGTGTGACGATTTGCTCGAGATGAACGAGCAGTATATTTGCACGAAATGCTTGTACCATCTCCCAAAAACTGATTTCCATTTACAAGAAAATAACGAGATTGAGCAAATGCTCAAGACTTGGTTCGATGTGTGCCACGCTTCGGCTTTTTTCTTTTTTCAAAAGGGTTCTCCTTTTCAAAAGTTGCTTCACGAACTGAAGTACAAAGGACAAAAAGGCATCGGTTTGGTGTTTGGCGGTTATGTGGGTACCGATTTTGTTTTGGCTGATAAATTTACCGATGTAGATGTGGTTGTGCCTGTGCCTTTGCACCCAAAAAAGTTGAAACAACGTGGATATAACCAAAGCGAGTGGATTGCCAAAGGAATTGCCGAAAAACTTGGCAAACCAATTGATACAGAGCATCTTGTACGTATTGTGGCAAATAAGTCGCAAACCAAAACATTCAACGCCGAAGAGCGTAAGAAAAATGTTGAAAATATTTTTTTTGTAACAGACACTTCGTTTTTCGATGGCAAGCACGTTTTGATAGTTGACGATGTACTGACGACAGGTGCTACAATTGCCTCGTGTGCAGAGCAAATTCTTAAAGCAAACAATGTGAAAATTAGTGTGGTGGTATTGGCAAGGGCGTAAAATTTATTTTTGGATGTGTCGATTTTCAAAATATGGTGTAATTTTGCGTATTGTGTTTATACAATGAAAAATGTGGAATAAAATTGCTCAAATAATTTCGGTCATCTTTCAACCGCTTTTTGTACCGACATACGCATTGATTTTGTTGTTGAGTTGCCCGATTTTTTATTTTTCGCCGACGTATAAGTTGGTGTTACTCTCATTTTTTGTGGCTTGCACTTGCGTTGTACCACTCGTGTGTAGTCTCATTCTTTACAGTCCAAAATCGCTTACGGTGTTGGAGCGTACCAAGCGTCATATAATCTACATTCTCACATTCATTTCGTATGTGTTTTGTTTTTATTTGATGTGGAAAATTCGCGTTCCTTTTGCCTTGTTGGTAATGTATGCGGGTTGCGTGTTGGCTGTATTTTTATTGATGGTTGTCAATTTTTTTTGGAAAATAAGTGCACATTCCACTGTGATGGGTTCCCTTTGTGGATATATTTTCTTGATGGAATTTTATGCTCAAACAAATAATGTTGGTTTGTTTGTGGTGGTTGTTCTATTGTTGGGAATTGTTGGTTGGGCGCGTCTGCAACTGAATGCGCACACTGTGTCGCAAGTTTTTGCTGGCTATGCTTTGGGCTTGTTGCCTTCGGTAGCAAGTTTCTTTTTGTTTGTATGAAATAATTGAAATGATGATAAAGTTCAGAAATCTTTTTTTGTTGCTCGCAGTTGGTATTTTTGTGTCGTGTGCCGAAAAACAAGAGCAAAAGCAAGTCTCTTCGTTCGATGATTTAAAGGGAAGCGAAGTGGCAGTTATTTTGGGTTCGATGTACGATTTGTACGTGTCGGACTTTTCGGGTCTTGAGATTAAAAGAGTTCCAAATCCAGCCGATTTGCTCACCACTTTGGAGTACGGCAAAAGTGCTTATGCTCTGATAGACAGCGTGATGTTGATAGACCCAGTTATTAGAGCGAAAAATTTTAAAGTCGATTTTTCGGGATTTAATCCTAATTATTACGCATTAGCATTTAGAAAAACTGACACAACTTTGTGCCGCAAGTTCAACGAATTTTTGGCACAAATAAAGTCAAATGGTGTTTATGCAGATATGTACGACAGATGGACGTCCGATAAATCCGTCGAAATGCCTACTATTCAGTTGCCGAAAGATGAAAATCCAATACTTGTAGGTACGTTGGGTGCAAATCCTCCTTTTTCTTTTTTCAAAGATAATGAGTGGGTTGGTTTTGAAATAGAAATGTTGCAACGCTTTGCGCAATCTGCAGGTCGCTCGGTGCAATTTTTTAATTACGATTTTGGTGCACTGATAGCATCGCTCAATGCGAACAAAATAGATGTGATAGTTTCTACAATGTCGGTAACCGAAGAGCGTGCCGAACAGGTTCTTTTTTCCGATTCGTATTTTGGTACGGTGGGTTGTTGCATAAGTTTTCCACAAAGGGCAGAACAAGCAAAAAGTGCAGGTTTCATCGATGAATTTAAGGATGCGTTCCATCGAAATATCATTGCCGAAAAACGTTATTTGATGTTGTGGGATGGTTTTTTGAAAACGCTCACTATTTCGTTTTTCGCTATTTTGTTAGGAACAATTTTAGGAATTGCGGTGTGCCTTTTGCGTATGAGTAAGAGTAAAATAGTGGTGAATTTTGCCAAATGTTATGTAGAACTAATGCGTGGCATACCGATTTTGGTGTTCTTGATGGTGATGTTTTATGTGATATTTGCTTCTACTTCAATGTCGGCGGTATGGGTGGCAGTATTTGCTTTTGCAATGAATTTTGCCGCATACGTGAGCGAAATGTTTCGCACTGCCATTCAGAGTGTTGATAAAGGTCAAACCGAAGCGGGTATTGCTTTGGGTTTCAGTCGATTCAAGACATTCATCTACATTGTTGCTCCGCAAGCCATCAGGCAAGTGTTGCCCGTGTACAGAGGCGAAGCCATTTCGCTTATTAAAAATACGTCTATTGTAGGTTATATCGCCATTCAAGATTTAACAAAAGTGAGCGACATTATTCGCAGTCGCACTTTCGATGCGTTTTTCCCGTTGCTCATCATTTCTGTTATTTATTTTCTGCTTGCTTGGTTGCTTGGTTTTTTACTTGATTATCTAAACAAAAAAATATGATTACCGTAAAACACTTGTCCAAAGTTTTTAATAATGCCGACAAGAAAAATATAGTGCTTCGCGATGTGAATTGCACGATTAACAAAGGCGAGGTGATTTCTATTATCGGTCCTTCGGGAACGGGTAAAAGTACGTTTTTGCGTTGCTTGAACTTGCTCGAAACGCCTACTTCTGGCGAAATAATTGTCGATGACCAAAATATTTTGTCGAAAGAGGTCGATACAAATAAGGTGCGCCAAAAAATGGGAATGGTTTTCCAAAGTTTCAATTTGTTCAATCATCTTTCGGTACTCGAAAATGTAATAATTGGTCCTTGTAAATTGCTAAATATGCCTCGGAAAGAAGCCGAAAAACAAGCCAAAGAATTGTTGCAAAAAGTGGGAATGGGCGAAAAGGCAAACGCAATGCCTTCGGAACTTTCGGGCGGACAACGACAAAGGGTTGCCATAGCACGATGTCTTTCGATGAAACCTGAAATAATTTTGTTCGACGAACCAACTTCCGCCCTCGACCCAACTATGGTGAGTGAAGTGTTGAGTGTAGTGCGCGAATTGGCAAAACAAGGAATGACAATGGCAATTGTTACGCACGAAATGAAGTTTGCGCAAGACGTCAGTACTCGTGTGTTTTTTATGTACGACGGCATTATTTACGAAGAAGGAACGCCTGAACAAATTTTTGAGCATCCCGAAAAACCCGTAACGCAAGCGTTTGTAAATCGTATTCGTTCCATCGCTTTCGATGTGCAAGGAAAAGATTACGATTTGTACGGTTTCAACGGTAAAATTGAGAACTTTTGCTATAAATATTCCCTCTCTGGTTGTAGCAATAAATTGGAATTGATAACCGAAGAATTGCTTGCTAATATTTTGCCGATGGAAAAAGTTTTGCATCTTCGCATAAATTATTCTGAAAAAGATTATGCTTTGCGTATGGAAGTGGAAGTGGAGCAGTGCGAGCAACCATTGTTCGATGCGCAAAAAGATGAATTGTCTTGCTCCATTGTAAAAGGTTTCTGCAATGATATAACAGAATCTCAAGTGGGCGCAAATCGTATTTTAAAACTCGAAATAAAGAAGTAAAGCAGAGGCAAATGTACAAAAGTGTGCAATAATTCTATGTTATGATAAATATTTGAAACTTTGCGCTTGCTTTTGCCTATAATTTGTTTTAGCTCGTGTTTTTTTGCGAGAATTGTTTTTGTTCCTACTGTGAAAAAATAAATCAGTTTAGTAATTTTGTAAAAAAATAAACGACTATGAAGGTTGTAATAATAAAATACAATGCAGGAAATATCTTTTCGGTCGATTATGCACTGAAACGTATTGGCGTAGAGGCCGAAATAACGGGCGACATTGAAAAGATAAAATCTGCCGACAAAGTGATTTTCCCAGGTGTGGGCGAGGCAAGTACCACGATGGCATATTTGCGCGAACATAAACTCGATGAAGTTATTTGCAACCTGAAACAACCCGTTTTGGGCATTTGCATTGGAATGCAACTTTTGTGTGCTTCGTCAGAAGAAGGAAATGCCAAATGTCTCGGTGTATTCGACGAAAAAGTGTTGCGCTTTGCTCCGCAAGACCCAACTATAAAAGTGCCGCATATGGGTTGGAACACCATTTCGCACAATGGAGAAGGCTTGTTCAAAGGTTTGCCCGAAAATCCGTATGTGTATTATGTGCATAGTTTTTATGCTACGGTTGGCAACGATACTGTAGCAACTACAGACTACGTTCATCCGTTCAGTGCGTCGCTCAACAAAGGCAACTTTTATGCAGTGCAGTTTCACCCTGAAAAGAGCGGTGAAATCGGCGAAAAAATACTCAAGAACTTTATTGAATTATAAGATTTTTGTAATCGTTAAATTCTAAAATGTTAAATCATTAAATCGATATAATGTTAGCAAAACGAATCATACCTTGTCTTGATATAAAAGACGGGCAAACGGTGAAGGGAACAAATTTTGTAAACCTCCGTTCGGCAGGCGACCCTGTGGAACTTGGTGCCGAATATAGCCGTCTTGGAGCCGATGAATTGGTGTTTTTGGATATTACTGCCTCGTTCGAAAAACGTAAAACTTTCGTCGAACTTGTAAAGCGGATTGCGCAGAACATCAGCATTCCTTTTACTGTGGGTGGTGGCATTCACGAGTTGAAAGATGTTGATACATTGCTTTCGGCTGGAGCCGACAAAGTTTCGGTAAATTCTGCCGTACTGAAAACACCGATTTTAATCGATGAAATCGCCAAAAATTTCGGTAATCAAGTTTGTACAGTTGCCATCGATGCTAAGTTCGAAAATGGCGAGTGGACTTGCTACCTTAACGGTGGACGTGTGCCTACCGAACGCAAGCTTTTTGAGTGGGCAAAAGAGGCGCAAGAGCGTGGTGCAGGCGAAATCCTTTTCACAAGTATGAATCACGATGGAGTGAAGCAAGGTTTTGCCAATGAGGCGCTTTGCACGTTGTCCGAATCGCTCAACATTCCAGTCATTGCATCGGGTGGCGCGGGTACAATGCAACATTTCGAAGATGTTTTCAAACTTGGAAAGGCGGATGCAGCATTGGCGGCAAGTATTTTCCACTTCCACGAAATTGGAATACCCGAACTGAAGCAATTTTTGCGCGAAAGAGGCGTGGTGGTAAGATAAAATTATTCAAAAAATGACTAACTTTGTTAGTAGGAAAAAATAAACGGATATGAAACTTGGTTTTGACAATGACAAATACATTAAAATCCAATCGGAGCACATCAAAGAGCGTATAGCGCAATTTGGCGATAAACTCTATTTGGAGTTTGGTGGAAAACTTTTTGACGATTATCACGCAAGTCGTGTGTTGCCTGGATTTCAACCAGATAGCAAACTGAAAATGCTGATGCAGTTGAGCGATTATGCCGAAATTGTAATTGTCATTAGTGCTGTCGATATTGAGAAAAACAAGGTTCGTAGCGACATTGGCATCACATACGATATGGACGTGCTTCGTTTGCGCGACGAATTCGAAAGTCGTGGATTGAAAGTTGGTTCTGTCGTCATTACGCACTTCAAAGGTCAAGAGAGTGCAAAAGCATTTCGTAACCGTTTGAAAAGGCTCAATATCAAGGCGTATTATCATTATACAATAGAGGGTTATCCGCACAATGTGCAACTCATCGATTCCGATGAAGGATTCGGTAAAAATGATTATGTCGAGACATCTCGTCCGTTGGTAGTTGTTACAGCGCCGGGTCCTGGAAGTGGGAAAATGGCAGTTTGCCTTAGTCAACTTTATCAAGACAACAAAAAAGGCATCAAAGCAGGATATGCAAAATTCGAGACATTTCCTATTTGGAATTTGCCTTTGAAGCATCCTGTAAATATCGCATACGAGGCTGCTACTGCCGACCTTAATGATGTGAATATGATCGACCCATTCCATTTGGAAGCATACGGGAAAACAACGGTCAATTATAATCGCGACATTGAAATTTTCCCTGTATTGAACGCAATTTTCGAAGGTATTTATGGCGAAAATCCTTATAAATCGCCTACAGATATGGGCGTAAATATGGCAGGTTTTTGTATTTTCGATGATGATGCTTGCCGTGAGGCTTCGAAACAAGAAATCATACGTCGTTACTACGCATCTCTCAACAAATTGGTTGAAGGAAAAACCGACGAAGCAGAAGTAAACAAAATCGCTTTGTTGATGCAGCAAGCAAAAATTACCACCAGCGACAGAAAGGTAACCATAGCCGCCAAAGAACGTGCGGAGAAAACAAAAGTAAATTCTGCCGCTATCGAGTTGAACGACGGAACTATTATTACTTCAAAGACATCGTCTTTGCTTGGAGCAAGTGCTGCGCTTTTGCTTAATGCCATTAAGTACTTGGCAGGAATTGACCATAAGGTAAACCTGATTCCTGCGGAAATGATTGAGCCAATACAAAAAATGAAAGTTTCGTATCTGCACGGAAACAATCCGCGTTTGCATACCGACGAGGTTTTGGTGGCGTTGGCAATGTTTGGACTGAAAGATGATAATTGCCAAAAAGCGATTGAACAGTTGCCGAAACTTGAAGGTTGTCAGGTACATACCACCGTAATGTTGAGCGAAGTTGACCACAAGATATTCAAGAAACTTGGCGTTTCACTCACGAGCGAACCAGTGCAAAAATCGTGAAACGATTTTTCTTTTTATTGAAAAAGTTTTGAAAAATTGCATTTTTTTAAAGAAAAAATTTGCAGATAAAAAAAATAGCAGTACCTTTGCATCACATTTACGGAGATTCGCTAGCTCAGCTGGTAGAGCACATCCCTTTTAAGGATGGGGTCTTGGGTTCGAGCCCCAAGCGAATCACACAAGCGGAACTGATAAAGTTTCGCTTTTTTTTGTACAAAATGTTTGATGAAAAATTTTGCACGTACAAACTCAGCAGAATCGATGTCAATGCTCATCGCTGAATATCTTGTGGAACGAATGTCGGAAATGATACATATACTTTCTAACGAATTTAATCCATAAATATCTATAAATCGTTGATGTAAATATAAAAAAAACGCTCGGTTATCGCCGAGCGTTTTTCTTCGATGAAATGGATGTTTTTTTATTTTATCAAATTCTTGCCTGTCATTTCGGTTGGTTGTGGCATTCCAAGAATTCCAAGAATTGAAGGAGCAACATCTGCCAAAATACCATTATCAAGTTTAGCCGATTTGTTTTCGCTGATGTAAACAAATGGTACAGGGTTCAACGAGTGTGCAGTGTTTGGTGTACCGTCGGCATTGATGGCATTGTCGGCATTACCGTGGTCGGCAATAATGATTGATTCATAACCTGTTGCTTTTGCTGCTTCAATTACATCTTTCACGCAAGCATCTACGGCTACAACTGCTTTCTCTATTGCTTCGTACACGCCTGTATGACCAACCATATCACCGTTGGCAAAGTTCACAACGATGAAGTCGAATTTGTCTTCTTTGATGGCTGCCACTAATTTGTCTTTTACCTCGTAAGCACTCATTTCTGGTTTAAGGTCGTAAGTAGCAACTTTTGGAGAAGGCACAAGGATGCGTTCTTCTTTTTCGTATGGAGTTTCGCGACCACCATTGAAGAAGAATGTTACGTGTGCGTATTTTTCTGTCTCGGCAATGTGAAGTTGTGTTTTTCCGTTGTTCGAAAGATATTCGCCAAGTGTATTTTGTACATTTTCTTTGTCGAAAAGAATATGAACGCCTTTAAAAGACGCATCGTAAGGAGTCATACAGAAATATTGCAAACCAGGAATTGTTTTCATTCCTACTTCTGGCATATCTTGTTGTGTAAGAACAACTGTAAGCTCTTTTGCACGGTCGTTTCGGTAGTTGAAGAAGATAACCACGTCGCCTTCAGCAATGCGACCTTCTTTTGATGCCAACACGATAGGTTTAATGAATTCGTCGGTTACGCCTGCGTTGTAAGAATCTTGCACAGCAGTAGCCATATCGGTTGCGGCAGTTCCAATGCCGTTAACCAAAAGGTCGTATGCTTCTTTCACGCGTTCCCAACGTTTGTCGCGGTCCATTGCATAATAACGTCCGATGACTGAAGCGATTTTTCCGCCCGTTTCATCGAGCTTTTTCGACAATTGTTCGATAAAACCTTTACCACTTTTTGGGTCGGTATCGCGTCCGTCCATAAAGCAATGAACGAATGTTTTGTTACCGATTCCGTATTCTTTTGAAATTTCGCAAAGTTTGAAAAGATGGTCGAGTGAACTATGCACGCCACCATTTGAAGTCAATCCCATAAAGTGGATTTGCTTGCCGTTTTCTTTTGCGTATGAGAAAGCACGCACTATTTCGGCATTTTTCAGAATGCTGTTATCTGCACAAGCACGGTTGATTTTTACCAAATCTTGATAAACTACACGTCCAGCACCGATGTTGAGGTGACCAACTTCAGAGTTTCCCATTTGTCCGTCTGGCAAACCAACATTTTCGCCCGAAGCTTGCAATTGAGAATGAGGATAATTTGCCATCAACGAATCCCAGTAAGGAGTTGGAGTGTTGCAAATTACATCGGCTTTAGATTTGTTTCCGATTCCCCAGCCGTCGAGAATCATAAGAAGCGCTTTTTTCTTCATGATTTTTATGTATTAAGTTTGAATTTCTAAAATAACACGCAAAGATAATAAAATTTACAAATTAGCGAAACGCAGAAATAATTAGCTTTTGCGAATATCCTACATTTCAACGGATTTTTTGTGCAATTCTACTTAATAGTTTGCTTAAAAAATGTTAAAGTAAATTTGAAAAGACTTATTTATTGTATAAATTTGCAAAATTACATTCATTGTATGAAAATGATAGAATATTGCCTATGAAGCATTTATATACGACTTTTATTTCAAATAAAAATATGTTGAAACCATTTTTGCTAATGGTGTTCGGTTGCGCTTTTGCATTTGCAACTGCCGCAGAAAGGATTGACTTGCTTACTCCATCATCTAATGCAAGTGACGGTGGATGTGGTGGAGATTGGTATAAACTTGGAGATGGAAAAAATACCGAATGTTCCGATGGCGGAATGCTCAGAATAAATGGATGCAATGGTGGAACAGGTAGAAAAGAATTTCCTTCACCAAAAAATTGGGACGGAACAGGTGGTTATAAGCAGACTTATCCTGATTGGTATGTAGTGATAGAAGCCAAAACAAGTGCCGATAATGTTAAAATTGGTTTTGGTGGTGGATGTTGCGAAACGAGATCATTTGATAGTTATAATTCTGGCGTTGTGCCAAACAGCGAAGATTATGGTTATGTGATTCTTGGACAACTTTCGCAAATTTGGGGAAAGAATGAAAATACGTTCCAGTTGTTCTCTCTAAATTCCACAATTTGTATCAAGAGCGTATTCCTTACCGATGTTCCGCCAACGATGGTTGAGAAACCGAAAAATGTATCTGCTACGTCGGCATCATATAGTCAGGTGGATTTAACTTGGAATACTGCACAAAATGCTGTAAAGTATGATGTGTATCGTGCACAATCTAACGATTGTAATTCTGCATCCTACACAAAAGTTACTCAGGTTACAAGTACATCATTTTCAAATACTGGATTAACGGCAAATACCAAATATTGTTATTATGTAGTAGCAGTAGCATCTGATGGTACAGAATCGTCTCCTTCGCAAAAGGTATCGGTTACCACACCGCTCAAACCATCATCGGTTACCGATTTGAAAGCCGTAGCAAATGACCATAAGTCCATTAGTCTTTCGTGGAAAGACAATTCGATGACTTCATCTACAGTGTACGATATTTATCGTAGCAAGGCGTCAGACGGGACATACGAAAAAGTGGGTACTGTAACAGGTAATACTAATTTTACTGATAATGACGGATTAAAACCAGAAACTACCTATTATTATAAGATACAAGTTTCGGATGGTGGACAATCTGCAGTTTCTTCTATTGTAAATGCTACGACACTTGAAATAACGAGTTATGTAACCGTAACCGTCAATCCATTGCCAATATGCGACATTACAGGAGTCGCTTCGCTTTGTCCAAAGACGGAATCAACTTATTCTGTAGCCAATGTGTCGGGTTACACTTATAAATGGACAATTTCGGGAAATGCAACAATTGTTGGTGCGAGTGACCAATACCAGGTAAAAATAAAAACAGGAAATTCTTGTGGCAATTTCACGTTGGAAGTTTCGGTAGAAAGTGATAAAGGTTGTACCAATAGTTGCAATAAAACTGTATCAGTAGCAGATTCTGAAAAGCCGACTATTACAGGAACAATTGCCGAGACAAATATTAACGGTTGCACGAAAGATGATGCACCTGCGGCAGTAACATCTATTGCGGCTTTAGAAGCATTGGGTGTTGCTGTGAGTGATAATTGTACAATCGATGAAGATTTAAGATTGTCACATTCTGATAATGTATCGGGAACTTGTCCGATAGTGGTAACAAGAACTTATACTGTAAAAGATTTGTGCGATAATACGCAAACCGTAACGCATATCATTAAAATTCAAAGTACCACAAAACCAGTTATTTCAACAACTGCAACAAACGAGAATTTAGGTTGTAATCCAGCATCTATTCCTACACCTACATTTACGGTTACGGATGTTTGCAATGCTTCGGCAAGTCCAACTGCTACGCAAACTACTACTAATGTCGGTTGCGAATATACTCGTACTTGGAAAGCAAACTACAAAAATGCTTGTAATTTGGCAGCAGATGAGGTGGTGGTTGTTTATACCTGGACACAGACTACTACGCCAACAATCGTGGCAAAAGTAATGGGTGGAAATTTGGGTTGTAATCCTGCTATAATACCTTCTTTGACTGATGCAGATTTTACTGTAAATGATGCTTGTAACGCATCGGCAAAAGCGTCGATTTCTTCCGATGAAATCGTAGAAAATGGATGTTCTCGTAGTCAGACTTGGAGGGCAAATTATACAAATGAATGTGGACAAAAAGCGACGGAAGTTACAATTACCTACACTTGGAAGCAAGATACCGAAAAACCAGTCATCAACACAATAGCAACGAGCAAAGACCTTGGTTGCAATCCAACGGTAACTCCTCCAACATTCACTGTAACTGACAATTGCGATAATGATTTAAAGGTAGACGTACAAACAACTGGTGCAACAAATACTGGTTGCAACTACACACAAACTTGGACAGCGAATGTAACTGATGCTTGTGGTAATGTTGCTGAGACAAAAACAATTACCTACACCTGGAAACAAGATACTGAGAAACCAGTCATCAGCACCACCGCAACGAGCGATGATCTCGGTTGTAATCCAATCGTTACTGCACCAACATTTATGGTAACTGATAATTGCGATGACGATTTGATCGCAACTGTAACTGACAGCGGTGTTTCTAATACTGGTTGCAACTATACACAAACTTGGACAGCAAACGTAACTGACAAATGTGGTAATGTTGCTGATACAAAAATAATTACCTACACTTGGAAACAAGATACCGAGAAACCAATCATCAGCACTACAGAAACGAGTAAAGACCTAGGTTGCAATCCAACGGTAACTGCACCAACATTCACTGTAACCGACAATTGCGATAACGATTTGATAGCAACTGTAACGACCGATGGTCCAACCAACACTGGTTGCAACTACACCCAAACTTGGACAGCGAATGTAACTGATGCTTGTGGTAATGTTGCTGAGACAAAAACAATTACTTACACTTGGAAGCAAGATACTGAGAAACCAGTTATCAGCACAACTGCAACGAGCAAAGACCTTGGTTGTAATCCAACAGTTACTGCTCCAACATTCACTGTAACAGACAATTGCGATGACGATTTGATAGCAACTGTAATGACAGATGGTCCAACAAATACTGGTTGCAAATACACACAAACTTGGACAGCGAATGTAACTGATGAATGTGGTAATGTTGCTGACACAAAAACAATTACTTACACTTGGAAGCAAGATACTGAAAAACCATTCATCAGTACAACTGCGACGAGTGGTGAACTTGGATGCAATCCAACAGTAACTGCACCAACATTTATGGTAACTGATAATTGCGATGACGATTTGATAGCAACTGTAACGACAGATGGTCCAACAAATACGGGTTGC
The DNA here is from genome assembly GCA_002315615.1 of Bacteroidales bacterium UBA1754. Taxonomy (GTDB): domain Bacteria; phylum Bacteroidota; class Bacteroidia; order Bacteroidales; family Paludibacteraceae; genus UBA1754. Next base: position 19,589 of record DCHK01000067.1, on the reverse strand, counting down.
AATTACACACAAACTTGGACAGCGAATGTAACTGACGCTTGTGGCAATGTTGCTGAAACAAAAACAATTACTTATACTTGGAGGGAAATGACCACTCCAACTTTAGTGGCAAACGTAGTAGGTGAAGATTTGGGTTGTAATCCTACTAAAATACCTTCTTTGACTGATGCAGATTTTACAGTAAATGATGCTTGTAACCCATCGGCAAAAGCGACGATTTCTTCCGATGAAATCGTTGAAAATGGATGTTCTCGTAGTCAGACTTGGAGGGCAAATTACAAAAACGAATGTAATCAATCTGCACCAGAAGTAACAATAACTTACACTTGGATTGATGATGCCGTAAAACCAACTATTGGTGATATTGAAACTTCTGTTACTCTATCTTCTACAAATTGTACTTTTGTTGTTCCAGATTTTAAATCAATAGTAATGGCAGTTGCGACTGATGGCTGTTCGGAATTGACTTATAGTCAAAATGCTGCATCAGGAACTACCGCTACAAATGGTCAAATTGTAAAAGTAACTGTGACGGATGCTTGTAATAATTCTGAGAGTAAGGATATTACATTAGTTGTTCCCGAAAAGCCAACGATAGTTTCATCAAACATTGCTTGTGATGAAGACTTGCTCACATACCACGCAGACGTAACTGTAACATACGCTACAGCGACAGCCGATGTAACTACAACCGCAGGCACATTGACAAAAGATGGTACAGACGATAAATTGTACCATATTACGAAAATTGCGAAAGGTACTAACATTACCGTTACTATAACCGATGCTAATGGATGTGTAGAAACGGTAAATATTACCGCTCCCGATTGCAACTGTCCTACGATAGCGGCGCCGACTGCCGACAATATAGAATATTGCGAAGGTTCTGCAATCCCAGCATTCAGTGCAACAGCAACCCTTGGCGCAGATGAAGTGTTGATTTGGCTCAATAGCGAAAATACAGAACTTCAACGTGGTACAGAACTCACATACACTCCAGAATCAGCAGGTACATATCACATATATGTAAAGAACACCATTACGAATTGTGAGAGTCAGAAGACGACTATTACCGCAACCGAAAATCCAAAACCAACAGTAACCCTTACGGGCGATGAAATCTGTCAAAACGAAGACGGCACAGCAAAAATTACACTTTCGCCAACAGTTACGGGAGGTACACCAAGTTACACCTACAAGTGGAACGACGAGACGACAGAAGCAACGAAAGAAGTAACTACAAGCGGTAAGTTTAGCGTTACGGTAACCGACTCAAAAGGATGTTCAGTAACAAGTGGCGAAGTTGATGCAACCATCAATCCATTGCCAGAAGTAACGATAGACGGAAACTCTTCAGCGTGCCCTTCAACCGACATTGCACTTAAAGCAAATGTTACATCAGGTACAATGCCATTCACATACGAATGGACAAATGCTACGGGAACTACAGCAGACGTTGTAGCAACTACTCCGTCAGTCTGCGATACAAAAACTGTAAAAGTTGTAGTAACCGACTCAAAACAATGTAAGGCAGATGCAACTAAGACCATTGAGGCAAAAGACGAAGAAAATCCAGTAATTGGAACAATTGCCGATATTACACTTACATCAACCGACTGCACGTTCAGTGTTCCTGATTTGAAAGATGCAACCAAAGCAGTAACGACCGATAATTGTACGTCAACCGACAATTTGACATACACTCAAGATAAGGCAGCAGAAACGGTAATTACAGAAACGACTACCGTAACTGTTACAATGGAAGATGTTTGTGGAAACAAAGGCACACAAACCATTAAACTCATCGTACCCGAAAAGCCAACGATAGTTTCATCGAACATTGCTTGTGATGAAGACTTGCTCACATATCACGCTGACGTAACCGTAACATACGCAACTGAAACGGCAAACGTGGTAACAACTGCAGGCACATTGACCAAAGACGGCACAGACGATAAATTATACCATATTACGAAAATTGCGAAGGGAACGAATATTACCGTTACTATAACCGATGCTAATGGATGCGTAGAGACGGTAAATATTACCGCACCCGATTGTAATTGTCCTACGATAGTAGCACCGACCGCCGACAATATAGAATACTGCGAAGGCTCTGCAATCCCATCATTCAGTGCAACAGCAACTCTTGGCGCAGATGAAGTATTGATATGGCTTGATAGTGAAAATACAGAACTTCAACGTGGTACAGAACTCACATTCACTCCCGAAGAAGCAGGTACATATTATATATATGTAAAGAACACCATTACGAATTGTGAGAGTCAGAAGACAACCATTACCGCAACCGAAAACCCGAAACCAACGGTAACTCTTACGGGCGATGAAATCTGTCAAAACGAAGACGGCACAGCAAAAATTACCCTTTCACCAACAGTTACAGGAGGTACACCAAGTTACACCTACAAGTGGAACGACGATACAACAGAAGCAACGAAAGAAGTAACCACAAGCGGTAAGTTCAGCGTTACGGTAACCGACTCAAAAGGATGTTCTGCAACAAGTGGCGAAGTTGATGCAACCATCAATCCATTGCCAGAAGTAACGATAGACGGAAACTCATCAGCGTGTCCATCAACCGACATTGCACTTACAGCAAATGTTACATCAGGCACAATACCATTCACATACGAATGGACAAACGCTACGGGAACTACAGCAGACGTTGTAGCAACTACTCCGTCAGTCTGCGATACAAAAACTGTAAAAGTTGTAGTAACCGACTCAAAACAATGTAAGGCAGGTGCAACTAAGACCATTGAGGCAAAAGACGAAGAAAATCCAGTAATTGGAACAATTGCCGATATTACACTTACATCAACCGACTGCACGTTCAGCGTTCCTGATTTGAAAGATGCAACCAAAGCAGTAACGACCGATAACTGTACATCAATCGACAATTTGACATACACTCAAGATAAGGCAGCAGGAACGGTAATTACAGAAACGACTACCGTAACTGTTACAATGGAAGATGTTTGTGGAAACAAAGGCACACAAACCATTAAACTCATCGTACCAGAAAAGCCAACGATAGTTTCATCGAACATTGCTTGTGATGAAGACTTGCTCACATACCACGCTGACGTAACTGTAACATACGCTACAGCGACAGCCGATGTAACTACAACCGCAGGCACATTGACAAAAGATGGTACAGACGATAAATTGTACCATATCACGAAAATAGCGAAAGGCACGAACATTACCGTTACTATAACCGATGCCAATGGATGCGTAGAGATGGTAAATATTACCGCTCCCGATTGCAACTGTCCAACGATAACTGCACCGACTGCCGACAATATAGAATATTGCGAAGGCTCAGCAATTCCAGCATTTAGTGCGACAGCAACCCTTGGCACAGATGAAGTATTGATATGGCTTGATAGTGAAAATACAGAACTTCAACGTGGTACAGAACTCACATACACTCCCGAAGAAGCAGGTACATATTATATATATGTAAAGAACACCATTACGAATTGCGAGAGTCAGAAGACAACTATTACCGCGACCGAAAATCCAAAACCAACGGTAACTCTTACGGGCGATGAAATCTGTCAAAACGAAGAAGGCACAGCAAAAATCACCCTTTCACCAACAGTTACAGGGGGTACACCAAGTTACACCTACAAGTGGAACGACGAGACAACAGAAGCTACGAAAGAAGTAACCACAAGCGGCAAGTTCAGCGTTACGGTAACCGACTCAAAAGGATGTTCTGCAACAAGTGGCGAAGTTGATGCAACCATCAATCCATTGCCGACGCTTTCAGTAACTAATACCGACCAGACAATTTGCGATAGTGAATCGGCAATTTCTGCAATACAAATATCATCAGAAAATGCAGAACTCACCGTAGAAAATCTGCCTTTAGGATTAACATTTGATGAAACTGCTAAAACGATTACAGGAAAACCAGCAGTTGGAACTTATAACGACATTGTGGTAAAAGCGACAAATGATTGCGAAACAAAAACCGAAACTGTAAAAATTGTGGTGAAGGCAATGCCAACGCTTTCGGTAACCAATACCGACCAAACAATTTGCGATAGCGAAACAGCAATTGCTACAATACAAATAACATCAGAAAATGCAGAACTCACCGTAGAAAATCTTCCTTCGGGATTGACTTTTGACGAAACTGCTAAAACAATTACAGGTAAACCTGCAGTTGGAACTTACGATAATATTATTGTAAAAGCGAAAAATGACTGTGAGACAAAAACAGAAACTATAAAAATTGTGGTGAATGCACTACCTGACGTAGCAATAACAACTTCGGTAGCGTGCGAAAATACCGATGCAGTTCTAACGGCAACAGCAGGTTTGCAATCGTACAAATGGGAAAAAGTTGGTGGTGTAGAATTGACGGAATCATCGAATGTTTTGACTATTCCAAATGTCTCATTGAGCGAAAATGGTGATGAATATAAAGTGACGGTAACAGACGAAAATGGTTGTGTTAATACCGCTACAAAAGCAATTGAGGTGAAGAGTTGTACCGATTTGACTTTGACAAAAACCGCAACAGAAACTGTTTGCGAAGAAGGTACCATTACTTATACATTGAAACTTAAAAACAATGCTGCAGAAGCGGCAACCGATATTCACGTCAAAGATTTAATTCCTACCGAAGTTGAGAATTTAAGCATTACGGCAACCGATAACGTATATGAGTGGATTGTAACATCGTTAGGAGGAGGTGAAGACATAGAATTTTCGTTTACTGCTACGGCTAAAGACGGACAAACGAGTGCTACAAATAAAGCGTATATTGCTTATGCAAATGGTGGAATCATTGAAAACGCATCATTTGATGCTGTAACCGAAGATACTCAAAAAGCACAAGCGACAACTACAATTCTTGCAAAGGCAACATTAACGGTAACCAACGAAACGCAGACTTTGTGTGTTGGTGAGTCGATTGACGATATTCAAATCACTTCGAATGTGGAAGTTACGATAGATGATTTGCCCACTGGTCTCAATTTTGACAAAGTAACTGGCAAAATTACGGGAACACCTTCGGCTGGAGATTATTATTTTGTGATAAATGCCGAAAATACTTGTAACCTCGAGCAAAAATTAGTTCATATCGAAGTAAATCAATTGCCAGAAATTGAAATTCAAACAAATCCTGTTTGTGAAGGTGGCGATGCTGTTCTTACTGCAACCGAAGGCTTTACTTCATATCAATGGTATTTGGAAGATGCCGAATTGACGGGCGAAACAACGAATGTACTTACAATTAGTGATGTAAAATTTGCCGATAACGGCAAAGAATATACTGTAAAAGTTGTAGATGCAAAATCTTGTAAAAACACTCAAACAAAAGGAATCATTGTAAACCAATACCCATCGGTTGCAGATAAGTCGATTTCTGTTTGTTCGGGAGCACCTACGGGAGATATAGATTTGTCTGTTGGTATTGATGGAGCAACTTATGCTTGGCAGTTGAAAGGTGTGCCAAGCGAGACGGTTTCGGGATACACTACAAGTGGTGTAGGCAGCATTATTCCAAGTCAGAATATTACAACTACACTTCTTGATAGTTCAGACACTTTAACTTACGAGATTTTTGTGGATAACGAAGGTTGTTCTGCCACATATAATTATAGTGTCATAGTTCGTCCGCAACCAGTTTTGAATGCAGCGGCAACGCCTTCGGTAGTTTGTGCCGACGAGTCTTTTGTACTCGAGGCAAGAGCAAATACTGCTGCACGCTATGTTTGGTACGAAGCCGATAATACTACTAAGGAATTGGTCAGTGAAATTGGTTCGACTGCATCTGTTTCTGTGTTGAAAATTGATTTGGACGATAAAACTGTAGAAAAACGCGAAGATGGTTGGTTTAAAGATTATAGAATCGTTGCACACTTGTTGTTGCACGACGACGAAGGAAATGTGATTTTTGAAGGATGTCCTGTCGAGAAAATATTGTCAGTTCATCGTTTGGATACATTTGAATGTAAAAACAAACCAAATCTTGGAAGAGACACTACATTCTGTGTGGGTCAGGTTTATCATTTGAATGCTGGTGACGAAATTAAAAGTCCAGAAACGCTCACTTGGTACAAAGACGGCGTATTGATGAAAGACAAAGATGGAAACGATTTGCACGGAGTGGAAATAGACGTTACCGAACCAGGAATATATGTAGTTCATAATATTTTGACCGACCCAACAAACCTTATCAACAATGGAGACTTTAATATTGCGGGTTCTGGTGGAACATTCTATTCAGACTACGAACAAAGTCAGAAAAATTTGTACCCCGAAGGTGTTTATGCAATTTTGAATAATCCGAGGGCTTCGCACGGCAATTTTGATGATTGTTTCGACCATACTTCAGGCACTCGTGCAGGAAAAATGATGGTTGTTAATGGTTCGCCAGAAGAGAATGCAAAAGTTTGGTGCCAACCGATTTCCGTATTGCCTCATACCGATTATGAATTTTCGGCTTGGTTCTCTTCTGTAAATCCGGTAAATGGTGCAAATTTGGTATTCTCAATCGGACACAATCAGTTGCTTGACGACCCAATTATTTTGCCGTCTCCAGCCGAAGATGATCCTGATAAGGAAAAGAAATTTGATGAATATTGCTGTCATTGGACGCAATTCTCAACCGTTTGGAACTCTACTACATATACTAATGTTGATGTTTGTATAGAAAACAAGAATATTATTCGTCACGGAAACGACTTTGCGATAGACGATATCTATTTTGCACGTGTTTATGACATTACAGATACAGTTGTTATCGATTTCCAAGATGTAAAGGTTGAAGTGAACGATGTGTTGCCTTATTGTAAAGAAGACGGAAAAGAAGTAGAACTTACTGCGAATGTAACCACATCTACCTCTAAATCTGTTAATGACGTTAAGATAAAAGGTTACGAATGGAGTACTGGAGAAACCACTCAAAAAATTACGGTTGTACCTCAATTGGGTGAAAACGAATACATTGTATCTGTTACTACCGATGATTATCAGGCTTGTGTGGCACGAGATACTGCAATAATTGAGGTGTACGATTTGCCTGTTATTTCAATGGTTGGCGACACTATTTGTCAGACTGTGGATAATGATGCCGAGATTATTCTTGCTCCAGCAGTTACCAAAGGAACGCCAGATTATAAGTATTATTGGAATGGTGCTACCACCGAAGGTGAAAATACGTACAAAGTTACTGGAACAGGTGAAAAACAAACATCGTTGAAGGTGGAAGATGTTCACGGATGTTCGGCAGACACTACGGTAAATACCAAAATAAATGCGTTGCCAGAAGTAAGTATTGCTACAACAAAAGTTTGTGTTGGCGAAGAGGCTACGCTTACGGCATCTGCTACGGGTGTTCCTACGCTTGAGTATTTGTGGAACGATGACGATGCTTCTACTACAACATCTATAGTGATAGATACCGACGACGAGACTTTGCGTACGCGCGAGTTCACAGTAGAAGTAACCGATGGCAACGGATGTAAAAATACGGCTTCAAAAGTACCGGAATCGGAAATTTGTACCGAGTTAAAATTGACAAAAACTGCATCAAATCCTGTTTGCGATGGCGAAAATACTACATTTACACTTAAAGTGTCAAATAATTCTCCTTCGCCTGCAACAGATGTACAAGTTACCGATGTTCTTCCTACTGGAATGACTTTTGTTTCATCTTCAGTTGGCACTTACGACGAAACGACGGGCGTTTGGAATATTGGAACAATGGCTTCGAAAGGAAGCGAGGAATTGCAAATTATTGTTAAAGGAAAGGGTAGCAAAACTAATTATACGAACAAAGCGTATGTTTCTTCTGTAAATGGAGATGTGTACTCATCATATGACGAAGCGACCGTGAAGGCTGAGGCAGACGCAACTATTTATCCATTGCCAACACTTTCGTTCACGAGCGATTCACTTTGTACAAACGATGAGGCAAATACACCAACAGTAATATTGAATGCCGTAACAAATGCTACGATATACGAATGGCGCAATGCAAGCGATGAAGTAATTTCTGATGCAGTTTCTTACAATGCTATTGCTGATGGTAAATATACATTGAAAGTAACCGATGCAAACGGATGTTTCATTTCGCGCGATACGACTGTTGTAATGCCACAAAAACCGACTGTAAATGTTGAAGACGATGAAGTTTGTCAGACATTGGCTGGCGATGCTTCAATAACACTTGTACCAACTGTAATAGGTGGCAATCCTGAATACATTTATAATTGGGATGGAACAACCGATACAAAAGACCTTAAAGTAACCGAAAGTGGTACACATACTATTGTAGTAACCGACGCTCTTGGTTGCCGTGCTACAGACGATGCTACTGCAACTATCAATCCGTTGCCAGATATGACGATAGACGGCGAAGCAAGTGTATGTCCAACTTCAGAAAACAATACTTATAGCGTAGAAAACAAAACGGGCTACACATACGCTTGGAGCATTGATGGCGATGCAGAAATCATCGGTGAAATGGATAAAAATAGCGTATCCGTTACAGCGAAAGACAAGTGTGGTGAGTTTACATTGACGGTAGTTGTCAAGACTGATAAGACTTGCGAAAAAACGTTCACAAAAACAGTTGCCGTTGTTGATACAGAAAAACCATCAATCATTGGAACAATTGAAACCACTGTACTTGAAAAATGTACAATAGACGATTTGCCAACTGCCGAAACATCTATCGAAGGATTGGAAACGCTTGGTGTAATAATTTCAGATAATTGTACACCGAAAGACAAACTCATATTGAGCAGTGCCGACGAAACAAGTGGCACTTGTCCAATCGTAACCGTCAGAACCTACACGGTAACCGACCTTTGTGGCAACACACAAACCATAACGCACCGCATTGAAATCAATGATACGACAAAACCTGACGTGACTGAAATTGAAACTCAAAATGCTGTTTCGGAAGGTGATTGTAAATTCTCTGTCCCAGATTTCGTTGCAATAACTCGTCAGAATGCAAGTGATAATTGTACGGCAAAAGAAGATTTGACGATTACACAAAATCCTGCTGCTGGCGAACAAATCACCGAAGATACAGATGTGAAAGTTTCGGTAGTGGATGCTTGTGGAAATGATAGTACGATAACGGTTAAGGTCGTTGTACCTACAACTATCAAAGTATCGTTGAATACACCAGAGGTCATTTGTCAAAACATAACGGGCGATGCTACACGTACTTTGGAAGCAACGGTAGAAAGTGGAACTGAACCTTACAAATATAGTTGGGATGGAGGAGAAGATACTACTGATAATATTAAGTCGTTTGGAATCACAGAAAATGGTGAACATCAAGTTGTTGTTACGGATAAAGACGGATGTCAAGCAAGTGCCAAGGCAACTACGACCATCAATCCATTGCCAACACTTTCGTTCACGAGCGATTCACTTTGTACAAACGATGAGGCAAATACACCAACTGTAGTTGTTAACGCCGTAACTAACGCAAATACTTACGAATGGCGCAATGCAAGCGATGAAGTAATTTCTGATGCAGTTTCTTACAATGCTATTGCCGATGGTAAATATACATTGAAAGTAACCGATGCAAATGGATGTTTCATTTCGCGCGATACGGCTGTTGTAATGCCACAAAAACCGACTGTAAATGTAGAAGACGATGAAGTTTGTCAGACATTGGCTGGCGATGCTTCAATAACACTTGTACCAACTGTAATAGGTGGCAATCCTGAATATACATACAATTGGGATGGAACAACTGATTCAAAAGACCTTAAAGTAACCGAAAGTGGTGCACACACCGTTGTAGTAACCGACGCTCTTGGTTGCCGTGCTACAGACGATGCTACTGCAACTATCAATCCGTTGCCAGATATGACGATAGACGGCGAAGCAAGTGTATGTCCAACTTCAGAAAACAATACTTATAGCGTAGAAAATAAAATAGGTTACACTTACGCTTGGAGCATTGATGGCGATGCAGAAATCATCGGTGAAATGGGTAAAAATTCAATATCCGTTACCGCAAAAGACAAGTGTGGTGAGTTTACATTGACGGTAATTGTCAAGACTGACAAGACTTGCGAAAAATCGTTCACAAAAACAGTCGCAGTTGTTGATGCAGAAAAACCATCAATCACGGGAACAATAGAAACCACTATACTTGAAAAATGTACGATAGACGATTTACCAACTGCCGAAACATCTATCGAAGGATTGGAAACACTTGGTGTAACTGTTACAGATAATTGTACACCAAAAGAAAAACTTACGCTCAGCAGTGCCGACGAAACAAGCGGTACTTGTCCAATCGTAACCGTCAGAACCTACACGGTAACCGACCTTTGTGGCAACACACAAACCGTAACGCACCGCATTGAAATCAACGATACGACGAACCCCGTCATTGCATCGCTCGACGACCACAATGCTGACTCGAAAGGTAATTGCCGTTTTGAAGTGCCTGATTTGATTTCGGAAGTCCGTGCAAACTCAACCGACAATTGCACTGCAAATGCCGATTTGGTTATCACACAAAGTCCAGAAGCAGGAACTCAGATATTTGCAGATACCGAAGTTCAAATTTCTGTTACGGATGCTTGTCAGAATGAATCAACAACTACGGTTAATGTTTTGGTACCAAGTGTAGTAAATGTAAAACTTAACTCGCCTGATGCAATTTGTAACAATACAGATGGTACTGCGACTATAGAATTGGTTGCTACTGTAGAAAACGGAAATACACCTTACAAATATAGTTGGGATAATGCAGAACCAGTAGAGAACGAAAGCACCAAATCGTTTGGCTTTGCCGAAAATGGTGAGCATAAGGTTGTTGTAACCGACGCTGATGGTTGTCAAGCAGAAGATGTGGCTACTATTACTATTTATCCATTGCCAACACTTTCGTTCACAAGCGATTCGCTCTGTACAAACGATGAGGCAAACACACCAACTGTAGTTGTTAACGCCGTAACTAACGCAAATACTTACGAGTGGCGCAATACAAGCGATGAAGTAATTTCCGATGCAGTTTCTTACAATGCTATTGCCGATGGTAAATATACATTGAAAGTAACCGATGCAAATGGATGTTTCATTTCGCGTGATACGACTGTTGTAATGCCACAAAAACCGACTGTAAATGTAGAAGACGATGAAGTTTGTCAGACATTGGCTGGCGATGCTTCAATAACACTTGTACCAACTGTAATAGGTGGCAATCCTGAATACACATACAATTGGGATGGAACAACCGATACAAAAGACCTTACCGTAACCGAAAGCGGTACACATACTATTGTAGTAACCGATGCTCTTGGTTGCCGTGCTACAGACGATGCTACTGCAACTATCAATCCGTTGCCAGATATGACGATAGACGGCGAAGCAAGTGTATGTCCAACTTCAGAAAACAATACTTATAGCGCAGAAAACAAAACGGGTTACACTTACGCTTGGAGCATTGATGGTGATGCAGAAATCGTCGGTGAAATGGATAAAAATAGCGTATCCGTTACAGCAAAAGATAAGTGTGGTGAGTTTACATTGACGGTAGTTGTCAAGACTGATAAGACTTGCGAAAAATCGTTCACAAAAACTGTTGCAGTTGTTGATACAGAAAAACCATCAATCACAGGAACAATAGAAACCACTATACTTGAAAAATGTACGATAGACGATTTGCCAGCTGCCGAAACATCTATCGATGGATTGGAAACACTTGGTGTAATAATTTCAGATAATTGTACACCGAAAGAAAAACTTATGCTCAGCAGTGCCGACGAAACAAGCGGCACTTGTCCAATCGTAACCATTAGAACCTACACGGTAACCGACCTTTGTGGTAACACACAAACCGTAATGCACCACATTGAAATCAACGATACGACGAAACCAGTCATTGTACCGCTCGACGAACACAATGCCGATTCGAAGGGCAATTGCCGTTTTGAAGTGCCTGATTTGATTTCGGAAGTCCGTGCAAACTCAACCGACAACTGCACTGCACAAGCCGATTTGTTTATCACACAAAGTCCAGTAGCAGGAACGCAGATAACCGAGAACACCGAAGTTCAAATTTCTGTTAAGGATGCTTGTCAGAACGAATCAACAACTACGGTTAATATTTTAGTACCAAAAATGATTTCGGTCGAGTTGAACACGCCAGCGCCTATTTGCGAAAACTTGACGGGTGATGCTACTGTTCAACTTGTTGCTACGGCACACGATGGTCGTCCTCAGTTTACTTATTATTGGGACGATGCTACGGCAGGAATAGCCGACAATACATATAATGCTACGAATGGAACTCATAAAGTGCGTGTGGTTGATGTTGACGGTTGCGATGCTACTGCCGAAACATTAGTAACAATTTATCCGTTGCCGACAATTTCGTTCACGAGCGATTCGCTTTGTACAAACGATGTAGCAAATACACCGACTGTGGTATTAAATGCAGTAACTAACGCTAATATTTATGAATGGCGCAACGCAAACGAAACGATAGTTTCTTCAGAAGTTTCTTACAATGCTACTGCCGATGGTAAATATACTTTGACGGTAACCGATAATCACGGTTGTAAGTTTACAAGAGACACAACCATTGTAATGCCACAAAAACCAACAGTAAAAGTGGACGATAAAGAAATGTGTCAAACTCCAGCGGGTGATGCAGTTATCACTCTCAAGGCGGAAGTTACGGGCATTCATCCTGATTATCAATATATTTGGGATAAAAATTCAGCATTCAACAATTCCGAATTAGAAGTTAGAGAAATAAGAACAACTTCTCATTCAGTTGAAATTACAGATGCCATTGGTTGTCGTGCCGAGATAACTGCGACGGCTACCATTCATCCATTATCAGAATTGATGGTTAATTCTACCGAAACGCAAAAGATTTGTTTGAACGAAAGCATTAAGAATATCTCAATAGAATGGAAAGAATCTTCTATTAAGGTTGAGAATTTGCCTAATGGCGTAACATTTAACGAATCTACTGGAATCATCAGTGGATCGCCGACAAATAGTGGCACTTGGAACATTACAATAACTGCTACCAACGATAATGAATGCGATGTATTGACAGAGTCAGTTACAATTGTTGTTTATCCATTGCCAGAATTAGTTGTAACTCCAACTGAAAAACAAGAATTTTGTCTTGGCGAAAGCATAAAGAATATCTCGCTAGAATGGAAAGAATCTTCTATCAAAGTTGAGAATTTGCCAGATGGTGTGATATTCAACGAAGTAACTGGAATTATCAGTGGAAAACCAGAAATGAGTGGCAACTGGAATATTCTTATTACGGCAACAAATCCAAATCAGTGTGGCGTTCTTACAGAAACTGTAAATATCGTTGTTAACCCATTGCCTGAGGTACAAGTTCCAGAGCAGTCGATTTGTATAGGAGAGACTACAGAATTAGTGCCAAATGGTACATTTGCATCTTATTTGTGGAGCAATGGTGCGACGACCAAAACGATTTCTGTTTCGCCTGAAAAGACGACGCAATATTCACTCATTGTTAAGAATGAGTTCGGTTGCCAACAAATGGCATTGACGTACGTAAATGTCAATCCATTGCCAGAATTTACATTGAAAGTAACCGATACCGATTGTGCTACGCCTACTGGTAAAATTGAGTTTGCTTATGTTTCTATTGATGATTATTCGTTCACCGTCAATGGTCAACGTGGTCTTGCGCTCGAGAATTTAGGTGAAGGTGATTATATCATTACGGTTATCGACAATAAAACTGGTTGCGAAAGCAAACCTCAAACGGCACATATTTATGTACAAAATGTTCCTGTGCTTACGTTGATGACGTCGCCAACTGCCACATTGACTTGCGATTACGAGGAAATAGAGATTATTGCATTCCCTGATGGTGGCGAAGCACCTTATTCATTCAGTATGGATAATGTAAATTATCAAAAATCTGATGAGTTCATTGTTACTACACCAGGCAACAAGACAATTTATGTGAAAGATGCAAAAGGTTGTACAAGTTTCAATACGATAATGATTGACGAGGATAAACTTCCTCCAGTATTGCATCTCATAGCATCTCCTGAGCATTTAGATTGCTTGACACCAAGCAGTCATTTGACGCTTGAGATAGAAGAACCAATCAGCGGCATTCGTAGTGTGATTTGGACTGACAATTCATCGCTCAGCACTCGCGAACGTGATGTAACCAAGGGAGGTGAGTATAGCGTAACTGTAACGGCAAACAATGGTTGCCCATCATCTACTGCAACTGTAGTTGTAACCGAAGACCGCACCGAGCCAGTAGCGACAATCAAAGCAAGTGCATCGTCATTCACTTGCAATGTCGATAAGATAACGCTTACTGCCGAAAGTAGTGTAGCAGGTTCAACATACTTGTGGAATAATGGTTCGACGAGTGAAAGCATAGAAGTAACCGAAGAAGGCGAGTATAGCGTAATGGTAACTGCTCCAAGTGGTTGTACCGACGAGGCAGTTATCCGTCTGCACCGCGAAACTGTTCCTGTAGTTTCATTGCTCACATCACCAAGTGCTACACTCACTTGCGACCATCCAGAAATAACGATTTCTGCATACGCCGATGGTGGTGTTGCTCCATATACATATAGTATGGATGGCATCAACTTCCAAAGCAGCAACGAGTTTACGGTTACCACTCCAGGCAACAAGACAATTTATGTGAAAGATGCAAAAGGTTGTACAAGTTTCAATACAATTTTGATTGACGAGGATAAACTTCCTCCAGTATTGCATCTCACAGCATCTCCTGAGCATTTAGATTGCTTGACACCAAGCAGTCATTTGACACTTGAGATAGAAGAACCAATCAGCGGCATTCGTAGTGTGATTTGGACTGACAATTCATCGCTCAGCACTCGCGAACGTGATGTAACCAAGGGAGGTGAGTATAGCGTAACTGTAACGGCAAACAATGGTTGTCCATCATCTACTGCAACGGTTGTTGTAACCGAAGACCGCACCGAGCCGGTAGCGACAATCAAAGCAAGTGCATCGTCATTCACTTGCAATGTCGATAAGATAACACTTACTGCCGAAAGCAGTGTAGCAGGTTCAACATACTTGTGGAACAATGGTTCGACGAGTGAAAGCATAGAAGTAACCGAAGAAGGTGAGTATAGCGTAATGGTAACTGCTCCAAGTGGTTGTACCGACGAGGCAATTATCCATCTGCATCGCGAAACTGTTCCTGTAGTTTCATTGCTCACATCACCAAGTGCTACACTCACTTGCGACCATCCTGAAATAACGATTTCAGCATACGCCGATGGTGGTGTTGCTCCATATACATATAGTATGGACGGCATCAACTTCCAAAGCAGCAACGAGTTTACGGTTACCACTCCAGGTAACAAGACAATTTATGTGAAAGATGCAAAAGGTTGTACAAGTTTCAATACGATTTTGATTGACGAGGATAAAGAAAAAATAATCTTTACTCCGCAACCTTTGTTGCCAGTTTGCGAGGGCGAGGCAGTAAATATTTCGCAACCAGCAGAAAAAGGTTATCTATATCATTATCATGATGCAGATAAACATTTGATAAATGATGCTCAAATTGCAGTTGCTGGTACATATTATGTATCTAAATACAATACGCATAACAATTGCGAAAGCGAATTGATGCCTGTCGAGGTACAAATTATCAGCAAACCGAGTCTTGTGTTCGAAATTGCACAACCGCAATGTTATTCTGATAATGGTAAATTGATAGTTCCTTCTTCAAATCTCACTTACGAGTTGAATGGAGTTCCAAATGCCGACATCAATAATATTGAGCCTGGACGATACACAGTGCGTGCTGTCAGTCCAGAGGGTTGTCGAAGCGATGCGCAAATTATCAACATTATCAAGTCGTCAGAATTGCCTGCATTCTCGGCTGTCATTACGCATCCTGTTTGTGTGGGCGACCTTGGTGCAATTCGTTTGGTTAAGGATAAGACATATTCTTATACAATAAATGGTGTAGAAAACGGACAACTTACCGACTTGCCTGCTGGCGATTACGAAATTAAGGTTTCTACGCCTTCGGGTTGTACAAGCGACGGACGCATTATTACGGTAAACAAATCGAAAGTGCCACAACCTACATTTACATTGAAAGTTACGCAACCTGCGTGCGATAAACTTGGAAGAATTGATGTTGAAAAAGATGCGTTGAATAAGGTTATCCTCAACGGAATGCCAGATGCCGAGTTGACCGACCTTGTTCCTGGAACATACGAAGTGAAGGTGGTTACACCAGAAGGTTGTCTCAGCGAACCACAAACGGTTGAAATTGTTGAAGGCGATGGCAAATTCCACGCACCAGTGGCTCACGATTATATAGCGTGTGCTACCGAAGGCGAAATTGAACTCAATTCTTTGGTTGACGAGGCAGATGGTACGCTTCGTTGGTATCGTTCTTTGAACGGAACAATTCCAACATCGTTCACTTCGTTCCGTGCTGATGCAGTGCAACATTCTACCTATTACGTCAGTCAAACCGATGCTAATGGTTGTGAGAGCGACAGAGTACGTGTAAATATTCAAGTGCTCGAAAATGTTGACTTTACTTTGCCTACCGATACCATTGTGTGTGCAGGTCAAGTGGTTACTATCAAACTTGCCAATAAACCTGTTGATGCTACTACGGTTTGGAGCGATACACCAAGCAAAATATCGGTTTCAAATAGTGCAATAAAGATTATGCCTACAACTTCAGAAACAATTTCTGCTACGGTTTCAAATGGTTATTGTCAAACAACCAAATCAATCAACGTGGTTGTTGCCGATGCCGAGGTTGTTATGCCTTCAGATACAGTGCTTTGTGGACCGAATAGTTTGCAACTTTCGGCTTCGGGTGCCGATACATATCAATGGACTTCTACGAATTTCATTTCTACCGATGCTACTTTGAATATGTATATCGAAGAAACAACACGTTTTGTATTGAAAACAACAGTCGGCAATTGCGTATCGCAAAAATCGATTCTTGTTACGGTTGCACCTGTGCCTGTAATTGACAATGTCGTTTCATACAATGGTGGCAGAGCCTCTGTAGTGGCTACAAACGGAACTGAACCATATCGTTATTCTATTGATGGCGAAGTTTGGCAAGAAACCAATATTTTGACCGACCTTGTCGATGGCGAACATTACCAAGTGGAATTGATAGATGCCAACAATTGTAAGTCTTCAATGTCGTTTGTTTACGAAAATCGTGAACTTACCATTCCAATCTACTTCTCACCAAATGACGATGGCGTAAACGATCGTTGGGAATTGGGTGGAATAGAAAAATTCCCTGGCATAGAAATCTATATTTACGATAGATTTAGCAAATTGTTGCTTAAATACAAAGGCAACGATTGGCGAGGTTGGGATGGCTACTATCTTGGCAAGTTGATGCCTTCTACCGACTATTGGTATCTCATCATTATACCAGATGGCGAAGACATAACCGGACACTTCACACTCTTGAATCACGATTAAAACAGTGCCGAATAAATGCGAAAAAAGTCAAGCAAAAATCGCTTGGCTTTTTTTGTGTAGAAAGGTTTTCCTATTAGTACTGATACCTTTTATGGAAGGTAGCAAATTATCTCATTGGCTCATTGGCAAATTTGTCTCAATCCGTCACAGTAATGTGAATGCAGGCTTGCTTGTATTCGCGCATTACTACGCAACGTCCTTCTGCACGAAGTTCGCGTACGGCTTCTTCAAGTAATTTTTGGTAAATTCCACGCGAACATTCCGATTTGTTGCCCAAAAAATCGTATTTGACAAATTTTTGTGCCGAAATATCAAAAGTTGTACCATATAGGTGCGAAGTAGTAGAATTTGTTGCATTTACATTGCGTCTTCTCAACGATTTTTGAGTTTGTTCTGTTCGCAACATTGATGTAACTACCATTTTGTGCACTTTCAGACCTTTTTCTATTTGTTTTTGTCTGAATCGTTCGCCAATGTCAAGCAGAAGTTGTTTGGCTGGTCGCGTCAAATATGGGTGGGAATGAGATAATTTGTCAATGTCGTATTCTCGACAAGGTGTAATATAAACCAGTTTTCCTATCGCACAAAGCGAATCTGCCACCGACAAAAAATCGTCGTTTTTTTTGAACGATTCAATTCCGCAACTTTGGGCAAAACCAAGATGAATGTCGTTCACATCGCTCAGTTTGTCGCCCACTGGTTTATATACTGGTTTGTTTTTCTCTTTTTTGTTTATTTTTATTAAATCAATGTAAGATTTTTCATTGCCAATAAACAAAGGAACACAGAAAAACGCACAAATTGTCAGTATTACGGCAGGTAATCTGTGGTGAGTTAAAATCTGTTTTATAAAATCTTTCATATTGCAAAAATAGTCATAAAACGCATTATTTGAAATACAAATGTTATGAATGTCAGTAATTTTTTCAGTACCTTTGCAAAAAATTTTAAATTCAGTATAACAAATGAAAAAAATTATCTTATTTGCTTGTGCAGTTGTTATGGCTTCAACTTCGTTTGCACAAGTAACAGTGCCTACAAAAAATGGCGATTTTAATCTTCGTCTCATTGGTCGTACAAATATCGACTTTGGAACAAACGTTGCTGGCGATGGTAAAAATGCACACGACCATTATACAAATGGTGCTGCTCTGACAGATACTCGTTTGGGTATTTCTGCTACGTTTGCCGAAAATTGGTATGCAAAAATGGAATTGTCTTACGACAAAAAGGCACTCTCTTTTAAGGATGTGTATGTTGGATATAAATTCAACTCAAAACACGCATTGCAGATTGGTAACTTTTGGGAACCATATAGCAACAAACCTATGGGAACACTCAATTGGCGTTTCATTGGCGATGCTTCTATAGATATTCTTTCGGTTAATTCTCGTCGTTTAGGTATCGGTTATATGTACACTACCGACCCTGTGAATATTACACTTGGCGCATTTAGCGATGGTAGTGCCGATGCTAAAGCGCTAAATCAAGGTTATGCTTTGGCTGGTAAAGTTATTTTCCGCCCAATTCTTAACGAAGATGACAATAAAAAAATCGAATCTGTGCTTCATTTAGGTATTGCAGCAAACTACACAAACTCACCTGTAGAATATACTTTGTCGAGCAGTCTGCCTTACGCTTTCGAATCTCGCGGTTTTGGTGCTTTGACTGCATTCAAAGCAACTCCTAAAAGCATTGCTCGTTACGAAGGTGAATTTATCTACATCAAGAAAAAATGGTATGTAGAAGGTCATTATTTGTCAAACTACTTTAATTTGGCTGGTAAAGACTTCTTTGCACAAGGTGCTTCGTTGCAAGGTAGTTACTTGCTCATCGGAAACCAACAAAACTACGATAAGAAAACTGGTTGGGCAAAAATTCCTGCTCCAAAAAGTCTCGAACTTTTGGCTCGCGTAGATTTTCTTGATATGAATTTCGGTAAAAAAGTTGAGAAAATTAGTTTCTTCTCGTTTGGTCAATCTTGCGATGTTACTGTAGGTTTGAACTATTATTTCAACAAATACGTAAATGCAAAACTTAATTACATTTATGGTAAATCGTTTGTAGAAAACGAT
>DCHK01000024.1 GCA_002315615.1 Bacteroidales bacterium UBA1754 | reverse complement strand
TTGAACGACTTCTTTGTTTTTGTACTATTATATGGATAGGTACATTTTTAAAGCATAACCTTAAATTTAAGATTACGCTTTAATTTTGTGTTGCATTGAATAGCTATTATTCTGCTCCAAATTCCATTAGATAGGCTTTGATGAAGTCGTCTATGTCTCCGTCCATAACGGCTCCAACATTTGATGTTTGGTAGTTTGTACGATGGTCTTTCACGCGACGATCGTCGAAAACGTAACTGCGTATTTGACTTCCCCACTCAATTTTCTTTTTACCGGCTTCAACTTTTGCTTGTTCAACCAATCGATGTTGCATTTCTTTGTCGTACAAAATTGAGCGTAGATGACGCAAAGCATTTTCGCGGTTTTTGGGTTGGTCTCGCGTTTCGGTATTTTCAATCAAGATTTCTTCCTCTTCGCCAGTGTATGGATCTTTATACTGATAGCGTAAACGTACGCCAGATTCTACTTTATTTACATTTTGTCCGCCAGCTCCACCGCTTCGGAATGTATCCCACGACATACGTGCTGGTTCTATCACTACATCGATAGTATCATCGACCAAAGGTGTAACGAAAACCGATGAAAAAGACGTCATACGTTTGCCTTGTGCGTTGTATGGTGAAACGCGCACCAAACGGTGAACGCCATTTTCGCTTTTAAGATATCCGTAAGCATAATCGCCTTCAACCTGAATGGTAACGGATTTAATGCCAGCCTCATCACCATCGAGAATATTTTCGATAGTTGCTTTGTATCCATTTTTTTCGCACCAACGTAGATACATTCGCATAAGCATATCTGCCCAATCTTGCGCTTCGGTACCACCTGCACCAGCCACTATTTTCAGTACAGCGCTCATGTGGTCGCCTTCTTTTTGAAGCATATTTTTTAATTCTAATGCTTCAATTTTTGCTATTGCATTTGCAAATGCAGTATCAACTTCTTCTTCGGTTGTAATACTTTCTTTGAAAAAATCGAATGAAAGTTGAACTTCATCGGTTGCGCTTTTAACTTCGTTATAGTCGTCAACCCATTTTTTTAGTCCTTTTATTTTTCGCATTTGTACTTCGGCAGCCTTTTGGTCATCCCAAAAATTTGGCACGTGTGTGCGAAGTTCTTCTTCTTCGATTTGTATCAGTTTGGCATCAATGTCAAAGATACCCCCTCAACGCTTGCTCGCGTTCTAAAATGTCTTTAAGTTGGTCTGTTGTAATCATTGTTTTAGTTATTATAAATTGTTTCAATTTCTTTTTTGTATCTTTCCATTACTACTGCTCGTCGAATCTTCATAGTGTTTGTAAGTTCACCATTTTCGAGTGAAAACGATTTAGAAGTAAGAATGAATTTCTTTATTTTCTCGTAACTTGCCATTCCTTCTTGCAGTTTTTCAATTCGTTTTTCAATCAATTGGTAAATTTTTTCGTTAGATAGCAATTCTTCAATGTTGTTGTATTTTATTTCTTGCTCTTTGGCAAATTCTTTCAAATTGTCAACAACTGGCGAAATTATGGCTGAAACGAAATTTCTTTTGTCGCCAATCACTATTGCTTGGTCGATGTATTTGTCGCCCAACAATCGCATTTCTATTTGTTGTGGGGCAATATATTTCCCATTTGATGTTTTGAAAAGGTCTTTTATCCGTTCGGTAAGGAAAAGATGATTGCCTTTTAAATATCCGGCATCGCCTGTGCGAAACCATCCGTCTTCGGTAAACGATTGTTTGTTGATTTCGGGTTTGTTGTAATATTCGCGGAAAATAGTTTTGCCTTTCAATAATATTTCGTCATTCTCGTCAATTTTTACTTGTACGTCAGGCATAATGCTACCAACTGAACCAAATTCATATCCAGTTTCTTCGAAACAGCAAACTGTGGCAGTACTTTCTGTTAGTCCGTAACCGTAGCAAATTGGGATGCCCATACTTTTGAAAAAACGAGCTATATTTTCGTCGAGAGAAGCACCTGCAGTAGGCAATAAAATAGTATTTTCTATGCCAAGTATTTTTTTTAGTTTTTGGAAAACGAATTTATTTGCTATGCTATAACGTATTTTTAACCAAAGTGAAGGCTTTTTATTGTTTCGCAAAAAATCGATATTGTATTTGTGTCCAATTGCTAACGACCAAGAAATAAACGCAATTTTAATTGGCAAAGATTTTTCTATTTGTTCTTTTATTCCAATAAAAACTTTTTCCCAAAAACGCGGTACTGAACACATCATTTCGGGGCGTATTTCTTTCAAAGCTTCTCTTACTTCGGTGGGATTTTGATTGACGTAGATTGTAGCGCCACGATGCAAACAAAAATAGCACCACGCACGTTCGAAAATGTGTGTAGTAGGCAGAAATGACAACGAGCGGTGAGTGTCTTTCACAAAAGGCAATCTAATGTTGTGAATGCGCATTGCTTCGCTGTAGCAAGAATGTGGAAGAATAACGCCTTTTGGTTCGCCTGTAGAGCCAGAAGTGTACATTAGAGTTGCAATGTCGTCGTCTTGTGCATTGTTTTTGCGAATGTTCACTTCTTTTTCGTCGTCTGTAGTAATCTGTATTTTTAAGAAATCTTTGAAATAAATGGCTTTTTCGTTGTTCCTCAAATTAGTTTTTTCATCAAAAACTATTATTTGTTTTAGAATAGAACTTTTGTTGCATACTTCTTCGGCAACATCGTACTGATATTGTTCGCCAACAAAGATGGTTTCTATTTTGGCATCGTTCACAAAGTAAGCGACTTGTTCGGCAGTGCTGGTCGAATACATTGGCACAGCAAATGCTCTGTTCCAAAATAACGCAAAATCCACTTCGATACATTCTGGTCGGTTGGCAGAAAAGATGCCCACTGCTTTTTGTGGCAAAAGTCCGTTGTGGCACAAAACGCAAGCAATTTTTTGTGTCGTATTATTCAGCTCGTTCCACGAAATTGGCATCCATTGAGATGTTTTCTCATCACGATAGTACAGAACAGCACGATTTCCGTATTTCACGGCTTGTCTGTCAATAATTTTAGATACGTGGTATTCTGAAGTCATAATTATTCGTTTTTTGAAACTATATTGCAAAATTGCACATTTTATTTTATTTGTGCAATTTTTATAAAAATTAAATGGTAAATAATGCTTTCATTTAATTTTCTTTAATGCCATTTTTGCTGCATTTTGTTGTGAATCTTTTTTGGAATATCCAGTTCCTACCGCAATTTCTTCTCCGTCGAGCAAAATCTTTGTGCAAAAGAAATCTTTGTTGTTTTCTTCTTTTTTTTGGAAATCAAGAATAAATTCTATGTTTAATTTTTTTCTGCTTGCTTTTGCCAAAAGTTGCGATTTATAATCTGTATCAACACCGAGTAATTTGTTCAAATTTATGTGTTTCAGCACTTCCGTTTCAACAAATTTCTTGCAGAAATCAAAACCTTTGTCTAAAAAAATGGCTCCACAAAACGCTTCGAGAGCATTGCCATAAATGTCGTCTTTTTGAATTTGATATTTTTGTGGCAAGCGAAGCATTTTGTCTAATCCCATTTCTACTGCAATGTGGTTCAAAGTTTCGCGTTTGGCAATTCGTGCACGAAGAACAGACATTTCGCCTTCGTTTTTTGAAGGGAAATGTGTGTATAAATACTCGGCAAAAACAGTATTCAACACAGCATCGCCCAAAAATTCTAATCTCTCGTTACTTATATGCCCGTTTTGATTTTGTTCTTGTAACGAACTGTGAGTCAGGGCTTCTTTGTAATAATCAATTTTATTTGGGTAAAAACCGAACTTGCTATGCAGTAATGAAAAAGACTCTTTATGACGTTTTGCGTCTATAAAGAGCCTAATTTTCTTTGTAATTTGTATCACAATTATTTTTGGAATTTCTTAAATACAACACTTGCGTTGTGACCTCCGAAACCGAAAGTGTTTGAAAGTGCTACATTTACGTCACGCTTTTGCGCTTTATTAAATGTGAAATTCAAATTATAATCAATGTTTTCGTCTTTGTCATCGTCAGCGTGATTGATAGTAGGAGGCACAATTCCATCGCGGATGGCAAGTACACTTGCAACCGCTTCCAATGCTCCAGCAGCACCAAGAAGATGACCAGTCATTGATTTCGTCGAACTGATGTTCAGTTTATATGCGTGTTCTCCAAATACAGTCTTTATCGCTTTTGCTTCAGACACATCGCCTACGGGAGTTGAAGTTCCGTGTACATTGATGTAATCGACATCTTCTGGTTTCAAACCTGCGTCTTTCAAAGCACGTTTCATAACCAAAACTGCACCAATTCCGTCGGGATGTGTAGCTGTGATGTGATAAGCATCGGCAGACATACCTCCACCTACAATTTCGCAAAGAATGTTAGCGCCGCGTGCTTTTGCGTGTTCCAACTCTTCGAGCACAAGGCAAGCAGAACCTTCGCCAAGTACAAAACCATCGCGACTTGCACTGAATGGACGTGATGCACTTTGTGGGTCGTCGTTTCGTGTAGAGAGGGCTGTCATTGAACCAAAACCTCCAATACCGCTCACTTCTATTGCCGCTTCGGCGCCACCAGTAATCATAACCTGAGCTTGTCCCAAGCGAATGTAGTTGAACGAGTCGATAATGGCATTGTTTGATGAAGCACAAGCCGAAGTTGTAGCAAAATTTGGACCTCTAAATCCGTATTGGATAGAGATTTGACCTGCGGCAATGTCGGAAATCATTTTTGGCACGAAGAAAGGATTGAATTTTGGTCCAATTGCTTCGTGTGTAAAATAATATCCCACTTCTTGCTCGAAAGTTTGCAAACCACCAATACCAGCCGCAAAAATTACACCGATTTCGTCTTTATCAGTAGTGTCAAGATCTAATCCTGAATTTTCGATGGCTTGGCGAGCTGCTACCATTGCGAATTGGGTATAACGATCCATTTTTCGACCTTCTTTTCTGTCGAAAAAGTCGTTAGGCTCAAAACCTTTCACTTCGCAAGCAAAGCGAGTTTTGAATTTGGATGCATCAAAATGAGTAATGGGTCCAGCTCCACTTACACCATTTTTTAAGTTTTCCCAAAATTCGGGAACTGTATTTCCTAATGGTGTAACTGCACCTAAACCCGTTACAACAACTCTTTTTAATTCCATACCTTTAAATAAAAATTAGAAGTAGGAATCAAAGATTATTTTTTAAGATCTTCGATAAATTTGATAGCGTCGCCTACAGTAGCGATTTTTTCTGCTGCTTCATCAGGGATTGAAATTTCGAATTGTTTTTCGAATTCCATAATCAATTCAACTGTATCAAGTGAATCTGCACCAAGATCATTAGTGAAGCTTGCTTCTGGAGTAACAGCTGCTTCTTCAACACCTAATTTGTCAACAATAATTGCTTTTACTTTTTCTTCAATTTCAGACATAACTTAATTTTTTTAGTTTATAAATATTGATATGTTTTTTTTTTCTCTAATTTTGCAATGCAAAGAAACAATTTTTTTCTGAAAGAAAATAGTTTTTGCTCAAAAAAATGATGTTTTTTGCACATTTTTAAATATTTGAGCATATTTCTGGTAGAAAATTACATAAAAAATTGGTTAATGAATATCGCTATCTTCGCATCAGGTTCTGGCAGCAATGCCGAAAATATCATTCGATATTTTGAAAAGAGCAATCATACATTTTATATATTTTGCAATAAAGTTGATGCATACGTTACAGTTCGTGCAAAAAATTTGAACGTTCCTTGTTTTTGTTTCACCAAAGATGAGTTGAATAATTCGCTGAAAGTGGATGATTTGTTAAAACAATGTAATATTGATTTCATTGTTTTGGCGGGATTTTTGCCGCGTGTACCGACACGTTTTATTGAGAAATTTCCAAATAAAATAGTTAATATTCATCCAGCATTGCTTCCAAAATATGGAGGAAAAGGAATGTACGGACATTATGTGCACGAGGCTGTTGTGGAGCACCACGAAACCGAAACGGGTATTACTATTCATTATATAAATGAACATTTAGATGAGGGTGCACAAATTTTTCAGGCAAAGTGCGAAGTGTTGCCTACCGACACACCTGATGATGTGGCACAAAAAGTTCATTTGCTCGAAATGGAGTATTTCCCCAAAGTGATTGAGAAACTGATAAATGAAATATAACCCCAATATTTATGGAGTATTCTTTTTTTGACTTATTGAAATTATTAGGTTCGCTTGCATTGTTCCTTTATGGAATGAAAATAATGAGCGAAGGTTTGCAAAAGTTTGCAGGAAACAAATTGCGTAGCATATTGGCAGCAATGACGACCAACCGAGTGGCTGGTATGTTGACGGGTATTTTGATAACAGCACTTATACAATCATCCTCTGCAACTACCGTGATGGTGGTAAGTTTTGTAAATGCAGGATTATTGACATTGAAACAATCTATTAGCGTTATTATGGGTGCGAATATTGGTACTACGGTAACAGCGTGGATTATTTCGGTGTTTGGATTTAAAGTCGATATTGCAGGTTTTGCAATTCCACTTCTTGCTTTTGGCATTCCTTTGATGTTTTCGCAAAAAAACTCACGAAAGTCAATAGGTGAGTTTATTTTCGGATTCTCGTTCTTGTTTATGGGACTTAGTTTCTTGCAGTCTAATGCTCCAGATTTGAGTAAAAATCCAGAAATGTTGGCTTTTGTGCAAGGATGGACAGATATGGGATTTGGCTCGGTTATAATTTTTGTACTTGTGGGTACGGTTATAACGATGATAGTGCAAGCCTCGGCAGCAACTATGGCTGTTACTTTGATTATGTGTGCTAATGGATGGATAAATTTTGAATTGGGTGCGGCACTTGCTATGGGACAAAATATTGGTACTACAATTACCGCAAATCTTGCAGCGCTTACAGCCAATGCACAAGCACGTAGAGCGGCAATGGCTCACTTGCTTTTTAATGTTTTTGGTGTAGTAGTATTCTTAATTTTCTTTAATCCAGCAATTGCTGGGGTTAAATGGTTGGTGGCAAATACGATGGGAACGATGGACGCAGGAACACAAGTAGCATTCGAACTTTCTACTTTCCATACACTTTTCAATGTTATTAACACATTCTTGTTAATTTGGTTTGTTGACCTTATGGAAAAGGCTGTTTCGCTGATTATCCCAAAGAAAGAGACCGACGAAGAATTCCATTTGAAATTTATTTCGGGTGGTATTCTTTCTACTTCTGAACTTTCAATTTTGCAAGCCAAGAAGGAGATTTTCGCTTTTGTGGACCGAACAAAGAAAATGTTTGTTCAAGTTCAAAAATTGTACGATGAAAAAAATGAATCGGAAGCAGTTAAAATTTATTCTAAAATTGAGAAATACGAAAGTATTTGCGACCGATTGGAAGTGGAAATTGCAAACTATTTGAACAAAGTTGCTGAAGGACGTTTGAGCGACCACGGAAAACAAGAAATACACAAACTTTTGCGCGAAATTTCTGAAATAGAAAGTATTGGCGATAGTTGTTTTAATATGAGTAGAACATTACTCAGAAAAGCCGAGAAAAAAGTTGTGTTTACTGACGAGGTGGACAAGAACATCCGTACAATGATGGATTTGGTAAAACAAAGCATAGAACAATTGGATGTAGTGCTTCATAGCAACGACAATTTTGTTCCTGAAGTTGACAAATCCAACAACATAGAAAACGAAATCAATAATTTCCGCGCTGCACTGAAAAAGCACAATATCGTTTCGCTGAACGAAAAAGCATACACGTACGAAGTTGGCGTGATGTATATGGATTTTATTATGGAATGCGAAAAAATGGGCGACTACATTATAAATGTAGTGGAAGCACACTGCGAAGTGCCTAAGGCAAACTGATTTTTTTACAGAACAGCATAATGCGAAATCGTTTAATTTTTTGTGTAAAATATTATTTCTTTTGGTGGCTGTTCTTCGTCCTGCAAAAACCGTTTTTTTTGCTATTTCACGCTCATAATCTTTTGCCTGAAATTTCGTTGAAAGATTTTGCACAAGTGATGTGGCACGGTTTGCCACTCGATTTTTCGATGTCGGCATACGTTTGCGTTGTACCATTTTTGCTTGTTACAGTTTCGGTTTTTAAGAATTGGAGTGTTTTGCAAAAAATAACGAAAATTTATTCCATTGTACTTTTTGCACTTGCTACGCTTATTTTTTCTGCCGATTTAGATTTGTACGCCGCTTGGGGATTTCGCATAGATTCTTCGGTGTTTATGTATTTGAAAACTCCAAAAGATGCAGTAGCAAGTTTTGATGCGTGGCTTGTTGTTCGTCAACTTTGCATAATGACGATTGTGTTTTTTGCGTTGTATTTTTGTTATAAGAAACTGATTGATAAAGATTTTTGCAAATTCTCTCCTGTAAAAAAGAAATATTCTATTGCATTTATTTTGCTTGTTGTTGCTTTGTTTTATCCTATTCGTGGCGGATTTTCGGACGCTACAATGAACGTAGGTTGGGTTTATTACAGCAAAAATATGTTTCTAAATCACGCTGCGGTAAATCCTACTTGGAATTTGCTTAACTCGATGGCACATAGCAATATAGATTTCACGAAAGAATATCGCTATTTTGCTGACGAAGAATTGCCCGAAGCAATGAGTGCAATGTTGCCGAAACGCGATAGCACTTTTACGCACGTGTTGAAAACCGACCGACCTAATATCATTTTAGTAATTTTGGAAAGTTTTGCTGCTAACGTAGTTGCTCCATTGGGTGGCGAAAATGGTGTTACGCCAAACTTGAATGCGCTTTGCGACGAAGGCATACTTTTTACAGATTTCTATGGCAATAGTTACCGAACCGACCGTGGTGTGATGTGCGTGATGAGCGGTTATCCTGTGCCTGCGAAATATAGTATAATGAAAAATCCGAACAAAACTGCGAATATTCCGAATATTGGAAATGAGTTGAAAAATGTTGGTTACGACATAGCATTCTATTATGGTGGCGATGAGAATTTTACCAATATGCGCTCATATTTGGTGAATGGAGGTTTTGAAAAAATTGTGTCGAACAAAGATTTTTCGTTGAAAGATGCGCCTACATCTTGGGGTGCGGCCGACGATGTGGTTTTCAAGCGATTGTTAAATGATTTGAATGAAGAAAAACACGAAAAACCATTTTTTCGAACGTTGCTTACGCTTAGCAGTCACGAGCCTTTCAAAGTGCCGATGGAAACAAAATTTGTAGGCGAAAGTCGTGATGATAAATACAGAAATTCAGTATATTACACAGATTCTGCAATTGGCGAATTTGTGCGTTCAGCCAAAAAAACTTCGTGGTGGGAAAATACGTTGATGATTTTTGTTTCAGACCATTCTTTTCCTTATCCAGAAGGTATAACAAATTATGAACCAAACCGTTATCGCATTCCTTGCTTGTGGATTGGTGGAGCATTAGAAAATAGTTGTAAAATAGAAAAACCTGCTTCGCAAATAGACATTTGTGCCACTCTTTTGTCGCAACTTGGCATTTGCCACGATGATTTTATTTTTAGTAAAAATCTTTTTGACGACTCGCAAAATGCATTCGGGTTTTATTCGTATTATCACGGTTTTGGATTGAAAACGGCAGATAGTTTTTGTGCCTACGACCTTGATTCTGAAAAAATAATAGAAGATAATCGTTTGCCGGCCGACGAGCAACTTGCAAACAGAGGTAAAGCATTTATGCAATATATTTTTAACGATATAGATAAGAGATAATTTTTAACAAAAATTGACGCAATGACTACAAAAATTCTTTTCCCAGGAACATTCGACCCTTTTACAATAGGACACCTTTCCATAGTGCGACGTGCTTTGGGCAATTTCGACGAAGTGGTGATAGCCATAGGTAACAACATTATGAAAAAACCACTTTTTTCGATAGAGAAAAGGGTAGAAATGTGTGAAGAAATTTTTAAGGACGAACCTCGTGTAACTGTAAAAAGTTATGATTCTTTGACTGCCGATTTTGCCAAAGAAATAGGTGCAAAAGTCATTTTGCGAGGCATTCGTACCGTTGCCGATTTTGAGTACGAACGAAGTGTGGCAGATGCAAACCGCCACATGACGGGTATCGACACAATTTTGCTTTTCACCGAAACGCAATACTCATTTGTTAGTTCGTCGGTTGTGCGCGATTTGCTTCTTTATAAAAAGATTGATGCAGTAAAGCGCTTTTTGCCCGAAAAACTGAATATTGAAAAATATATGTAAAGATTTTCTTTCAAAAGTTACGAACGGTTTAAGCATACGTTAGTAATTTGTAAAAATCATTATCTTTGCAAAAATTCTTTGAGTGTAGAAAAAATGAACGACCAAACCGAACAGCAAATACTCGAACTGCACAAAGCAGGGAAATACGAAGCCGCTTTTAATTTGTTGGTGAATAAATATTCGCGACAAATTTATTGGCAGATTCGTAGAATGGTGCTTTCGCACGACGATGCCAACGATGTTTTGCAAAATACTTTTATAAAGGTTTGGGGTGCATTTGCCGATTTTCACGGCGATTCAAAAATTTCTACTTGGTTGTATCGCATTGCAGCAAACGAATCGTTGACGTTTCTCAATTCTCAACGTGCCAAATATATTGCAGATCCGTTGGATTTGGAAGATATTATGATTCAAAATTTGCAGGCAGATCCTTATTTTGACGGAGATGAAGCGCAACTGAAATTGCAAAAGGCAATAGCACAATTGCCCGAAAAACAGCGTATGGTTTTCAATATGAAATACTACGATGAGATGAAATACGAAGATATGTCTGAGGTATTAGGAACATCAGTTGGCGCACTAAAGGCTTCGTATCACATTGCTGTTCAAAAAATTGAGAACTACATAAAAATGCAAGAAATAGAAAAATAATTTTTCGTTTTGAATTAAACTTTCCCACTTTTTATTCGTCATAAAGGCATGGAAGAAAAAAATGACATATTGAATCAATTCGGTAACGAGAACCATTTTTCAGTTCCCGAAAACTATTTCGAGGATTTTGCGAAAAACATTCAAAGCAAAATTAAAGAAAAAGAATCTTCGAAAAGGACAATTTTTATGTCGCGTGCTGCCATTCTTTTTTCTGCAGCGGCAACATTGGTTGTTGCTATTTTTGCCGCAAAAGCTGTGTTGGGAACGTCTAATCCGACGGACCTTAATACGCAAACGACGTTGGTTGCAGAACAAACAGGAAAAAACTCAGATTCGTGGATTGCTTATCTTGATGAGAATACGCAAATCGAAAGTTTCGTTTCTAATTGGGAAGACGAGTACACCGATTATTAAAAATTGAGATGAAGAAAATTCTTGTTTTAGTTTTTTGTTTTGTTTGTGTATTTTCGGCAGTTTCTGCGCAGACAGAGACAGTGGTATTCGCTCATCGCGATACGTGCGACTTGCGTATGGATATCTATTCTCCCACGTCAGAAGTTCAAAATTTGCCTTGTGTGATATACATTTTTGGTGGAGGATTTCTTTCTGGTTCGCGCGATACAGAAAAGGCTAAATCATATTGTACTGAACTTTCAAAAAGAGGTTTTTTTACAGTGGCGATAGATTATCGCTTGGGATTGAAAGACGAGGAAAAACCTGTTGGCATTTTTAATTTACAACCATTTGAAAATGCGGTAAAAATTGCGGTAGAAGATATTTATTTCGCCACTAATTTTTTGATTGACAATGCTGAGAAGTATGGTATTGATACTTCAAAAATAATTCTTCACGGCACAAGTGCAGGTGCAATAGCCGCTTTGCAAGCAGATTTTGAATTGTGTAATCGCAACGAAGTGTCGAACGTTTTGCCTAATGAATTTCATTATGCAGGCATAATTTCTTTTTCGGGTTCTATTTTTACGAGAAGTGGTAGAGTGCAGTATAGGGAACACGCTCCAGCGCCTACGTTGTTTTTCCACGGAACAGCTGATAAGTTAGTAAATTACAACCAGATAAAGTTTTTCAATATAGGATTTTTTGGTACAAATGCTTTAGTAAAAAGATTTGAAAAGTTTGATTATCCCTATTCGGCAATTCGATATGAAGGTTGTGGACACGAAATAGCCAATCAAATGTTGCCAAACATTGATGTGGTGGTCGATTTTATTCAGAAATACGTTTTCGAAAAACGCTTTTTGCAATCCGATTGTACGATTTTCGACCCAAGTATAGATCCTGGCGAATATGGTTCATTTAAGCCCTCAGATTTGGCAAAGATGAAAGATTGAGGCATAAAAAAAATCCATCGCATACGCAATGGATTTTTCTTGATTTTGAGAATTCGTTATTTTTTGAAATAGCGATTGAAAAGACCTTCGAAACCTTTTCCGTGACGAGCTTCGTCTTTTGCCATTTCGTGAACTGTATCGTGAATGGCGTCAAGGTTCAATTCTTTTGCACGTTTTGCAATGCGCATTTTGTCTTCGCAAGCACCACATTCTGCTACCATACGTTTTTCAAGGTTAGTTTTAGTATCCCAAACCACTTCGCCAAGTAATTCTGCAAATTTTGCACAGTGCTCTGCTTCTTCAAAAGCGTAGCGTTTGAATGCTTCTGCAATTTCAGGATAACCTTCGCGGTCGGCTTGTCGGCTCATTGCCAAGTACATTCCAACCTCGGTTGCTTCGCCCATAAAGTGAGCATTGAGGTCTTTTTTCATTTGGTCGTCAGTATCTTTTGCAATACCGATAACGTGTTCTGTTACAAAGTTCAACGCAGCATCAGCATCAAGCACATTCCATTTAACAATTTGTTTGCATTGAGGACATCTTTCGGGAGCTTCTTCTCCTTCGTAAACAAACCCACAAATTGGGCATACGAATTTCTTTTTCATTGTTTTAAGTTTTTATTAGTTAATAAATTTTTATTCTTGCATTTATTGCAAATTCCTTTGTAATAAACGTCTGTATTTCCTAATGTAGAATTTTTTGGAGCATTTTCTTTGAGTAAATCTGCCAACTTATTGTTGATTTTAATATCAGAAATAGCGCCACAACAATTGCAGATAAAATGCGCGTGCAAATCTGTAAAAGCGTCATATCGCAAATTTTTCTCGTCGATGTTTATACTATTCACCACACCTTGCGAAACGAACAAATCCATTGTATTGTATATTGTTGTTTTCGAGAGTGTTGGGTGCCCATCGCGCAACGCTACATACATTTCATCAATGGTAGGATGCGTAGGATGATTTTTCAAATACATCAGCAGAGTAATACGCATTTGCGAAGGTCTAATACCTTTTTCGGTGAGAAACCTTGACAACTCCTTGATATTTTTATTTTGTAATTGTTCCATTTTTGAAATCATTGCAAATATATAAATATTTTATAAAAAAAAGAAGCAGAAAGAATTTTCTTTCCACTTCTTTGTAAAAATTACCAATGCAAGTCAATTATTTCTTTTGCAAGATATAATATTGATAAGCAGGCATTGCCAAAGTTGATTCTAAAGTGATGTCTTCGCCTCCCATTAGGTTAGTGTATGAGTTACCTTGAAAATCAGTAGGTACAGTAAATGTAGATTCTGCATTTCTGACGTTTACCAACACCAAAACATTTTGTTTGCCGTTGTCGTGAACGTAATACAAAACGTCGGTGTTATTTTTGTCGTCAGAATAGGTAGTCATATATTTGTTTCTAAAAATATCAGAAGCAGTATAAATGGACATAATTTTTTTGTATTCTGCTGTAATTTCAGGATTTGCATCCCAATTTAAGTTGTAGTATTTGAAGAAACTGATTTTGTCTTTTTGACCTGTTTCTTGAGAACTGTAAATGAGTGGAGTTCCTGCGTAAGTTGCTGTTATTACGAAAGCCGACATCGCACCACGATTTCCGTTGAAAAGTTGTACATCTGTTTTTTCATCAGCAGATTTGTCATGATTGGTAGTGAAAAATATTATACGCTTGTCTGCAGATAAATTTGACAATGAATTGCCTGTAGCGGACAAAAATTTCACCAAAGAATAACTCTCACTTAGATTGTATATTCTATCAAGCCAAGTATGGAATGTCCAACCAAATTTAAAATTAAATCCAGCTGAGAAATAATCTTGTTTGTTGCCTTCTGCAAACATCAAAATGTCACTTTTTTTGGCGCGTAGCTGAGAAACTGCATCTTGCCAAAAGTCGATTTCTACATAATCGGCAGCATCGCATCGGAAGCCGTCAATATCGGCTTCGGTAATCCAAAATTTCATAGCGTCTATCATTGCCTGACGCATTTCGGGGTTATTGTAGTTTAAGTCGGCTACATCTGACCAAGCAGGGATAGGAGGAATTATATTTCCATCTTTGTCTTGTGTGTACCAATCTTTGTGCTCGGTAATCCAAACATTGTCCCAAGACGTATGGTTGGCTACCCAGTCCATTAAAACTGCAATCCCTTTTTTATGGGCAGATTTAACAAGCGATTTCAAATCGTCCATAGTTCCGTATTCGGGATCGATAGCCGTATAGTTGCGGATGCAGTATGGTGAACCTTTGTATTTTTCTACGCCGTGAGTATAAATTGGCATAATCCAAAGTACGTTAACGCCTAAAGATTTAATCTCATCTAAACGTGCCTCAATTGCTTTAAGAGAATTTGTTTCTGCAAAAACGCGAGGATTCGCTTCGTACATAACAACGTCTTCGGTTTTTGGAATGCTGAAAACATACGGCTCGGGTTCAGGGGTAGGATTGTTGTTTCCACCTTTATTGTCGTCATCTTTGCAACTAACGAATGCGAGTGCAAAACCTAACAACAAAAGAAAACTTTTAAAAAAACTTGTTTTGTTCATATTTTATTGATTTAGATTTGTGTAAATTTTGTTTGATTATTTTTGTGGGTAGAATTTTTCAAATATTTTCTTACAACCTTCTACTACATCTTTATATGTTGCTTCAAAATTTCCTGTGTACCAAGGGTCTGCAACATCTCTATCGAGCAAAAGATTAACTTTTGGCCATTGTCCTTCGCCAAGGATGTAACGCAAATTGCGGATGTTCATTATGTCCATACAAAAGATTAGGTCGTAATGTGCATAATCTGCACGCGTCATTTGTCGCGCTGAGCGTGGCGAAAAAGGGATATTGTGTTCCGTTAAACATTTTTTTGCTGGCGGATAAATGTCGTTTCCAATTTCTTCGGTGCTTGTGGCTGCCGAGGCAATTTCAAATTCGTTTTCTAATCCACGTTCTGCAACTAATTTCTTCATTACAAATTCTGCCATCGGACTTCGGCAGATATTGCCGTGACAAACAAAAAGAATCTTCAGCATTTTTTGTAATTTTGAAATGTTTTACAAATGTAACAAAAAATCAATGATTAACAAAAAGTTAAAAATTTACATAGAACAAAATATACTTCCTTTGTACCAAAATTTTGATAAGGCACATCAACTTGCTCACGTGCAAAGTGTGATGGAAGAGAGTTTGCGACTTGCAAAAATTTACAATGTTGATGAAAATATGGTTTATACTGCTGCTGCCTTTCACGATGTAGGACTACAGAAAGACCGTGAGACACATCATCTTGAATCGGCAAGAATACTGCGAAATGACGTTACATTGAAACAATGGTTTGGCGATGCACAAATAGAAGCAATGGCAATGGCGGCAGAAGACCACAGAGCATCAAACAAATATGAGCCTCGAAGTATTTTAGGGAAAATAATAGCCGAAGCCGATAGAAACATAGAACCTTTTGATATATTGCGCAGAACTGTTCAGTTTGGATTGGCAAATTATCCACAATTAAACAAAACACAACATTATCAGCGTTTTGTAAAACATCTGCAAGAAAAATATGCCGAAGGCGGATATTTGAAACTTTGGATAAAAGAATCAAAAAATGCCATTGGATTGGCGCACTTGCGCAAGATTATTGCCGACAAGAAAATGTTGAAGCAAGAATTTGAAAATATTTTTCTTCAAGAAACGGACGTTAATCTTCGCAACCGTCTTCAATGATGTCTTCTAAATCGTCTTCGCTAAAAGTAAAAATTTGATTGAGCAAACCGACAGAAATTGTTTTCATTTCGCCTTCGTGTTTTATTTGTCCTAAACTGAAAACAATGTAGTTCTTGTATTTAAAGTCATTGTCAAGTGCGGCTTCTATCAATTTGTTGGCAAACATTGAGCCAAAAATTGCCAAACCTTGTCCAAAATCGCTGTCATCGGCATTCTTAGCAAATTCTTTTTCCATTACGGCAGAAACTTTTTCCATAATAGCATCTTTGTGTTGCTCCTTTTTGGGACACGTAAGAACGAACAAAATTACCACAGCAACGGTAACAATTATCCAAATAGTTTTTTTCATAAGTTCAAGAGATTTTACTAAAAATTATATTTCGCTTGGTGAGTATAGAAATGACTGCGAAGCAGGTTTGTAATCAAAAATTTCTTCGGGTGCAAAAAATCTATTCAGTTCTATTTCGGCATTTTCTTTCGAGTCGGAAGTGTGAATAATATTTTCCAATCCGCTCATCGAGAAATCTCCACGAATAGTTCCTGGCACAGCGTTTCTGCTATTGGTGCAACCCGTCATTGTGCGCACCACGCTGACGGCGTCAACTCCCTTGTAGCAACAGCATATCACAGGAGATGCTTTCATTGAATCTTTAACAGTGTTGAAAAAAGGTTTGTCAGCCAAATGAGCATAATGTTCGTTCAACAAATTGTCGTTCAATTGCATCATTTTCATTCCTACGAGTTGGAGACCTTTTTGTTCGAATCGTGCGGTAATTTTTCCTACTAAAGCCCGTTGTACCGCACTGGGTTTGAGAATAACCAATGTTCTTTCCATAGCATTAAATTATTTTAGGATTAAAATTTCTATAAAGTAAAGGTATTTTTTCTGAAAAAACCGTATCTTGTAACAAATTTTTAGCAAATGAGAGTAAAATTTTTTCTTTTCGGACTTTTTTTGTTGGCATTTTCTTGTGCAAATGCTGCAAAAATTGATACAATTTCGATTCGTAGCGAGTCGATGAATATTGATATTCAGACGGTTGTGGTGTCGCCACAAAAAGCATTGGGCAAAAAAGGTGAAAATTGTCCTGTAATTTATCTTTTGCACGGATATGGTGGCGATGCAAAAAGTTACGTTATAGAAATTCCAGAATTGACTGAACTTGCCGATGCGTATGGCGTATTTTTTGTTTGTCCCGACGGGAAAAATAATTGGTATTGGGATGCACCACTCGACAAAACGGTGCTTTACGAAACTTTCACGGCTACCGAATTAGTGAAATATATTGACGCCAATTATAGAACTTTGCCTTTGAGAAATCAACGTGCCATAACGGGTTTGAGTATGGGTGGACAAGGTGCATTTTTCTTGGCTATTCGTCATCAAGATGTTTTTGGTGCGGTGGGAAGTATGAGTGGTTGTGTTGATATTTGTGCGTTTCCCGATAATTGGAAAATAAGTTCGTTGCTCGGCAAATACGATGATAATTCGCTGGTTTGGAACGAATACAGCGTAAGCAATTTGGTAGAAAATCTACGAAACGATGATTTGAAAATAATTTTCGATTGTGGGAAAGACGATTTCTTTTACAAAATAAACTGCGACTTTCACAACAAACTTGATTCGCTCGGCATCGACCACGATTTTATTGTTCGTCCAGGTATTCACGAGTGGGATTATTGGCGAAATTCAATCCGTTATCAAGTGCTATTTTTTAGCGATTGGTTTAGGAGTGAAAAGTGAAAAGCATATAGCATATAGTTAAGTGTTATTATCAATTGTTAATTATTAATTGTTAATTTCGTTGAGGTATGGATTACCGATATAATACTTGTTTTTTTGAACGGTATGCTAAATATACGCTCGAAGACCAGTTGGGCAGTCAATATGCGAATTTGGTAAATGCAGATAGACCAGATTTGCAAGATGCGAGTCGCGGTTTGGGAATAGAGGTAACTCGTGCCATTGCCGAAGACAAAAATGTGGCGCACGAACTGATAAACAAGATGGCAGGAAAAGAAGTGGCAGAAATTGACGAATACGACTATGCCTATGGTCAGCACCAAAACGAAAGCGAAGCCGAGCGACGTTATTGGGCATTGGCATTACCGATGAAAAGAATTATAGCAAGCAAAGTGGCAAAAGTAGCGAACGATTTTTATGGTGATTTTAATCAATTTGGACTGTATATTTTTACGAAAGAAATTTTGCAGAATGCCGATGTCGAAAACATAATTAAATATACGAAGTCATTACAATATCCTGGAAATAAATCGTATTCGCACCTTTATATTTCGCATATTCAAGACCTTTTTGTGTGCGACCTTTCGCTTGGTACTTTTCGACGTTATCCTATATCGGCGCAACAAAACAAAAAATACTATAATTTGGCTTTGCAGAAATTTTAGTAAAACAGAGAAACAAAATTCAATCGAAAGTTTGATTTCTTTAAGTAATTTTAATACATTTGTAATCGTTAAACTCTTAAAAAAATAATTCTATGGAAGAAAAAACAAGATACACTGATGAAGAATTGGCAGAATTCAAAGCCATTATTCTTGAAAAATTGGAAGTGGCAAAAAGAGAATATGATGCCCTAAAACTTAGTCTTGCTAACCTTGATGGAAATGATGTTTCCGACACTTCGCCTACGTTCAAAACCTTGGAAGAAGGCGCAAACACAATGTCGAAAGAAGAAGCAGGACAATTGGCACAACGCCAAATGAAATTTATTCAGCACTTGCAAGCAGCATTAGTGCGTATCGAGAACAAAACGTATGGCGTATGTCGCGAAACTGGAAAACTTATTCCAAAAGAGCGTCTTCGTGCTGTGCCACACGCAACTCTTTCGCTCGATGCAAAGAAAAATGGTGCAAAATAATTAAACAGTTATGTATTAAGGCCGACTACAAAAATGGTCGGTCTTTTTTTTGAAAAAAATGAAAAATTTATCTGATCGAAATAAAATAATTGGCGTAATATTATTGGTGTTGTTGCTCGACCAATGGCTTAAAATTTGGGTTAAAACGTCTTTTACATTGGGCGAAGATGTGCAAATTGCAAGTTGGTTTCATCTCCATTTTATCGAGAACAATGGTATGGCTTTCGGTATGGAAGTTATTAGCAAAACATTCCTTTCTGTGTTTCGCATTGTGGCGGTGGCTGCCATTGGGTATTTTATTCATTATTTATTGAAAAATAAATTTCAGTTAGGTTTTATTGTGTGCGTAGCATTGATTTTTGCAGGTGCATTGGGCAATATTATCGATTGCGTTTTCTACGGATTGATTTTTGACATTAGCACACCAGTTAGCACTGCTACTTTGTTTCCAGAGGCTGGAGGTTATGGTACAATTTTGAATGGCAAAGTGGTAGATATGTTGTATTTTCCACTTTTTGGAGGAACTTTCCCCGATTGGTTTCCGTTTTGTGCTGGCGAAGATTGGGAATTTTTTAGTCCGATTTTCAACCTTGCAGATGCAAGCATTTGTGTAGGTGTGGGTTATGTAATTGTTTTTTACAATAAAATTCTAAAACAATTTTAAGATGCGTAAAATAGTATTTGCAGTTTTGTTGTGTGGTGTTATTTTCTCATCGTGTCATCAGCGTCCAGATCGTATTCTTTCTGAAGATACAATGACGGATATTATTACTGATTTGCAGTTGAATGACGCTGCTTGTCAGGCAAAAGGCATTAGTGCGGTGTACGATTCGCGAACATATTTGCATTACTATAACCAACTTTTCGACAAGTACAACGTCGAACCCGAAGTGTTTGATAGTTCTTTGCAATGGTACACAGTGAACGACATAGAAGGTTTGCGAAAAATCTACAAAAGAGTAGATAAAAATATAGAAAAAATGCGCGAAGAATTTCCTGATAAAGAATGAAATACGCTGCAGCACATTATATTTTTACAACAAAAGGCGAATTGCTTCAAAATGCTTTGCTCGACACAGCGAAGAGCGAAATTTTAGACATAAATTTGAGCAATTCACACTCCGAAACTGCATTTACCGTTTTTTATAACGGCATAATTTGTCCAAACTATTGGAATCTTTCTACAGAGTCAATATTAAAATTACTTGCGGAACAACAAAAAAAGAATCCCGAGATGACAATTCCCAAGATTCTTAAACAATATATCACAAAGACATTTTCTGGTTGGATTGTGATAGAAGATGTTGATTTGCTTAATTTGAAATTTCTACAAACTTCTTTTGTACAAACAATTTAGCGTTTTTATTCTTTCATTAAAAATGCTTTGAAATCAGCAAAATTCTTACTGCATTCCACTGTTTGTTTTGTGCCTTTCATAAATGCTTGTAGTACAGCAGGAATTTCCACTTCCTTACCGATAATTTTCTCTACCGTATCTTTGAATTTTGCAGGGTGTGCAGTCTCGAGGAAGAAACCCACTTCGTCTGATTTCAATTGCTCTTTCAAAGCACGATAGCCACAAGCGCCGTGTGGGTCGAGCAAATAACCTTCTTTCTCGAAACATTGTTTCATTGTTTCGGCAATTTGTTCGTTGGTGTAGGTTGCGCCATCAATGTCGGCACAAATTGCTTTGTGCGAACCATAAAGAGCCAAAACACGTGCAAAGTTGCTTGGGTCGCCTACGTCCATTGCGTTAGCAATGGTAGAGATAGAAGGACGCGGATTGTACTCGCCAGTTTTCAAATACTGATAGAAAATATCGTTTTTATTGTTGGCAGCAATGAAGCGCGAAATTGGCAATCCCATTCGTTTGCCGAAAAGTCCTGCCGTGATGTTTCCAAAATTTCCGCTCGGCACACAACAAACTAAATTTTTTGCTTTGCCCATTTTCTTCAGTTGTGCGTAAGCATAAAAATAATAAAATGCTTGAGGTAAAAAGCGAGCCACGTTGATGGAATTGGCAGAAGTAAGTTTCATATGCTTGTTCAAGTCGGCATCCATAAAGGCAGATTTTACAAGTGCTTGACAATCGTCGAATGTGCCGCTCACTTCTACTGCAGTGATGTTTTTGCCCAAAGTGGTGAATTGGCATTCTTGAATTTTGCTTACCAAATTTTTAGGATAAAGCACATACACGTGTATGCCTTCTACGCCAAGAAATCCGTTAGCAACAGCGCTGCCCGTGTCGCCCGAAGTGGCAACAAGTACATTTACATTCTTTTCGCCTTGTTTTTTGATGAAATATCCCAACAAACGCGACATAAATCGTGCGCCTACATCTTTGAATGCCGCCGTAGGCCCGTGAAACATTTCCAAACTATAAATATTGTCGCTTACTTTTACTAAAGGAATGTCGAAATTCAATGTTTCGTAAACAATTCTTTTCAGTTCATCGGCTTCTACATCTTCGCCGAAAAAGGCGTTCGCTACTTGGTAGCCAATTTCTTGTAACGAAAGATTTTCGATATTGTCAAAAAAAGATTTCGGCAAGTTCAGAATTTCATTCGGCATAAAAAGTCCTTTGTCTTCTGCCAAACCTTTTACTACTGCAGTTTGCAGACTTGCGTCTTTTTGTTTCCCGTTTGTGCTGTAATATTTCATTTAGTTAGAAATTAGGAGTTAGGAATTAGGAATGTGAAATATTTAAGTTAATAACAAGTAAAAGATAACTAATTGTAAATCATTCAATTACTTTAATTTATTTAATTACTTTAATTTTCTTAATTGATTTACGTTTTTTTCCCTGTCAAAATTGATTTTATTTCATTCAGTTTGTTCAGTGCTTCGAGTGGTGTAAGGTTATTTACGTTGATACCTAAAATTTCGTCGCGAATTTGCGAGAGTACGGGGTCGTCCAATTGGAAAAAACTCAATTGATAGTCGCTGTTTTTCGCACTTTGTTTTTCAATGTTTATTTCGCGGTTTTGTTTGTTGTTCGTTTCAAGTTGTTTCAGTATTTCGTCGGCACGTTTTATGATTGATGGTGGCATTCCTGCCATTTTTGCCACGTGAATGCCGAAACTATGTTCGCTGCCACCTCGCACAAGTTTTCGCAAAAATATAACCTTTTTGTCAATTTCTTTCACCGAAACATTATAATTGCGAATTCTTTCGAATGTTTTTTCCATTTCGTTCAGTTCGTGGTAGTGTGTGGCGAAAAGCGTTTTAGCGTGTGCTTTTTTGTTTTCGTGCAAAAATTCTACGATAGACCACGCAATAGAAATGCCGTCGTAGGTGCTTGTGCCACGACCTAATTCGTCGAAAAGAATAAGACTGCGATTCGAGATATTGTTCAAAATGCAAGCGGCTTCGTTCATTTCTACCATAAAAGTAGATTCGCCCACCGAAATATTGTCGCTTGCGCCTACGCGCGTAAAAATTTTGTCAACAATGCCTATTTTGGCACTTTCGGCAGGTACGAAACAACCAATTTGAGCCATCAGTGTGATGAGTGCCGTTTGTCGCAACAAAGCCGATTTACCTGCCATATTCGGTCCGGTGATGACGATAATTTGCTGACTATCGTTGTCGAGTAGCACATCGTTGGCAATATATTGCTGTCCGATTGGCAATTGTTTTTCAATTACAGGATGTCTGCCTTGTTTAATGTCAATTATGAGTGAATCGTTTACTTCTGGACGAATATATCTGTTTTCTTCAGAAATTTTGGCAAAAGATAGCAGACAATCGAGTTGTGCCAAAAGCGTAGCGTCAAGTTGAATGCTCGAAATATATTCAGAAAGCGCTTGTACCAAATTGGTAAAAATGCTTGTCTCGATAGATAAAATTTTTTCTTCGGCAGTCAGAATCCTTTCCTCGTACTTTTTTAATTCTTGCGTAATATAACGTTCGGCATTTACGAGTGTTTGTTTGCGAATCCAATCTTCTGGCACTTTGTCTTTGTGCGTGTTGCGCACCTCAATGTAGTAACCAAATACGTTATTATAACTTATCTTCAGACTCGGTATGCCAGTTCTTTCGCTCTCGTGGTCTTGCAGTTTTTGCAAATAATCTTTACTATAATAAGCAATTTCGCGCAGTTCATCGAGTTCTTTGTCCACACCTTTGCAAATCACATTTCCGCGGTTTACGGCAATCGGTGGGTCTGGCTGAATTTCTTTTTTTATTCTTTCTCTGATAAGAATGCAAGGATTCAGTTGGTCGCCAATGCGTTTAAGAATGGCATCGTCGGCTTCGGCACAAGCGTTTTTAATTGGTTCAATTGCTTCGAGTGCAATGTGTAGTTGCACCACCTCACGCGGATTGATACGCCCAACCGCCACTTTCGAAATGATTCGTTCCAAATCGCCAATTTGTGAAATTTGCGTATGAAGCAATTCTTTGAAATCGGGATGTTTGAAAAGAAATTCCACCATTTGCAAACGCTCGTTGATGGCATTCACGTCTTTCAGTGGGAATGCAACCCAACGTTTCAGCATACGTGCGCCCATTGGACAAGCAGTGCGGTCTATCACGTCTAAAAGTGTTTTGCCACCGTCGTTCAGCGTTCCGTAAAGTTCCAAATTCCTTACGGTAAATCTATCCAACCACACGTATTTATCTTCTTCTATGCGCGACAGCACTTTAATATGTCCCGTTTGCTCGTGGTGAGTTTGGTCGAGATAATAGAAAACTGCGCCTGCTGCCACAATTCCCATTTTTAGACTTTCGATGCCAAAACCTTTTAGGTTTTTCACTTCAAAATGTTTCAGCAAACGGTCGTAAGAAGTATCGTAGGTAAAAACCCAATCGTCCAACCCAAAAGTATAGAATTTCTTCCCAAAAATATTTTCAAAATCGGCACGATGTTCTTTTTCGTAAATAACTTCTTTGGGCGAAAAACTATTCAATAATTTATCGGCATATTCTGCATTGCCTTGTGCAGTAAGAAATTCGCCCGTAGAAATATCTAAAAACGCCAAACCAATGACATTATTTTCGCCAAAATGAACGCTTGCCAAAAAACTATTTTCCTTGTTGTCGTAAGTGTTGTCGTTGTACGATACACTTGGCGTAACGACTTCGGTAATGCCACGTTTGACGAGTTTTTTTGCAAACTTTGGGTCTTCCAATTGGTCGCAAATTGCAACGCGAAGTCCTGCACGAATTAGTTTTGGCAAATAAGTATCGAGTGCGTGATGTGGAAAACCTGCCATTTCTGGCGAGTCGATTTGCTTGCTTGAGCGTTTGGTGAGTGTGATGCCAAGAATATTGGCTGCCGTAGCAGCATCTTCGCCGTAAGTTTCGTAAAAATCGCCACAACGAAACAGCAAAATCGCATCGGGATGTTGCGATTTCATTTCGAAAAACTGTTTCATCAAAGGTGTTTCTGCAAAATTTCGGTTTGCCACTGCTGTAAGTTTTTTACAATTTCAAAGATACGGATTTTTTTGAAAATTGTTAAATCCCAAAATTGTAATATTGCTTAACTTTGCAAAAAATACTAATCACTCTCAACTCTAATCTCTCAACTCTTAACTATTCACTCTTAACTCTATCACTCCTATGTTTTGGACTTTACTCGCATTTTGTTCGGCTGTTTTGCTTGGTTTTTATGATGTAAGCAAGAAGAAATCGTTGCACGAAAATGCTGTAATTCCAGTGTTGTTGTGTAACACTTTTTTCCTTACCGTTATATTTGCTCCGCTTATTTTGCTATCGGCTTTTGGTAAGATTAGTGCTGACAGTCTGTTCTACGTAGAGAGCGTTGGTTTTGATGTTCATCAGTTAGTGTTTCTGAAGTCGATTTTGGTGCTT
Source organism: Bacteroidales bacterium UBA1754 (assembly GCA_002315615.1). Taxonomy (GTDB): domain Bacteria; phylum Bacteroidota; class Bacteroidia; order Bacteroidales; family Paludibacteraceae; genus UBA1754. The sequence continues at coordinate 690 of DCHK01000024.1, read as the reverse complement.
TCATCGTGGATTTTTGGCTATTTTGCAGTTAAACATTTGCCGCTCACACTTGTAGGACCGATAAATGCTACGCGTCCTGTAATGGTGCTGCTTGGCGCATTGATTTTCTTTTCAGAAAAACTGAATTTATATCAATGGATTGGTGTTTGCTTGGCGATTTTTTCGTTTTTTTTGCTTAGCAGAACGGGCAAAAAAGAAGGAATAAATTTTACGCATAATCGTTGGATAATCTTTTTGGTACTTGCCACATTGCTCGGTTCGGCAAGCGGATTGTTTGATAAATATTTGATTCATTCGCGAGGTGTGCAACCTATGGTAGTGCAAAGTTGGTACAATATTTATCAATTTGTAGAGATGGCTATTGTTACGCTTGTTTTGTGGTTTCCGAATAGGAAAAACACCACGCCATTTGTTTGGCGATGGAGCATTCCGCTAATTTCCATCTTTCTATGTATTGCAGATTTCGCATACTTCTATGCCCTAAGTTTTGACGGTGCACTCATTGCTGTAGTCTCTATGATTCGTCGTGGCAGTGTAATTGTTAGTTTTGCGTGTGGTGCATTGCTTTTTCACGAAAAAAATCTTCGAAACAAAGCCATCGACCTTGCATTTGTTTTGCTCGGAATGATTTTCCTCTTCATCGGCGGAAGTAGCCCCCAAGCCCTCTATTCTTATGATTTACGCAAGGGA